>JANWLS010000190.1 GCA_025450765.1 Vicinamibacterales bacterium | reverse complement strand
TGACGATCGAGGCGACGTGCGACTGCACGTCCTGCGGCAGTTGCGCATCGGCCGGCGGCACGCCCGCGACGCCGAGACCCGACGCGACCGCCGCCGAGAAGGCGGCAATCTGGCTCGGACGCAGCGGCCAGCGATGATCCGCCATCGCGCCCGTGTTGGTGAGCATCGGCTCGACGACGTAGAGCCGGTTCATCGTGCTGTCGGGCCCGGCGACGCGCCGGTGATTCGAGAAGTCGCGCACGTAGCGCAGCGTCCCCGGCTCGCCGCTCAGGAAATCGGCGCCGAGCGAGAGGATCACGTCGGCCTTGTCGAAGTGATACTGCGTCTCGACATAGCGGCCGAAGGCCTGCTTCGCCCCTTCGCGCACGTGCTCGCGGCCCGTCTGCTCGTACTGGTGCCACTGGGCGTCGGGATACGCCGCGAGGACGTCCTTGAACTGATCGGCGAGCGTCGGCGACGAGACCGTCTCGGTGAGGATCCGGATCCCGGCGCCCTTGAGCGCGGTCTTGGTGCGCAGCACGCCCTGGAACGCCCCGACGAAGTTGTTCCAGCTCCGCGTATCGCCCAGGTAGGTGATCGACTGCGTCCGATCGGGATCGTAGAGCGAGAGCACCGACCCCTGGCCGAAGACGCTCGTCGCGCCCTGGCTTTCCGGATGGAAGACGTTCCCCTCGATCTTCGTCGGCCGCCCTTCGTTGCTCTTCACGAGGACGCCGGTGGCGATGCCGCCGAGCGTCAACGCCGTCGCGAAGTAGAGCGGCTTGCCGAGGATGATCTCTTCCGGCTGGGTGACGTAGGGGACGATCTGCTCGATCGGCTGCCGCGTACAGGCGGTGACGCCCGCCAGCGCGAGCGAGGCGCCCATCAACTTCAGGAACGAGCGGCGGCCGACCGGGTCGAGCCATTCGGAGGCGCGGCTGGGAAACTCGCGCTGCACGATCTCCTGGAAACCGGGAGAATCGGCGAGCTCTTCCAGACTGCGCCAGGTCTCGCGGCCCGTCGAGGCGCCCAGGCGCGCGCGGATAGCCGCCAGATCGAGCGTGTGATCTTCACTCATGACAATTCGTCGAGCTCTCTCGGAAATCCCCGTCCGCTAGCGATGACACGTCGAACAGCTCGTGAGGTCGCGCGGATCCTTGATGTGGTATTCCGCCACCAGCTTCTTCCCGAGCTCAATCTGGTTGGTGGGCGGCACGTACGCCATGTTGAACACGTCGGCGCGCGGACGGACGTTGCGCTCCGGGTGCCGATGGCAATCGAGACACCACCGCATCTCGAGCGACTGCACCTGCACGACGAGCGGCATCTCGTCGATCCGGCCGTGGCAGGTCGAGCAGCCGATCCCCTTGTTCACATGGATGCTGTGATTGAAGTACACGAAGTCCGGCAGGTCGTGCACCCGGTTCCAGTGCAGCGACTCGTTGGTCACGAAGCTCGTACGGACCGGGGCGAGATACGGCGACTGGTTGAAGATGACCGAATGGCAGTTCATGCAGGTCTTCGTCGGCGGAATGCCGGCGAACGACGAGGTCTCCACCGACGTGTGACAGTACCGGCAGTCGATGCCGTTGCCGCCGACATGCCGGGCGTGGCTGAACTGAACCGGTTGCTGAATGGTTTCGTGCGCCCGCGTGACCCAGCCCGAATCCTCGATGGCATTGGCCAGCCACAACATCGCGCCGAGAAACAGGATGCCGCCGAACAGCGCGGCACGGAACAGCGTATTTGCCCTGCGATGAAAGATTTGCATCGGTGCGGTCGATCGAGCTATCCGCCAGCCACATCTTCCCGGCCAGCGTGACGAGACCTGCGGGGGATCCGTAGGAAACCGCTCGCACAAGAGCTGCGAGCCAACCCGAAGTTCTACCAGAAACCTTTTTGGTCCGTCAAGGATCGCAACGCGTGAGCACCGCACGCGTCGGCACGTCGTGTGCGCGGTTACTATAACAGAATTGGGCTCGGGCGACAGGTTGCGTGCTGCGGCCACGGGCTGCGGGCCACCGGTTGCGGGCACGAGCGCCTGCGGCCATGCTGAGCGAGGGACATGAAAATCCCGAGCGAAGCATCGCGGGGGTGGGGCCCCGCCGCAAAACATGAAAATGCTGACCGTGTATGTCTGATCGAAAATATCGTCAACGCGGCTACCAGGACTCGGATCGTCCGGCGAAGCCGGCGCCCAAGGCGCCGCAAGCGCCGCGCGAGCGGCCCGAAGGCCCTCGCACGCCGAACCTTATGGGCTACCGCGAGGTGATGCGCTGCGCGCGCTGCGGCAATCTCCTCGCGCTCCCGATCGCCGCCGACGGCCGATGTGCACGGTGTGGCGTGGATCTGCACGCGTGCATCCAGTGCGTGTCGTTCGACACCGGGAGTCGCTTCGAGTGCGCGCAATCGATCCCCGCACGCATCACGCCGAAGGATGCACGCAACACCTGTCCGCTGTTCGCACCGCGAACCACCGTCGAACGTGAAACCGGCTCATCGGGACCGCCGGACGCGAGAAAGGCGTTTGACGATCTGTTCAAGTGATGGGCGACGGGCTTCGGGCGACGGGCCGCCGGCCTGATCAGGCCTGTGGCCTGAAGCCCGCAGCCCGTGGCCTATAATCGATCCATGTCCCTGCTCTCCGACGCCGACCGCCGCAAGGTCTCCGAGCTTTTTGGCACGATGGTCAATCCCGTGCGACTGGTGTTGTTCACCCAGTCGCTCGGCTGCGAATCGTGCACGCTCGCGCGGCAGATTCTCGACGAGCTCGTCTCGCTCTCCGACAAGCTCACGCTCGAAGAAGTGAATCTCGTCCTGGACAAGGACAAGGCGGCGCCATACGGCGTCGATCGCGTGCCGGCGATCGCGGTGATGGGAGCGGGCGATCCGGGAATCAGGTTCTACGGCGCGCCGTCAGGCTACGAGTTCACGTCGCTGCTCGACGCGATCCTGCTCGTCTCGGGCGCCGAGCACGGCCTGGGCGCTGATGGATTGTCGGAGGACACGCTCGCGCGCGTCGCGGCGATCGACGAGCCGGTCGACATCCAGGTGTTCGTCACACCCACCTGACCGCACTGCCCCCGGGCGGTCAGCCTGGCCCACCGCATGGCACTCGCCAGCGATCACATCCGCGCCACCGTCGTCGAAGCCACCGAGTTCCCCGACCTGTCGCGCCAGTATCGCGTCACCGGCGTCCCGAAGACCATCGTCAACGGGAAGACGGAGATTCTCGGCGCCGTGCCGGAGGAGACGTTCGTCGAGCAGGCACTGCAGGATATCAAGACGCGCTGATGTGCCTCGCCTCGGATTCGCTTATCCTCGGCTCGGCATGGCCGCAGGCGCTGTGATCTTCGGCCTTCCCACCCAGAACGCAAACCCGAGCCCGCTCCACACCGCGAAGGCGAGCCAGTCGTATCCCGAGAAGCTGCCCGGCACCTGCGGCAGCACCTTCATGCAGATGATCGCCACGCTCACCAGCACGCCGATCGACGCCATCGCATGGAAGCGCGGCTCGTTGTCGGCGCGGCGCATCCGCATGATGTAGGCGAGGCACGCCGACAGCCAGCCCACCGCCACCGCGAGCGAGCCGACCTCCGAAATCGGGACGAGAATCGCATCGCCCAGACACGCGGCGATCGCCGTGATCACGCCCATCAGGATGATCGCCGTCATCGGCGTCCCGTGCTCCGGATGCACGCGCGCGAGCGACGGGTGCACGAGGTCGCGGCGCCCGATGCCATAGAGCATGCGCGTCGAGGCGACGAAGTTTCCGTTGAAGACCTTGGCCAGCGAGAGGAACGCGCCGATCATGATCACCTGTGCGATCCAGTGCGAGCCGAACGCCCGCTCGAACGCGACCTCGGTGGTGATGTGTCCCGTCACGATGTCCTGCCACGGGTGATAGACGTACGGCACGACCAGGATCACCAGCGCGTAGAACACGAAGCCGCCGATGAGCGCCATGTAGATCGCGTGGCCGAACCCGCGCGGATCGTACCCCACCTTCGCCTCTTCGGAAGCCTTCGCCACCGATTCGAAGCCGGTCAGGTAATACGGCACGATCTGCATCGTCATCAGGATCGACAGCCAGATGCCGGCCGAGCCCGGATGCGCGAACATCGGCTCGAGGTTCGACGGATTCCCGCGCAGGAAGCCGAGCGCCGCGAAGATGCCGAACGAGGCGAGCAGCCCGAAGGTCATCCAGTTCTGCATCACGCCGCTCAGGCGGATGCCGCGATAGTTCACGCCGACGACGAGCGCGGTGAGGCCGAGACCGATGACAAGGCGCGGTAGATAGATTGGGCTGCCGGCGAGCACCCAGAGCTGATGGCTGTTCAACCCGGGAAAGACCATCGACATCAGGTTGCCGAGGGCGACCGCTTCCCACGGACACACGATCGCGTACGCCAGCACCATCGTCCAGCCGGTCGCGAAGCTCAGAAACGGCGTGAACACCCCTTCCGTGTAGGCGATTTCAGCGCCCGCATCCTGGATCTGCCGCGCGAGCCGCGCGTAGGTGTGTGCGATCGGCAGCAGCAGGATGCCGCCGATCAGGAAGCCGAGCGCGCCGCCCACCGGGCCGCCGCGGCCCAGGAAATCGTCCATCAGGATGAGCCACGCGACGCCGATCATGCTGCCGAAGCCGAACGTGAAGTACTCGACGGTGCTGAGACTCTTGTGCAGTCGGGTCGTCGGCCGCCTGGCGGAGGCGGTTGTTTCCGGGTGAGAAGCGTGAGCCATATATAAAGATGTCCGTCGGATGAAAATGCGAGCCCGAAATCACGAGACCAACGTCCGGTCTTGCTCAACCCGACTATCAAAAATACGCGATCGATGAGGAATGGGAGGCGCCGGCGGCGTTCGCCGATGGCGAAAACTATACCCCGGTTCGGCCCCGGCATGCCAAGCCGGATGAGTGCACGGGCATTGCGTAAATACGCGGTCACGCGGGGTAGAGCCCCGCTCTCACTGGAGGTCGACTGATGATCCGAGGCCAGAAACCGCTCCTCGGCGCCGCCGCTTTGACCGCCGCGATGTTTCTCGTCTCCGCCGGCTCGGCCCGCGCGCAGACGACGCAGAGCCAGCCGCCGTCGCAACAGCAGCAGGCGCAGGGCCAGTCCCCGAACCAGGGGTACCTCAGCTCGTCACAGATCGATGACCAGACACTCGAGCAGTTCACCCGAAGTTACCTGGCGATTTCCGATATCCAGCAGAAGGAAAAAGATCAGCTCGCCAGCGAGCCGGATCAGGCCAGGGTGCAGGCCATCAAGAAGGACGCCAATCAACGGATGATGAAGGTGCTCGACGACCACAAGCTCACCGTGGAGAAGTTCAACCAGATCCTCCAGTCGATTCCGAAGGATCAGGAGCTTGGCAAGCGCTTCATCGCGATGCAGTCCAGGGTGGTGAAAGGCTAGCCCTCCCGCGGGTCGTTCCACTGCCGGCCCAGCGGGACCAGCCATGAGATGATGGCCCCTGCGGCCGGCAGCGGCCGACCGATTCCGTGATCCCACCCGAGATCGAAGATTACCGCGACGAGCACTGGTGCCGCGAGAATGCGCGCCAGATTGAGACGGCGTTCGAGGCCGAGCGCTTTGTCGAGCGCGTCGGTTTTGCCGCCTGCCTCGCCGACGCCCGCCGGCCCGGCCCCTCGCTGTACGTCGCCGTGTGCGGCCGCCGCGACGCCGTGATGCCGCGCACCGTGCAGAAAGATCCCGAAGCGTCGCTCGCCTGGACACTGAAGGATGAGATCCTCGGGCGCGGCCACATCTATTACGCCAAGCTGGCGCGCAAAAAGACGATGTTTCTCGCGCCGCGGATGATCCCGTACTTCTACGCTATCTGGGGCGTTCGTCGCGCAGAAGAGTCGACGCGCCTGAGTGGTCCCGCGCAGAAGCTCTTGCGCGTGCTGCGCCGCGAGTGGGAAATCGCGTCGGCCGATCTCCGCACCGATTCCGGTGTGACGGATCGCGCCACCTTCAACCGCGCGCTCGACGAGTTGCAGGCGGCGATGATCGTGATCCCGAGCCAGGTGGTCTACGCACCGAAGTTCACCTACATCTGGACGCTTGCCGTCGGACGCTTCCCCGATGCACTCCGCCGGCGCGCGGCCCGTGACGTCGCGGTCCGCGAAATCGCCCGCTGCTTTCTGGCCACGGCTGGCCTGACGATTCCCGGCGAGCTCGCCCGCGTCATCGGCCTTTCCCGCCCCGAAGCCGGCCGCGGCAACCGCGCGCTGGTCGCCGAAGGCTACGCCGTGTCGCCCTCCCGCGGCACGTACCGGCTGGCTGGCAACTTTGAGGACGTGCCATCCGTCCAACGGGGGTGATGAATCTCCCCTTCCGCCGCCGTGGTGCCTTTCCGTGGATCGTCATCCTCATGCTCGCACTCGGCGTCGGAGCCACCACCGCGATGTTCTCCGTGGTGAACGGGGTGCTCCTGCAGCCGCTCGATTTTCACGACCCGGGCCAGCTCGTGCTGGTCGGCGAGCGCGTGCCGCAGATCCCCGGCTCTGAAAAGTTCAGCTACTTCGACACACCATCCGCGTTCCTGGCCTGGCAGAAGAACGCGACGGACTTCATCGGCCTCTCCGCGCTGCAGTCGAACTCCTTCACGCTCGCCGGCGAAGGCCGGCCACGCCTGCTGCACGGGGCGAAGGTCTCGTCGAACTTCTTCGATGTGGTGGGCGTGCGCGCCGAGCTCGGGCGGCTGTTCGTGCCGGCCGACGAGACCGACACGTCGACGCCGATGGTGATCACCGACGCGGTGTGGCGCTCGGCATACAACGCGGATCCGACGGTGATCGGCCGCGTGGTCGGCGCGTCGGGCCGGCAAGCCACCGTGATCGGCGTGCTGCCGGCGAACTTCCGCCTCGGCGGCGCCGAGCTCGGGCCGATGACGACCGGTTCGCCGACGGAGTATTTCGTCCCGCTGCACTTCGGGCCCGAGATGGGCGGCGATCTCACGGCCGTCTTTTCCAATTTCAACTACACGGTGATCGGCCGACTCAAGGCCGGCGTGACGCTCCCGCACGCGCTCGCGCAGCTGAACGTGATCCAGGCCGACCTCGCGCGCTCCGCGCCGGAGAAGCTGGCGCTCGACGCCCGGCTCACCACCGTGCGCGATTACGCCGTCGCCGATGCACGGCAGGTACTCTGGCTGCTCTTCGCCGGCGTGGCGGCGGTCCTGCTGATCGTCTGCGTGAACCTCGGCGGCTTGTGGACGACCAGGCTGGCGGATTCGCGGCGGGAATGGGCAATCCGATCGGCGCTCGGCGCCGCGCCGGGACAGCTCGTGCGACAGATCCTCGGCGAAAGCGTCGTGCTGGCGCTCGCGGGCGGCGTCCTCGGCATCGCGTGCACCGCCCTCACGCTGCAGACGCTTGTCGCGCTCGCTCCGGCCGGCATCCCGCGGCTGGACGAGGTGCACCTGGACTGGCGGGTGCTCGTCTTCGGGCTGCTCCTCGCAGTCGTCGCCGGCCTGCTGACGGGCGTCGTCCCGGCCCTGCGCCTGAGCCACGCCGATCCCCAAAGCTCGCTCAAGGCGGGCGCGGCGTCGGTGACGGCCGATCGCGCGAGCCTGCGATCGCGGAAGGCGCTGATCGGGGTTCAGGCGGCGCTCTCGACCGTGCTCCTCGCCGCGGCTGGCCTCCTCGGCGTGAGCTTCTACCACCTGATCAGCCGTCCCACCGGCTTTTCCGCCGAGCGCACACTCGCCGCCGACGTCGTGATCAACACGTACACCGACGCCCAGCGCGATCACGTTCTCAGCCAGTTGCCGGCAGCCATCTCGCAGGTGCCCGGCGTGACATCTGCCGCCTTCACCTCGCACCTGCCGCTCGAAGGCGAGACGTGGATCGATAGCGCGGGCGTCCCCGGCCGCGTGTACACGGCCGCCGAGAAGCCGCACGTGAACGTGCGGTTCGTCAGTCCCGGGTACTTCAGGACGATCGGCATTCCGCTGCTGGCTGGACGCGACCTCGCGGAGAGCGACCGGCCCGCGGGATGGCCGCCGAAGAGCCCCGAAGACGAAGCGAAGATGAACGAGGCCGTCGTGATCTCGCAGGCGACGGCGAAGGCGCTGTGGCCCGGCGACGATCCGCGATCGATTGTCGGCCGCAAGATGCTGATGAACGGGCAGAATCCGACGGTAGTCGGCGTCGCCGCCGACGCGCTGGATGGCTCGCTCACCACCGCGCCGCCAAGTGTCGTCTATCAGCCGTACTGGGAGAATCCGCCCTATTCGTTATCGGTTGTCGTCCGGAGCACGCTGCCGGCCGCCTCGCTCGCGGGCCCGCTGCGTGACGCCATCTGGAAGCTTGCGCCCGACGCGCCGATTCCCAGGCTCCGCTCGCTCGCGGAGTTCACCTCCACCGTCGTCGCCCCGCAGCGCTATCAGCTGACGCTGCTGCTGCTCTTCGCGGGCCTGGCCCTGTTTCTCGCGGCGATGGGTGTGTATGCGCTCGTCACGCACGAAGTCGCCGGGCGCCGCAAGGAGCTGGCGCTCCGGATCGCAATCGGCGCGAGTGGCGGGCATCTCTGGGCGCTCGTCCTGCGCCAGGCGCTGGCGCCGGTGGCCTGGGGCGTGCTCGCGGGGGTCGTCGCGGCGCTCGCCACCGGCCGCGTGCTGGAGAGCCTGCTGTTCGAAATCCGCCCGAATAACCCGGCCGTGTTGATCACGGTTGCGCTCGTGGTCCTCCTCGCCGCGGCCGCTGCCTGCCTGCTCCCGGCCCGGCGCGCCACGAGGACGGATCCCACGAGCGCGTTGAGAGCGGAGTGAGGGCCTTACGCCGTCACGTTGATCAGTGATCCACTGGGCGTTGAGCCGACGCCAGCCGATAAAAACGGATTGCCGCCACTCGCTGGCGGATTGTTCGCCGACCCCTGCGTGCCATCCGCCGCCTGATGGTGGTGGTGATGATGGTGCCCTCCCGACCGCAGCGCCTGGAAGTCGGTCTGGAGCTTGGTGAGCTGCTGCTGCGCCGAGGAGATATCCCCGGACTGCAGCGCCTGGCCGAGCGCGCCGAGATCCTGGCCGATCGGCGTGTTCGACGTGCCCGCGGGCACGCCGTTGGGGAAGAGGGACGTGTACGCGGACTTCGCGCCCGACAGGTTGCCCGACTGAATCGACGAGACGAGCTGCTGGAACTCGCTTCGCTTCTGCTGATCGTTCTGGGCGGAATACGACGGGGCGAGCGGGCTTGCCTGGCTGATTGGAGCGATCGACATCGGAGCCTTCCTTTCGGAGGCTCGGCGGAGCACGCGCGATGCCAGCGCCGTCAGGTCGCACTCGACAGAAATCCGCCATTTTCCGAGGAAGGAGTCGCGTTCCGCTGCCCTTGCCGGACGGACCGTCGACGCTTCGCGCCGAGGTCAGCTGTCCGCGCGCGCGGGCTTTTTTGCGGAGTGCGTCGAGTGCCGGTGCTCGACCAGGACGTCCGCTGGCATCATCACTGCAGTTGTTCAGGGTATGAGATTCAAAGCCGCCGTCCTGATCGGCGCCCTTACGGCCGCGACCCTGCTGCCGTCGGCAGCATTCGCCCGCGGGCAGGCTCAACAGGCGGCCAGCCCGCCGCCCGTGCCGGTGGCGCCTCCTCAAACGCTGGTCGCGACCGAGCATGCTGAAAGCCAGGCCGCACGCTCGAGTGGCTGGTTGCAGCACTCGCTCATCTTCGAATCGTCGAGCCGCCGCAGCCTGGACCTGGGCACTGTGACCGTTCTCAAGCTCCCCCATTCGGCGATTCGCATGCACTTGAGACTGGGCGGGTTCCCCACGGTGCCCGCGCCGCCGAATCTCCCCTGGCAGGAGCAGGCGCTGTTCACGGTCCATGCGGGAATTTCGGTGACACACGGCGCAGGCGCTCCGAAGAGCCGTCAATAGCCGGTCGTTTCTGTGCCGTTCAGAATTTCAGTCCGAGAGACAGCTGCAGCTCGCGAGGCGCCTGCGCCGTGACCGGCTGCCCGAAGAGCGGTGAGGTGATCGCGCCGACGTACCGGGTGTAATTGACCCGGTTCAGCACGTTGAAGGCGTCGAGGCCGAACGTGAGCTTCGGGCCCGACGCGCCGTCGAGCGCCAGCGCGCGCGAAAGCCGGAGATCGAGCTCCGCGTCCGCTGCGCCCTGCAGGCTGTTGCGCCCGACGCCATCCGGCCGGGCGCCGCCGCGGCCGTTGTTGAACGGATCGCCGGGCGCCGTCTCCGTGTACGGCAGCCCGCTCTCGACCGTCAGCGCCACGCCGAGATTCCACTGGCGGCCCGGACTCATCGTCTCGAGCAGCAGCAGGCGATGGCGGCGGTCGAAATCCGCGCGCGCCCACTCCGCCGACAAGTCGTAATCGTTCGCCGGAAACCAGTTCAGCCCACCCGAGTCGTTCATCGTGCGGCTCAGCGAGTAGCGCACCTGCCCATTGAACCAGCGCGTCGCGCCGCCGCGCAGCGTCACCTGGAGCGAGTCGCCATGCTGCCGCGCCGACGTGTCGATCTCCCGGATCTGGCCATACGCCGGATCCGGCCGCGCGAGATAGAGCGGCGGCATCGGCGCGTTGACATCGCGCGATCGAAACTCGCGGCTGTCCGATCCGTAATACATGACCGAGAGGGTCGCTCCCTTGAACAGCTGCTGCTCCACGCCGCCGCTGAACTGAAACGTCCACGGCAGCTCGATACCGGGCGCGAAGCGGACGATGCTCGGCGGCGCTTCGGCGGCCTGGCTGCCTGCGTAGGGATCGGGATAGGACGGGTTCGTCAGCACGATCCGCTGAATGCCGCCGGGCTGGAGCTCCTGCACGTCGATGATCGGGAACGGACCGATCTTGTCCCAGAACAGGCCGCCGCCGGCGCGGATCACCGTGGATGTCGACCCGCCGGGCCGCAGCGCCATGGACAGCCGCGGCGCGAGCGTGTCGTGATCGGCGAAGTAGTTCGACCAGTCGTAGCGGAGGCCGAGTGAGAGCGTGGCGGACGGCGAGAGCTGCCAGTCGTCGTTGACGTACGCGCCGAGCACCTTCTCCAGCCACGACAGCCGCGGGTTGCCCGTCTGCTGCACGAACGAGTACGGATGCCCCGCTTCGTACGCCGCGAGATCCGCGAAGTAGAAGGTGCCGTTGAATTCGCTCTGATCGTTGAAGCCGCGCTGGCTCCAGTCGGGCACCTGGAAGCCGACCTGCAGCAGATGATGCCCGCGCGTCGCCGTCAGGCTCTCGGAAATCTGCGCGTGCAGCTCCGTGCGCCTGTAGTTCGTCGACGCGCCGCCGCCGGTGAAGGCGCCGTCCACGACGATGCCGGGCGCCGAGGAGACGCTGGTCTGCGGCTCGTACTCGTGACCGACGCGGATTTGAAACTGGTTGATCAGCGACGGGCTGAACACGGTCTGCTGGTTGTAGGTCACCTCCTCTTCCGTGTGGTAGTACGTCGTCCCCGCCGAGCCGAGCACCGTGCCGCCGACGCCGCGGTAGGCGTCCTTCTCTTCTTCGAAGGACGGCCGGATCGAAATCGTGGAGCGGCCGAGCTGGTGGGTGATGCCGAGCGAGACGAGCGCGTGCCGGTACGGCTGCGGCACGGCGCCGCGAATCGCGCCCTCGGGGCCGAGCGCGTAGATGATCGCCTGTTGATCTTCGGTGTCGTCCTTCAGCGAGAACATGAAGGACGTCTTCCCGCCGTGCCCGACCGGCCCGCCGAGAAACGCGTCGCCAATCTTCCGCTGCTCGGGCGGCTTCGTCGTGGCGAAGACGTTCGTGGCGTTCAGCGCGGAGTCGCGGAAGATGAACGTCCCATCGCCGTGATACGCCTGGGAGCCGGGCTTGGTGATGATGTCGATCCGGCCCCGGCCCGGGCGCGAGTAGGCGGCGGAATAGGGGTCCTGGTTGATCTTGATCTGATCGATCGCCGACGTGCTGACGTCCAGGCTGCTCACTTCCATCCCGTTGACGAGCAGCGTCACGCCGCCCGATCCGATAGCGCCGTTGTCCAGGAACCGCGACAAGGTCGCCACCGCGTCATCGTCGAACACCGGCAGCGCCGCGAGCGTGTTCTGGCTCACGCTCACGGCGTCCGCGTTCGACGCGGCGCCCGTGCTGACCTGCCGCGTCTGGCCGTTGACCGTAATGTCCTGCCGGACGCCGGCGAGCGGCAGCGTGATGCGGAGCGGCTTCGGCTCGCGCGAGCCGAGCGGGGCGTCGACCGTTCGCGTCTGAAAGCCATCGAGCGAGGCGCGGACGCTGTAGCGTCCCGGCGAGCCTGGTTCGAAGGAGAACGCGCCATCGGTGCCGGTGAGCACCGACGCCGTCACCTTGCCGGCGGGATCGATCAGCTCGACGCGCGCCCCGGGCAGGACGGCGCTGGTGGCGTCGAGGACGATGCCGGTGATGCGCCGCGGGTGAGTCGGCGCCGGAGCGGCGAGGAGCGAGGGGCCCAACCACGCGACGAGTACCAGGGCGAGAGCCGTTCGACGGACCACGTCTTTCATACGCCTGTTCGGGCATCGAGTGTAGCGCCGGCTTCATGAACCCGTGATGAATGGGAAGAACTGTGAAGAATCGGCCGGCAGGAGTTACATGACGGCCCGTTTTCGCGGCCCGCGTCGCTCGAATCGCGCAGCATTTTCCGCCGCGCGATTGGCCGCTGATGTGCATGTAGCGCGACATGCCCGAGAGCCTCGGCGCGCGCCTGCGCCAGAAGCGCGAAGAACAGCAGATCGACCTGCGGACCATCGCGGACCAGACGAAGATCAAGATGTCGCTCCTCGAGGGCCTGGAGCGGGATGACGTGTCGCGCTGGCCGTCGGGGATCTTTCGCCGGACCTACGTCCGTGATTACGCGCGCGCGATCGGCCTGCCCGCTGACGAGATCGTGCGCGAGTTCCTGCAGCGCCACCCGGACCCGGAGGACATCTGTACAACGCGGCCTGAGGTGTGGTCGCCGGCCGGCCGCAACGGCAACTCCGCCGGATCCGGCCGGCTTCGGCAGGCGATCGGATCGATCGTGGGCGCGCTGTCCGGCGGTCGATCAAGCGAGGCGAAGAATCAGGTAACGACCGCGCCGGTCATCGAAAGACCGCCGGCGCTCGTCGAGACGCCGGCTGGCCCCGATCTGCGAATGGTCGCGGAGTTGTGCACGCGGCTCGCCCGCGTCGATCGGCTGAGCGAGCGCAAGCCGCTCCTCGCCGACATCGTCGCGGCGCTCGGCGGCCGCGGCGTGATCGTCTGGACGCGGAATCACGACGCGTCGGCGCTGAAGCCGGCGCTGGCGTGGGGCTATCGCGCCGAGGTGCTCGCGAAGCTCACGCCGGTGGGCGTGGACGAGGTGAATGCGACCGCCGTGGCCTATCGCACCGCTCGCGTGTCGACCGTGACCGGCAGCCAGTCGTCCGACAGCGCGCTCGCCGTGCCGTTGATGGCACCGTCAGGCTGCGTCGGCGTGCTCGGGATCGAGTTCGCGCCCGGCCATGCGCCCACCGATCAGCATCGTGCCGTCGCCACCATCGTCGCGGCGCAGGTCGCGCGGCTCGTCGTCGCGCCGTCCAGGCAGGATCGCCGCCGCGCGCATCGGCACCAGCACACCCACCGCGGCGTCACCTCGACGAGTGACGCACTGTCGGCGCACTAACGCGCCCGGCCTCGGCGCTGGCAATACTCGTGCAAGATGCTCGGGCGACCGGGCCTTCGACGAATTTTTGTCCGGTGACGAGGACACCATGCGCCGAACGAGCCGTTCCACTGTTCTCCTGGCCGCACTGATCGCGTTGATGGCGTCTGCCGCCTGGCCGGCTTCGGCCCAGCGCCGGTATCCGCCGGAGCATCGGCGCGAGCGGCGGGTCGTGCGGCGCGACGCCGTGGTGTTCGTCGGCGGCTACTTCTACGATCCGTTCTTCGGGCCGCATCCGTGGTGGCCCCGCACGGCTTACGCGCGCGCGGACTATCCCGCGTTCGGCGCGCGCGCCGTGCTCCGCATCCTCTCGGCGCCGCGGAACGCGGCTGTGTACGTCGACGGCTTCTACGCGGGCATCGTCGACGACTTCGACGGCTATTTCCAGGGACTGCCACTGCTGCCCGGCGGGCACGACGTGGCGCTCTATCTTCCGGGCTATCGCACCGTGATGCGGCACGTGTATCTCGCGCCAGGAGCCGTCGTGCGGTTGCATCAGGGGATGGCGCCGCTGGCGCCGGGAGAGGCCAGCCTGCCGCCGATGATGGCGCCGCCGCTGCCGCCGCCGCCGGATGGCACGGCGCTGATGCCGCGCACGGGCATCGCAGCACAGGCGGGCGTCCCGGAAACCGTTCCGCCGCCACCGCCACCGATGGCGGTCGTGCCCGGAGAGCCAGCCGGCGAGGCGCCCGCAGGCGACGGGACGCTCTCGCTCCAGGTGCAGCCGGCCAACGCGAATGTGACCATCGACGGCCAGCGCTGGACGAGCTCGGATAGCAATCGGTTCGTCATCCAACTCGCGGCCGGCGCCCACCACGTGGAAATCGTGCGACCCGGGTTCCGGTCTTACGTGGCGGACATTCTTCTTCAGCCTGGTCGGACCATCTCGCTCAACGTCAGTGTTGCGCCGCTGCCGGAATGAGGCGCGGCCAGCCCATTAGCGGGAGCTCGAACCTTCCAGCTACGCTCGGACAATGGCGATTCCGGCGGCAGGATCCGCGCTGCTTCTCATCGACGTCATCAATGATTTAGCGTTCGAGGGATCGGAGGCGCTGATCGAGCAGGCCGAAGCGATGGCCACTCGCCTTGCCGCGCTCAAGCGCCGCGCCAGCGCCGCCGCCGTCCCCTGCATTTACGTCAACGACAACTTCGGCCAGTGGCGAGCCGACTTCCGCCAGACCGTCGCGCACTGCACTGCAGCGTCCTCTCCGGGGCGCCGCGTGTCCCACCGTCTCAAGCCGAAATCGACCGACTACTTCGTCCTCAAGCCGAAGCACTCCGGTTTCTTCGGAACGCCGCTCGACATGCTGCTCGAGCAGATGCGGGTTCGTCGCGTCGTCCTCTCCGGCATTGCCGGCAACGTCTGCGTCCTCTTCACCGCCAACGACGCCTACATGCGCGAGTATCAGCTGTTCGCGCCCTCCGACTGCATCGTCTCCAACACAGAGGAGGAGAACGCGCACGCGCTGCGGCAGATTCAGTCCGTCATGAAGGGCGACCTGACCGCCTCGACGCGCCTGGAGTTCCGCGCGAATCGTTCGCGATCCTCACGCCGCCGCCGATGAAGAGGGTCGAATCGCCTGGTCGATTCGACGATGAGAATGCGGTGATGGAGGCGGCTCTTTCTGCTGACGCACCCGGCTGATCCCCGACAGGAGTTTTTGTTGACGAGCCGGTTTCTCCAGAATGAATCAGTTTCTGGTCCGAGGCCATTTCGGGAAGGTAACCCACCTACCCGGAACGGACCCCGTGAAAGTGGCGGAGGGAGAGGGATTCGTTGAGT
>JANWLS010000189.1 GCA_025450765.1 Vicinamibacterales bacterium | reverse complement strand
GCTGGCCGCCGGGGAGTTGTCCCCCCAGCCCGGGGGGCCCGCCGCGGCCCGGTTCGAGCCGAATCCTGCGGCGGTCAGGCGGCGGCTCGTGTCCCCGGCCGGCTGGGCCGTCGACGAGCTGCAGTGGCTGCCATCCGGCGATCGCCTGATCGTCTCCGCCACCAATCAGCCGGCGTCTGATCGCGACACCAACCGCATCTACTCGATCGCGGTGAGCAGCGGGACCTTCGCCGAGCTGGCGGCGCCGCACGGTCCTTTCGGATCGCTGAGCCTCTCGCCCGACGCCGCGACGCTCGCGTATCTCGGGGCGCGCGTCGATGGACCGGAGCCGACCGACCTCTACGTGCTGCCGCTCGCGGGCGGCGCTCCGCGCAACCTCACCGGCGCCAGCCTCGATCGTCCGGTCCGTCAGTTCGTGTGGCAGACGGACGGGTCCCTGCTGGCCATCGCAGCCGAGGGCTTCACGAGCGACCTCGATCGCATCGGGCTCGACGGCACCGTAACGAAGCGGCCGGCCGAACCGGTCAATCCGGGCAGCATCGGCCTCCTCGACGAGCACACGCTCGCCACCCGCCAATGAGCGACGCCGACACGCGGCGAAAGGCCGTCGAAGAGGCGCTGCGGGAGTCGGAAGAGCGCTACCGATCGCTCATTCACGGCGCCGCGTACGGCATCTACCGGAGCACGCTCGACGGCCGGCTGCTCGACGTCAACCCGGCGCTCGCCACGATGCTCGGCTACGACTCGATGGAGGAGCTTCAGGGCCTGAACCTGCGCGAGGTGTATCGCCACCCGGACGAGCGCGACGCGCTCATCGAACGCTACGGGCGCGACGGGGTCGCGCGCGGCATCGAGGTGGACTGGAAGCGCAGGAACGGGACGCCCGTCCGCGTCCGGCTGAGCGTGCGGGTGGTGCGGACGCCGGCCGATGGGGACCGATCGTTCGAGGGGATCGTCGAGGATGTGAGCGAGCGCCGGGCGCTCGAGGCGCGCCTGCACCAGGCGCAGCAGATGGAAGCCGTCGGCCGGCTCGCACGGGGCATCGCCCACGACTTCAACAACGTGCTCGCGGCCATCGAAGGCTCGTGCGATCTTCTGCTGGCGCAACTCGCACCTGACGATCCGAGCCATCCCGAGATCGTCGAAATCCAGCGCGCCGCCGAACGGGGCGCTTCGCTCACGCGCCGGCTGCTGGCCTTCAGCCGCCGGGAGCCGGTGCGGTCGGAGCGGCTCGATGTGCGGACCGTCGTCAACGACATGGCCGGCATGCTGCGGCGCTTGACGGGCGAGGGACACACGTTCGAGATCCGGGAGGGCGACGAGCCGCTGTGGGTGCTCGCCGAAGCATCGCAGATTGAACAGGTGCTGCTGAACCTGGTGGTGAACGCGCGCGACGCGATGCCCAAGGCGGGCCGCCTCACCATCCGCCTCGACCGCGTCGAGACCGACGAAACGACGGCCAGCCCGGTCGGCCCGCTGGCCGGCCCGTGGGCGCGCCTCACGATCGAAGATACCGGCATCGGCATTGCGCTCGACCGGCAGGCGCAGATCTTCGAGCCGTTCTACACCACCAAGGACCCCGATCGCGGCGGGGGCCTCGGCCTCTCAATCGTCTACAGCATTGTCCGGGAATGCGGCGGGTCGATCCGCGTGACGAGCGAGCCTGGCCGCGGCACGAGGTTCGATATCCTGCTGCCGCTGGTATAAGGGGGTCAGATCTTGTTTCTTGCACGATCGTCCAGATCATGCGACGTCACCAGATCAGTCCAGCGGTGCAAGAAACAAGATCTGACCCTAGGTCAACTCGGGTAATTCGGCGAGGCCGGCCCACGTGCCGGGATCCTGGCACAGCAGCGTCGAGAGATAAATCGCCACGTCGGACGCCGCGAAGGTCTTCGCCAGCTTGCTCGCGGCAGCCGCCAGCTTCTCCTGATCGGGCGGCTTGATCTCCTCGTCGGCGATCGCGCCTTGATCGTGGGCGATGCCCAGGTCGTCCAGGAACGCGGACATCATCGGCCGCTGCGCGTCGAGGTGATAGGCGACGAGGGCCCGCGCCGCCAGCGGCTCGGAGATCGTCGGCAGCGTCGCCAAATAGCGCGCGCGGGTTTCGACCGGCAGGCTCATCACGCTCTTTGCGCGGAACTTCCTCTGCTGGGCGATGGCCGTCACCGCCTGCATCTGCTCCGCCTCGAGATCCTCTTCGTTCCAGAATGCCAGCGCCGCCTTGACGCGGCTCGGCTCCGGCAGCCGCTTCCACAGCCGACTTGGCCGCAACCGCGCGGGATCGATCGATGTGTTCATAATCCTCGGGAACCTTCCGCGTCCTTGCGTGCCCTACCCCGCGTCCTCCGCGCCGCCTTACCCCACGCGCACCAGCACGCGATCCGCGTCCAACATCCACAAATCGACGCAAGACGCCTCCGCGAGCACTCTGCCCGCGTCGAGCGCCGCGTCGCGCGTGGGGTGCGTCGACTCCGGACGGCCGTTGCGCAGCACCGCCCAGCCCTCGCCCTCGATCGAGACGATCACGTCGCGATGGCGCGGCCCGGGGGAGTCCATGCGGGACAGTGTACACGAAGAAATATCCGGCCGGGTTCTGGCGTAAAGTATCTCGAGCTGTTCGTTCGTGCTGTTTACCGAGCCGACATTCCTCTTCCTGTTCCTGCCGGCCCTGCTGGGCCTGTACTTTTTACCGGGACGCGCGCACCGCAACGGCGTGCTGCTCGGCGCGAGCATCGTCTTCTATCTCGCCGGGGGCCGCTGGTTCACGTTCCTGATGCTCGGGTCGATCGCGTTCACCTATCGCATCGCGATCGCCATCGATCGGCGGCACGGCCAGCCGGGCGCGCCGCGGCTGCTGGCCGTCGCGGTTGGCGTGAACCTGCTCGTCCTCGGCGTCTTCAAGTACGCCAACTTCTTCGCCGACAACGTGAACGCGCTGGCGCTCGTCCTCGGCGTCCACCCGGTGGTGGTCCCGCGCGTGCTGCTCCCGATCGGCATCTCGTTTTTCACCTTCCACGCGATCTCCTACGTCGTCGACGTGGCGCGGCGGGACGCCGATGCGCAGAAGCATCCGGTGCACGCGGCGCTGTACCTCCTGCTCTTCCCGCAGCTCATCGCGGGCCCGATCATCCGGTATCACGACATCGCCGACCAGCTCGCCACGCGCCTCGTGGGCCGGGAGGATTTCGCGCTCGGCATCCAGCGCTTCATCATCGGCCTCGCCAAGAAGGTCCTGATTGCGAATGTCGTCGCGATTCCCGCCGATCGGATCTTCGCGATGCCGGTCGATCAGCTGACGGCCGCACACGCGTGGCTTGGCGTCGTCTCCTACACGCTGCAGATCTACTTCGATTTCTCCGGCTACTCGGACATGGCCATCGGCCTCGGCCGGATGTTCGGGTTCCGCTTCCCGGAAAATTTCAACTACCCGTACATCGCGGCCTCGATCCAGGAGTTCTGGCACCGCTGGCACATCACGCTCTCGACGTGGTTCCGCGACTACCTCTACATCCCGATGGGCGGAAGCCGCGTGGCCCCGTGGAAGGTCTATCGGAATCTCGTCATCGTCTTTTTTCTCTGCGGCCTGTGGCATGGCGCCAGTTGGACGTTCGTCGTGTGGGGCCTGTATCACGGCGCGTTCCTCGTCATCGAGCGACTCGGCCTGGCCCGACGACTCCGTTCCGTGTCGCCGCCGATTGCGCACGCGTATGCGCTCCTGGTGGTGATGGTGGGCTGGGTGTTCTTCCGGGCGGACACATTCGGACAGGCGCTCGCCTTCTTGAAGGCGATGTCGGGATTCGCGACGGGCGCGCCCACCGCGTACAGCGCCGCCTTCTATCTCGATCGGGAAACGCTGCTCGTGCTGGCGTGCGGCATCATCGGATCGACGCCGCTGCTGCCGCTCGCGATCCGGCGGGCGCAGGAGCGGCTGGCGGCTGAGGGGACACCGGATGTCATGCAGTGGAGTGCCGGCTTCGCCACGACCGCGGCGCTGATGGCGCTGCTGCTGGCGTCGATCCTGTTCATCGCGGCCGGCACGTACAACCCGTTCATCTATTTTCGATTCTGATGGCGATGCCCACGGCTCACACCCTCCTCTCTCGTCCACTGGCACCGGCATCGCACCGTGTGAGGTGCGTCGTCGACCGCCTGCTGATGGCGCTCTTCATCATCATCCTCATTCTGCCGCTCGCCGCATCGGCCGTCGGCCTCGGCGCCGCGACGGATCAGTCCGAGAACCACCGGACTTCATCGCGTCCGGTCTTCTCAGGCCACTGGCGGGACCTCGCCGGCCTGCTCGGCGCCTGGGACAGCTACTTCGACGACCGCTTCGGGCTTCGTGCGACGGCGATTCACGCCTACAACGTGGCGGTCTTTCGCTGGCTGCACGTCTCGCCGTCGAGCACCGTGCTCGTCGGCAAGGACGGCTGGCTGTTCTATGCGGACGATGGGGCGTTGCAGGATTTCCTGTCGGCGCAGCCCTTTGCGCCGGCCGACCTGGAGCAGTGGCGCCAGACACTCCAGGACACACACGACTGGCTCGCCGCCCGCGGCATCACCTACGTGTTCGTCGTCGCACCCGACAAGCACGTGATCTATCCGGAGTACATGCCCGACGGGCTGCACCCGCTTCAGGCGCGTTCCAGGCTCGATCAGCTCGTCTCGTACCTGAAGCAACACACGACGGTCGCCATCGTGGACTTGCGCGCGCCATTGCTTGCCGCGAAGACTCACGAGCGCGTGTTCCATCGCACGGACACGCACTGGAACGATCTGGGGGCGTTCGTCGGGTACCAGAGCATCATGACCGCGCTGAGCCAGCGCGGGCCTGCGCTGAAGCCGTGGCCGGCGAGCGCGTTCCACGAGCGCGTCACCGCTACGCCAGGGCTCGACCTGGCGCGCATGCTCGGGCTGACCGGCGATACGACAGAAGAGCGGCTCGACCTGGTGCCGAACATCCCGCGCCGCGCACGGATAATCGAGCCGGCGAACCCGGATCCGGACTACGAGGAAGGACGGCTGGTCACGGCGATCGCCGGCAGCGACCTGCCGCGCGCGGTGATTTTCAGGGACTCGTTCACGTCGGCGCTCATTCCGTTCCTGTCGGAACACTTCTCGCGCGCCGTCTATCTGTGGCAGAACGACTTCGATCCGGATGTCGTGGAACAGGAGCATCCGCAGATCGTGATCCAGGAGCTGGTGGGGCGGAGGCTGACAACGTACCTGCCCTACGATGCGGTGGCCAGATAGTCTCCGCGCCTCCGCACGATCAAAACGCCGTAATCTTCTTGATTTGCTCCGCGCTCAGCCCCTGCACCATCTGCACCACCAGCTTCACCGTGTTATCGAAGTCCGATCGGTCGATCACGCTCGACTGGCTGTGCCCGTAGCGCGTCGGCACGCCGATGTTAATCGCCGGGATGCCGGTGCCCGATCGCTGCAGCTCCGACCCATCCTCGCCGTACCCGCCGACCGATTCGAACTGATACGGGATCTGGTGCGCCTGCGCGGTCTGCGTGATCCAGTCGACGAACGTGTTGTTCGGGATCATGCTCGAGTCGAAGACGAAGATCCCCGGCCCGAGCCCGAGCCGCTCCTGCGACAGCTTGGGCGAGGTGAGCAGCGGAAAGTCGCCGGCGATCCCGATCTCCAGGTTGATGACGATGTCCGGATGCGTGGACGCCTGCACGACCGCCGCGCCGCGAAGGCCGTTCTCCTCCTGGACCGTCGCCGCCATTTCCACCGTGTTCGGATGTGGGAGCGACTTGAGCTGCCGCAGCGCCTCGGTGGCGGCCGCCAGACCCACCCGATCGTCGAACGCCTTGGCGAGATAGCGATGCGTCCCGTTCAGGACCGTAAACTGCGTGCCGTAGGTGATCGGCAGCCCCGGCCGGATGCCCATCGCCTCGGCTTCGGCGCGGCTCTTCGCGCCGACGTCGATGAACATGTCCTGAAGGTGCACGAGGCGGCTCCGCTCCTCGGCCGAGACGATGTGGCCCGACTTGAAGCCGGTGTAGCCGGTCACGGGTCCCTTCGGCGTGAGAATCGTCATGCGCTGCGTGAGCACGCTCTGATCGATGTATCCGCCGACGTTGTTGAAGAAGATGAAGCCGTCCGGATCGATGTAGCGCACGAGGAAGCCGACTTCGTCCATGTGCGCCATGATGAGGACGCGCGGCGAGCTGGCCGGCCCCGGCAGCGTGCCGAACAGGTTCCCGATGCCGTCGGTGTGGATGTTCGTGAGGAGGCCCTGCCACTCGCGCCGGAGGATGTCGCGCACGGGCCCCTCGAAGCCGGAGGGCGCCACGGCGTCCGTCAGCTCCTGCAGCAGATGGACGACCTGGTCGGCCGGCTGCTGCTGCGCGTGTACGCGCACGACCGTCAACCCTGCCCCGGCGAGTGCCGCCACCACCGCCAGCACGCCAACGCGTCTGCCAAGCATGTCGCCTCCTCGCGCTCAGTAGTTCGTGTGAGGCATAGGCTAACATGACCTTCTGCGTCTCCGCGTGCCTACTCCTCCCGCAGCGCCACGTTCGGATCCACGCGCGCCGCCCGCATCGCCGGAATCCAGCTCGCCAGTGCCGCGACCGTGACGAGCAGCGCCGCGGCCAGGCCCATCGTCAGCGGATCGCTCGCGCGCAGGCCGTAGAGCAGCGCATTGGCGGCGCGGCCGCTGGCCACTGCCAGTACGACACCGATTGCCAGTCCCACGGTCACGAGCAGGCTCGCCTCGCCGAGAATGAGCCGGATCACGGTCCTGGTACTCGCCCCGAGCGTCATCCGGATCCCAATCTCGTTCCGCCGCCGGGCCACCATGTACGACAGCACGCCGTAGAGCCCGATCGTCGCCAGCAGGGCGGCGAGCAGGCCGAAGAAGACCGACAAGGTGGCCATCAGCCGTTCCGGCAGCAGCAGGGAGTAGAGATCCTGCTCGACCGGCTCGAACTGCACGACGGCGGCCGGATCGATCCCTGTGATCGCCGTCGTCGCCTCCGACGCCAGCGTGGCCAGGGGCAGATTCGAACGGACGACCGCCGTCCCGAAGGCATCGGGCGCGGGGTCTTGCGCAGCCGCCGTGAAGACCAGCGGCCCGAACGGATCCCGTACGCTCTGGTACTTGGTGTCCTCCACGACGCCGATCACCTGGTAGTTCGGGCTCGTCTGCCCGGGCGGCATCCTGATCCGGAACGCGCGGCCGATCGGATCGCCGTTCCCGAGGTACTTCCGGACGAACGACTGGCTCACGATGGCCACGGCCGGAGAACTGGCCGTATCGTGAGCGCTGAAATCACGTCCGCGCACCAGTTTCGTCCCGATCGTTCGAAAATAGTCGGGCCCGACGCGGTTGAAGTATGGAATGCCCGGCTGCTGGATGCCGTTGATGACGATCAACTCGTTCCAGAAGTTGCCATCGAACGGAACGATCCTCGCCTCAGCCGCGCTGGTGACGCCCGGCAGCGCGCGGACCCGCTCCGTCAGACGCGTCTTGGCGGCGGCGAGATCGGCCGCCGGAATGGCCGTACGCCGCAAGTCGAGGTTGATCGAGACGAGTCCGGCCGGCTGAAACCCGGGATCAATCGTGGCGAGGTTCTGCAGCGTGCGTGCGAAGAGCAGCGCGCCAAGCACGAGCACGAGCGAGAGCGCGACCTGCGCCACGACCAGAGCACGGCGAAGACTGAAGCGCTCGTGCGTATCGGTCGCGCTCCGGCCGCCCGTTTTCATCACCTCCGCCGGCGCCGTCTGCGTCGCGCGCAGGGCGGGTGCGAGCCCGAAGAGCAGCGCGGTCACGACGGCCAGGCCGCTCATCAGGGCGAACACGCGCCAATCGAGGTGGAAGTCGAGAAAGATCTGGCTCGTCTCCGTGCTGAGCAGCCCGACGATGAAGCGAGAGAGCCAGTCGGCGACCAACGCCCCGAACACGGTGCCGGCGCACGCGATGAGCAGGCTCTCCGCGAGCAGCTGCCGCACGATACGCGTCCGTGATGCCCCCAGTGCGAGCCGGACGGCAATCTCCCGCTCGCGCGCCGTGGCGCGGGCGAGCAGCAGGTTGGCGAGATTGGCGCACGTGATGAGCAGCAGGAGGGCCGTCGCGCCAAGCAGGAGCCACAGCGGCGTGTCGTACCGGCGGCGAAGCGCGGACGTCCCGGCCGGTGCGGGCGCCGCCGCGAGCTTCATGGCGAGATAGCCCTTCGCATCGTCCGGTCCGTACTGTTCGGGAAGGGTCGCGCGAAACAGGCCCGGGGAGATGGCAGCGAGCTGCGCGGTCGCCCTGGTGGCGGACCATCCTGGCTTCAATCGCCCGAGCACCGCGAGCCACCAGGACGCGCGGCCGTCGAGGCGGCCTTTTTCTGCGCGGATGATGCTGTCGGCACAGAGCGGCACGGCGACGTCGAAGCTTCGACCCACATCGACGCCGAAGAAGGCCGCGGGCGTGACGCCGAGAATGTCGAACGCATGACCGTCGAGCGTCAGCGTCTGCCCGATCACGGATGCCGCGCCGCCGTACTGCCGCTGCCAGAATGGATAGCTGATCACGACGCCTGGCGCTCCGCAGCCACGGACATCATCCGACGGCACGAACAACCGGCCGGCGATCGGCTCCACGCCGAGGGTGGGAAAGAAGTCGCCGTTCACGTAGAGCGCCTGGACGTTCTGGGCCTCGCCTCCCTGCGACAGATCGAACTGCGCCGCGCTCCAGACCGCCAGCCCCGAAAACGCCTGCTGATCGCGCCGGATGGCCTCGAGCAGCGGGTACGTGAGCATGGGACGCCGGCCGGTGAAGCTGCCGGTGCGATGCGTCGAGCCGATCTGAATTTCGACCAGCTGCTCGGGGTGTGAGACCGGCAGCGTGCGGAGCCGCACCGTGTCGATCAACTGGAAAATCGCCGCGTTGGCGCCGACGCCAAGCGCCAGCGACAGAATCGCGACCGTGGCAAATCCGGGATTCAGCCGCAGCAACCGCGCACCGTACCGGAGATCCTGCCAGAGTGTCTCGAGCCAGCCGATGGTGTTCATGGCGTAGATCTCCTCGCGAATGCGCGTGGCGTTGCCCAGCTTGCGCCGTGCCGCCGCACGCGCGTCCTCGGGCGAGAGCCCGCGCGCGATCTGCGCGTCGGTCTCGATCTGAAGGTTTGACTCGAGCTCACGCGCCCGCTCCTCGTCCCACCGCGATCGCCTGAAGAAACGGCGCCACGACATCGCGCTACTCCATGGCGGGCTTGAGCACCCGGTTGATCGCGGCGACCATCAGGTCCCATCGGCTCGTCTGCTCCGCGAGCTCGCGGCGGCCGACGGGCGTGAGGCGGTAGTACCGGGCGCGGCGGTTGTTCTCGGACGTTCCCCAGAAGGATGAAATCCACCCGCGATCTTCGAGCCGGTGCAGGGCCGGATAGAGCGAGCCGTGCTCGACCTGCAGGACCTCGTCGGATCGCTGCTCAATGAGGTGCGCGATCGTGTGCCCGTGCGCAGGACCGAGGGCCAGCGTCTTCAAAATCAGCACATCGAGAGTGCCTTGCAGCAGATCCCCCTGGAGCGGCGGCGTGCCTCGCTTCGGCATGGCGTCATCCTACTCAGGTAGATGATCTTCTGCAAGCACAAGCTGATTTAGTTGGGCGTTTGTCGATCGCAGGCGAATTCTTCCATGAGATCATCAATGCATCAGAGATCTCCGCGCCCTCCGCGTCTCCGCGTGCCCGCCCTCCGCGCCTCCGCGTGCCCGAACCCGTCAAGCGCGTGACGATTTTGCGACCACGCAGCCGGCCCGTTGACATCACCTGCGCCGTCAGCGGCCCATCGCCGCCTGAATGCGCACACGCGAGCAGATGCCGAACGGCCAGCGCCGCGCCGGCCGATGGCCGAAACTGTCAGCCTCTGTCGCAAATCGAGCGTGCTCTACACACTCCTGCACGCCGGCACGGCGCGCAGGCTCAACAGCGGCATACCACTTGCCTAGCTGAGGTCAACCTTTATGTTCATGTCCATGCTGAACCACTTCTCCGACGACCTGGCGATCGACCTCGGCACCGCCAACACCTGCGTGTTCGCCTGCGGCAAGGGCATCGTCCTCAGCGAGCCGTCCATCGTCGCGCTCAACGCGATGAGCGGGCGCATCGAAGCCGTCGGCAACGAGGCCAAGGAAATGCTGGGGCGCACCCCCGGCAACATCACCGCCATCCGCCCGATGCGCGATGGCGTCATCGCCGACTTCGACGCCGCCGAGAAGATGCTCACGCACTTCATGAAGAAGGCGCAGCGCCATGGCGGCTGGCTCCGTCCGCGCGTCGTCATCGGCGTCCCGTCGGCCATCACGCAGGTCGAGCGACGCGCGGTGAAGGACAGTGCGTATCGCGCGAAGGCGAGCGAAGTGCACCTGGTCGAGGAAGCGATGGCAGCGGCGATCGGCGCCGGCATGCCGATTACCGAAGCCGCGGGGAACATGGTCGTCGACGTCGGCGGCGGCACCACCGACATCGCCGTCATCTCGCTCGCGGGCATCGTCTACAGCCGGTCGGTCAAGGTGGCCGGCAACGCGCTGGACGACGCGATCATTGCGCACGCGCGGAAGGCTCACAACCTCCTCATCGGTGAGCGGACCGCCGAGCTGATCAAGATCGAAATCGGATCGGCCTTCCCGCTCTCCGAGCGCGTCACGATGGAAGTGAAGGGACGGCACCTGTCGGAAGGCCGGCCGAAGACCGTCACGATGGACAACGAGGAAGTGCGCGGCGCGATGGCCGAGCCCCTGAAGGGCATGATGCAGGCCGTGCTCGATGCCCTCGAGCGCGTGCCGCCGGAGCTCTCCTCGGACATCTACGATCGCGGCATCACGCTCACCGGCGGTGGCGCGCTGCTGCGCAACCTCGACGAGCGGCTGCGGCGCGAAACGGGCCTGCCCGTGCAGCTCGCCGACGATCCCCTGTCGTCGGTCGTGCTCGGCGCCGGCAAGATGCTCTCGGACTTCAACCTGCTCAGGCGAGTGTCGATCGAATAGGCAGTCAGTATTATTCACGCTCGCGTCTGCCCCTTGCGGCGGCTCCTCCCTCCGGGGGCCGCCGCTTTTTTTGTCTTGCAGTATGCTGGCGGCCGATGCCCGACTCGCCGTTGGACTCTGCCGGCCTGCTCGACCGCGCCTTCACCCGCGCCACCGGTGCGCACCCGCTCGACGGCAACCGTCTCCAGCTCCTCCGGAACGGCGCCGAGAACTACCCCGCCTGGCTCGAGGCGATCGCGTCTGCCCGGCACTGGGTCCACCTCGAGAGCTACATCATTCACGACGACCACACCGGGCGGATGTTCGCCGATGCCCTGATGGCCAAGGCCCGGCAGGGCGTGCACGTCGCGGTGCTCTACGACTGGTGGGGCGCGCGGGGATTCACGCGCACGGCCTTCTGGCGTCGGCTTCGTCACGCCGGCGTCGACGTGCGGGTCTTCAACCCGCCGCTGTTCGACAGCCCGCTCGGCTGGCTGCGCCGCGATCACCGCAAGATGGTCGGCGTGGACGGCCGGGTCGCGTTCGTCGCCGGCCTGTGCATCGGAGACGAGTGGACAGGCGATCCGGCGCGTGGCATCGAGCCCTGGCGCGACACGGGGATCCGGATCGAGGGGCCTGCCGTTGCGCAGGTCGAGCGGGCATTCGCGAGCACGTGGGGCATGTCGGGCCCGCCGCTCCCCTCCCACGAAATCCCCGATCCACTCATGATGGCGGCCGTGGGCGGCACGACGCTCCGGGTGATCGCCAGTTACCCGAGCGTGTCGGGCTTGTTCCGTCTCGATCAGATCGTGGCCGGCCAGGCGCGGCAGCGCCTCTGGCTCACGGACGCGTACTTCGTCGCGACGACGCTCTTCGTGCAGACGCTGCGGGCGGCCGCGGAGGATGGCGTGGACGTGCGCCTGCTCGTGCCGGGGGCCACGGACATCGCGGTGCTGCGTGCGCTCTCACGCGCCAGTTACCGGGCGCTCCTCGAAGTCGGCATCCGCGTGTTCGAATGGAACGGTCCGATGCTGCACGCCAAGACAGCGGTCGCCGACGGCCGCTGGGCGCGCGTCGGCTCCTCGAACCTGAACCCGGCGAGCTGGCTGGGGAACTGGGAGCTCGACATCGCCATCGAAGACAGCGGCTTCGCCGCGAAGATGGAAGGGATGTATCTGGAGGATCTCGCGCAGGCGACGGAGATCGTGCTGAGCGAGCGGCAGCGGGTCCAGCCGATCAATCCGCCAGACCGCAAGCCACGCGCAGAACGCGGCCGCAAGCGGATCGGACGCGCGACGGCCGGCGCCATCGGCATCGGCAGCACCGTCGGCGCCGCGGCCGCCAACCGCCGGCCGCTCGGACGAGCCGAGGCCAAGGTGCTGGTCGCCGCCGCGGTGGTGCTGCTCGTGCTGATCGCGATCTCGATCTTCTATCCGCGGGTGATCACGATTCCGTTGAGCCTGCTCGCCCTGTGGCTGGCGGCGTTCCTGATCGCCATGGCGATCCGCCTGC
>JANWLS010000188.1 GCA_025450765.1 Vicinamibacterales bacterium | reverse complement strand
GGACCAGTTCGGCGCGCGGCCGATCGTCGGCCGGCTGGTGAGCGCGTGCTGAAGCTGCTCGAGAAATGGTTGAAGCACGCGGCGCTCGAAGTCCAGGAGTACGTGCTCCTGGTGGTGGCGTCGATCCGGGCCGTGTTCGTCCCCCCGATTTACGGACACGACATCGTGGAGCAGTTCGACGCGATCGGCGTTGGATCGCTCACCGTCGTCCTGCTGACCGGGTTTTTCACCGGCGCGGCGCTCGCCTTGCAGAGCGGCCTCACGCTGGACCAGTTCGGCGCCCGCCCGGTGGTGGGGCGGCTCGTGAGCGCGTCGATGATCAAGGAGCTCGGGCCCGTGCTGACGGGCCTGATGCTGACCGGCCGCATCGGGTCGGGCATCGCCGCCGAGCTCGGATCGATGGTCGTCACCGACCAGATCAACGCGCTGCGTGCGCTCGGCACCGATCCGCTGCGCAAGCTCGTCGTGCCCCGGGTGCTCGCCGGCTTCTTCATGGCGCCGGTGCTGACGGTCGTGGCCGACTTCATCGGAATCTTCGGCGGCTGGCTCGTCGCGCGTTTTCAGCTGCAGGTGGCCACCGGCCTGTACTGGTCGTCGGTCACGCAGGCGTTGTACATGCAGGACGTCTGGATGGGACTGATCAAGCCGTTCGTGCTCGGGTTCGTCATCGTGACGATCGCGTGTCACGTCGGCTTACGGACCCGCGGAGGAACCCAGGGCGTGGGCAAAGCGACGACGACCGCGGTGGTCGCGGGATCGGTGGCCGTGATCGCCGTCGATTACTTCGTGACACAAGTGCTCATCAGCCTGCTGTACTGACGCATGGATCCCCTGAATGCCTCCCCGTCGGCCGAGGCCCTGCTCGACGCGCCGGGTGCACCCGTCGTCGTGCTCGACGACGTGCAGCTGGCCTTCGATGAGAAGGTGGTGCTGCGCCGCGTCAGCTTCACGCTCCTTCGAGGGCACACGACGATCATCCTGGGTGCCAGCGGATCGGGAAAATCAACCATCCTGAAGATCCTGACGGGCCTTCTGCCGTCCGATGGGGGCGCCGTCTGGGTGAACGGGGCGAGGGTCGACCAGCTGAGCGAGCAGGAGTTGATGCCCGTGCGCGGCGACCTGGGGATGATTTTCCAGGAAGGCGCCCTCTTCGACTCGCTCACGGTTCGTGAGAACGTCGGCTACAAGCTGTACGAGGAATTGCACGTGCCGATCGACGAAGCCGACCGGCGGGTCGAAGAGGTGCTCGGCTTCATCGGGCTCGCCGAGCACATCGACAAGATGCCGTCCGAGCTCTCCGGCGGGCAACGGCGCCGCGTGGCCATCGCGCGCGCGATGGCGTTCCGCCCGAAGATCATGTTGTACGACGAGGCGACCACCGGGCTGGATCCGATTACGGCGACGACCGTGGACGATGAAATCATCAAGCTGCGCGACCTCGAGAGCGTCAGCTCCATCGTCGTGACGCACCAGCTCCGGGACGCCTTCTACGTCGCCGAGCGGATGGCGGTCCGTGATCCGGACGGACGGGTCCGCATCGTGCCCGCGGATCCGGAGAAGGTGCGCCAGACCGCGTTCATCATGTTGAAGGACGGCCTGATCTGCTTCGAAGGGGATGCCGACGCGCTTCGCGCGTCGACCGATCCCTATCTGCGCACGTTTCTGTCCTAGCCCTCGAAGACGAAGTGAGGAATTGCCATGCCGCGCACCCGCTCTCTCGCCTGGTCTGAGCTGAAAATCGGTGTCCTGACGATCATCGCGATCGTGATCGCCGCCATCACCATTTTCACGCTGGCGGGCGGTCAGGGCTTCTTCTGGCAGCAGTATCACCTGAAGACGCGGTTCACCAACGCCGCCGGCCTGAAGCCCGGGGCGCCGGTCCGTGTCGCCGGCGTCGAGGTGGGCAGCGTCACCCGCGTCTCCCTCAACGGCTCGGTCGTCGAGGTCTCGATGGCGGTGAACCGCCAGTACGAGCCGTCGATTACGACCGGATCGGTGGCGACACTCGGCTCGGTCTCGCTGCTCGGTGAGAGCGCCGTCGACATCACGCCCGCGCCGGGGACGCCGATTCCCGACGGCGGCTATGTCACCGTCGGTCCGCCGGCCGTCGCGCTGGCCGATGTCACGTCGAAGGCCAACGCCGGCCTCGGGCAGCTGGACGCCGTGCTCGGGGACCTCCGCAACGGCAAGGGAACCCTCGGCAAGCTGATGACGGACGATCAGCTGTACAAGAATCTCCAGGCGTTCACGGCGGCGGCCGCCGACGTGACCCGCACGATCCAGCAGGGACACGGGACGCTCGGCGAGCTGCTGAAGAACCCGAAAACGGCGCGCTCGCTCGAAGCCTCGCTGCAGAACCTGCAGACGGTCACGGGCCGCCTCACGGCGGGCGAGGGGAGCCTCGGCAAGCTGCTCAAGGACGACACGCTCGCCAACTCGCTGACGTCGACCACGGGCAACCTGAGCTCGCTCACCAGCAGTCTCAAGGATGGGAAGGGTACGGCGGGCAAGCTGTTCACCGATGCTGAACTGTACAATCGCCTGGATTCGCTCTCCGGCCGCCTGGATACGCTGCTCGCAGGGCTCAACAGTGGCAACGGAACCGCAGGGCAGATGCTGAAAGATAAGCGATTGTATGAGAACATGAATCAGGCGGTCAGCGAGGTTCGCAACCTCGTGCAGGACATCCGGAAGGACCCGAAGAAGTTCCTGACCGTGCGGGTCAGCGTGTTCTAGCCTGCGTCGCCCGGCGGCCTGTGGCGGCGCCATGGGATGGTGAAAAGGGAGGCAGACGATGGCGAAGGAAGATTCCGGCGGGTCGGGGATGCTGGTGTTTCTCCTCGGCGTGGTGAGCGGCGCTGCGGCGGCGTTGCTCCTGGCGCCGGTTACGGGGAAGGAAGCGCGCGTTTACCTCAACGACAAAGCCCGCCAGAGCCGCGATCGCGCGAACGACGCCGCGCGGCAGGGCCGCGAGATGTTCGAGCAGGGCCGCGAGCGTGCGGGAGAAGCGGCACGCCAGGGGCGGCAGATCTTCGAGCAGGGCCGCGACCGCGCCAACGAGGCCGCGCGGCAGGGCCGCGAGATCCTCGAGCACGGCCGTGATACCATGTCGACCGCGATCGATCGGGGGCGCGAGGCCTATCAGCAGGCCCGGCAGAAGGAGAATGCGTGACAGTCTGGATGGTGGTCTTCCTGGGCGCGATCGCGGCGGCAACCGTCGCCATGGCGCTCATCCAGATCGGCGCCATCATCTACGCCGGCCGCCTCGCGCGGCGCGTGGAGCGGCTCGTCGATCGGATTGAGGGCGACCTCCAGCCGGTGTTCGATGCGGTGACCAGCATCGCGCGCGACGCCTCGCGCGCGAGTGCGATGGCCGTGGCGCAGGTCGAGCGGGCCGACGATCTGCTCGGCGACCTCGCCCAGCGGCTGGCGCAGCTGCTGACCACCCTGCAGACCACGCTCATGGGCCCGGCCCGCGAAGGCCGGGCCATCATGAGCGGCCTCCGCGCGGCGCTCGAGGCGCTCCGCCTCGCGCGCGGCGACTTCCGCACCCGCTCCCGCAGCGAAGACGAAGACCCGCTCTTTATCTGATCCCGCCGTTTTTCCGCATACCCGAACAGCTCGTCGTTGACGGATGGGCCAACGCGATGATAGAACCTTGCCTGTTCAGCAAGGAGGATGTGATGAACAACCGGCGTCTCGTGCTGGCTGGAGCGGCACTCGCCGCGCTGGCGCTGTCTTCCGGAGCCGTATTCGCGCAGTCGGGGCATTCGCCGGCGGTCGCGAAGGATCTCGTCGCCGCGCTCGATCACGCCAAACTCGACAGCATCGCGGCCCGCGATCCGAACAATCCTGGCGTCTACGTCGCGGCGCTCTATTATCCCGGCGCGGAATTGCTCCTGGTGCAGGCGAAGTATTCGTCGCCGGCGGCGATGGACGGCATGCTCTCGAGCAAGAGCTATCGGGACGCCTACATCGACCTGAGCAGCGCGTCCGATCCGGCGACGAAGATCTTCGTCGAGGATCTCAAGGCCGACGGCCTGGAATCGGATCCCGGCGATAACCAGCCCTTCGATTCCTACGAGGGCGGCGGAACGAAGGTCCAGTTCAACCACGACTGGAAGAGCCAGAAGATCTCCGAGGACGAGTACAAAAAGGCCTTCGCGACGGCGGACGAACAGTACACGAAGGCGCTCTCGTTGCTGCTGGCCCAGTTGAAAAACCCGTCGTAGGTTCAGCGCTCCTCGACACCGACTGCCACCTCTGCGGATCACCCGGGCGACATGCCCGGGTGACACCTCGACTGCGTCCGTCCCGCACGTCGCCCGTCGTATGCGATCCGGCCTTCCGTCACAGCTTTTTGAATTCCCGCGCACTCAAGAGGCGGCCGCGTGAGCAATTCAAGCCATTACCCGGACCTGTCGATTGGCGTCGAAGTTGCAACGAGCAGGGCAGGTTGATCCCATGGTGAACGTGAGCTCCACGCGGCGTCGAGGTCCCAAGGTGCTCGTCGTCGACGATTACGTCGACGCCCGGCATATGGTCGCGCAGTATCTCAAGATGGAGGGCTTTCGGGTGGCGCAGGCCGGTTCGGCCGCGCAGGCCCTCACGATGGCGGCGCGGATTCAGCCGGACGTCGTGCTGATGGATCTCTGCATGCCGGGCATGGACGGCTGGGAAGCCATCGATCAGTTGCGGCACCGGAGCGGCACGACGGATGTGCCGATCGTCGCGCTGACGGCGCTGCCCGACCAGGCCGCCCATCGTCGGGCGCTCGACGCCGGGTGCCAGTCGGTGATCCTCAAGCCATGCGACCTGGAGTTGCTGCTGGCTGAGATCCGCCGCCTGCTGCGCGGCCATCAAGCGATCAACCAGATGCTCACGCCCGTCGGCGCGCTCACGGCCGTCGAGCGGCACCAGGTGGATTAGATCAGGGAAGATGAGCGTTTTGGCGCAGGTTGGTGGGCGCTAGTGGATTCGAACCACTGACCCCCGCCGTGTGAAGGCGATGCTCTACCACTGAGCCAAGCGCCCAACCGTCCGTCCAGTGTACCGCAACTGAACCAGCACCGGCAATCCCGTTCGCCCCCTCAGACCCCCCTCTGTGGCTCCTCCGCGGCGAGCTCGGTGATATACGGCAGGTGGCGATAGCGCTCCTCGAAATCCAATCCATACCCGATGACAAACCGGTCGGGAATCGAGAACCCGATGTAATCGGCGGCCGCGTCGACCACGCGGCGAGACGGCTTGTCGAGCAGGGTCACGGTGCGCAGACGCTGCGGTGAGCGGGCGCCGAGATGCTCTTGGAGAAAGCGCAGGGTCCGGCCGCTGTCGACGATGTCTTCTACCAGGATGACGTCGCGCCCGTGAAGGGGAATGCGAACATCGTGCAGCAGCCGTGGCGGTCCGGCTTGCTGCACGCCTTCGTACGTCGACATCGTGATGAAGTCGATCGTGACAGGCGTCGTCATGGCGCGCGCGAGATCCGCGAGAAACATCACGGCGCCCTTGAGCACGCCAACCAGGTGCATCGATTCGGAGCCGCCGCGATCCAGGTCGGCCGCCAGTGCGTGCACGCGCGCGTGAATCGTCTCGGCCGCCAGGAACAGCGGCGTCTCGGGCATCCCCGAATACTACCTGTTGGGCTCAATCTATTGAAGTACAATCAGAAGACCACCGCGTGTCAGCCGAAGTGGCTTCTGACTTATGACGCTGTGGTTCGAGGAGGATGAGACGTGGCGGATCTTAGTCGCGAGGAGTTACATCGGCTGGCGCGCCTCGGCGCGGAGGCAAGGCTGCAGGAACTGCGCCGGGAAGAGGCGAATATCCGGCAGGCCTTTCCGGACTTGTTTCGCGCTGGAGCGGGACGTGGTCGCAAGCGGGCGGGTGCCGCGGCGGCCTCCGCGAGCGACGCCGCTCCCGCGCGCGCGGGTCGTCGGCAATACCGTATGTCGGCGACGCAGAAGAAGGCCGTCTCCGAGCGGATGAAGAAGTACTGGGCAGCCCGCCGGCGCGAGAAGGAACGCGCGAACCGCTAGCGCGATCCGTTTGCGCACACCGTGGGCGTCCCCGCCCGCACACGCACACGGGGCATGGTGGCCGCCAACCTGGCGGCCACGCCAATCCGCCCGCCAAATCGATGTTTCTCGACTCGTACGGATCTGGCCGGATTCCTGCTTTCCGATGGGCCGGACGGCCAGCGCAGATGCCTCGAATGATCGTGCGACGCGGGTGCAGCCAGACCTTCGATCGGCTGCAGGAGATGTTTGCCGACGATGGCGAGATCCAGGTGGTCTGGGATCGGCGGGCCACCGATCGTCGGCGGCGCGATCGGCGCGGGGCGCCGCGTCAGGAGAGCGCCGATCGGCGGCAGACCGATCGCCGCAAGCCGACGCCCCAGAGCTGGCTGACGCTCGACTTTATCGTGGTGAAGGACGACGCCCCGGTAGGCGAAGGGAAGTAGATTCGTCCCGATCGAAGGCCGCGAATGGATCTGTTACAATGGCGAAGCGGCCTGAGAGCGGGAGTAACTCAGTGGTAGAGTCACAGCTTCCCAAGCTGTTGGTCGCGGGTTCGATCCCCGTCTCCCGCTCCAACCTCCGCTCAGGTCTTCAGGCCCGGATCATCTGCAGCACCTCGTCGCGCTTCATCACCATCAATTCTTCGGTGATCGCTTCCAGGTTCAGTCGCAGCAGCGGCTCGGTGTTCGAGGGCCGCACGTTGAAGTGCCAGTCTGGATATTCCACCGACACGCCATCCATCCGGTACACCCGGCCATCCGCATAGCGGGACGCCAGCGCCTCGAGCCGGCCGCCCACCACATCCATACTCGCGACCTTGGTGTTGATTTCACCCGAGATGAAATAGCGCGCGCGCAGCGGCTCGAGCAGCTGCTCCAGGCTCATCTTCTTCTTGGACATCAACTCCAGCATGAGGAGCGCCGGGATGAATCCGTTGTCGGCGTAGAAGTTGTCGCGGAAGTAATAGTGACCCGTGACTTCGCCGCCGAAGATGGCGTTCTCGTCGCGCATCCGCCGCTTGATGAAGGCGTGTCCCACGCGGTTCATCAACGCCCGCCCGCCATAGCGCGCCACGGTCTCCTTCACCGCATAGCTCGCGCGGAGGTCGTAGATGACCGTCTCGCCGGGATGCTTCAGGAGGAACGCCTCGGCGAGGAGTGCGGTGACGAAGTCTCCGGGCACGAAGCCGCCCTGGCCGTCGATGAAGAAGCAGCGGTCGGCATCGCCATCCCACGCGATGCCGATGTCGGCCTTCTCGGCCACCACCCGCTCCACGATGTCGCGGCGGTTGGCCTCGATGAGCGGGTTGGCCTCGTGCGTCGGGAACCGTCCGTCGACGGTGAAGCAGAGCTCGGTCGTCCGACAGGGAAGCCTGGCGAAGAGGCGGGGCGCGACCATCCCGCCCATGCCGCACCCGGCGTCGAGGACCACCTTGAAGGGCTGCACGATCGTCGGATCGATGAAGCCCAGCACGTGCTCGACGTAGGCGTCGAGCACCGCGGCTTCGCTGCGGGTGCCGGGCCGGCCAGCCAGAGGCGGGATGCGGTTGCCCGCAATCAACTCGTACAGTGCACCGATCCCCTGATCGCCGCTGAGGGGGAGCGCCTGCGCCGCGACCATCTTCAGCCCGTTGTATTGCTTCGGGTTGTGCGACGCGGTCACCTCGGCCCCGCCGTCGAAGCCGCCGCTGGCGACGGCGAAATACAGCATGTCGGTCGCGGCCAGGCCGATGTCGACGACATCCGCCCCCTGCTCGAGCGCGCCGGCGATGAACGCCGCGGCGAGCGACGGCGACGAGAGCCGCATGTCGCGGCCGACCGCGATGCGATTCGCCTTCAGGTACGAGACGAACGCGCGCCCGATCGATCGGGCGGCCTCTTCGTCGACCTCACCCGGATAGATTCCGCGAACGTCGTACGCCTTGAAGATGTCGGCGTTGATCGGCGGTGATGACGGCATCTCGCACTTCCTCACGTCTGGGGGCAGCCCGGCCGGTCCGGAGGGCTACAGGCGGCTGAAGTCGGTAACGACCGAGCGGTCGCCGAGGACGACGCCCGGTTGCAGTGTGGCGCTGCGTCCCACGTGGCAGCGGCGGCCGAGAATCGCCTGCCGCAGCGCCGCCTCGCGGCCGATGCGGCTGCTCGGCCAGACGATCGACCGCTCGACGAGGGCGTCCTCTTCAATCTCACACTGCTGGCCGATCACCGCGTACGGACCCACGCGCGCGCCAGCCTTGATCGACACGCCATCGGCGATGAAATTCGGACCGGTCAGCTCCACACCGTCCTCGATGCGGGCGTCCGGGGAGACCCACGGCGTGCCGTTTCCGAAGGGCACCGCCTGGAAGCGGCCATCCAGCACGTCGCGGTGTACCTGCAGGTATTTTTCGGGCGTGCCGATGTCAATCCAATATCCGTCGTGGACGTAGGCCACGAAGGTCTCGCCGCGCTCGATCAGCGAGGGGAAGAAGCTGCGCTCGATCGACCAGGCGACGTCGCGAGGAATGCGGTCGAACGTGTCCGGTTCGAGCACGTAGATGCCGGCATTGATCGTGTTGCAGGTGATCTCGTCCGGGTTCGGCTTTTCGAGGAACCGCCGCACGTTCCCGCGCTCGTCGGTCTCCACGAGGCCGTAGGCCGTCGGGTTCTCGACCGGCGTCAGCACGATCGTCGCCTTCGCCTGGCGCTCGCGATGGAGCCGCAGCACGGCGGCGAGATCGACCTGCGTGAGGACGTCACCGTTGATCACGACCACCGATTCGGTCAGCGCGTCGCCGGCGTAGCGCACGGCGCCGGCCGTCCCGAGCGGCGCGGGCTCCACGACGTAGCGGATGCGGACCCCGAGGCCCGCGCCGTCGCCGAGCAGCTCCTCGATGCGCCGCGGCTGGTAATTCAGGCTGAGCATCACCTCGTCGATCTCGGGCACCTGTTTCAGGAGATCGATCTGGTAGTAGAGAAAGGGGCGGCCGAAAATCGGCACGATGGGCTTGGGCGTGTGAATCGTGAGCGGTCGGAGGCGGGTGCCCTTGCCGCCGGCAAGCAGAATCGCCTTCATACGAGGTCCTCATGTTACCTTAAAAGTCCGTCGTGCCCGGGGTTCGACGTGTACAATGGGCCGCAATGAATCTCCCGAATGCGCTGACCGTCAGCCGCATCTTCCTCGTCCCGCTGCTCGTGGTCGTGCTGCTGACGACCTTCGAGGGCCGGATGATCTTCGGGGTGCCGAAGGAAGTCGTCGGGGCGGCGATTTTCGGGGTCGCGTCGTTCACCGACTGGCTCGACGGCTACCTGGCGCGGCGGCGGCAGGAGATTACGGTCCTCGGGCAGCTCATCGATCCGATTGCCGACAAGCTGCTCACGGCCGCGGCGTTCATTTCGCTCGTCCAGCTCGGGCTGGCGCCGGCCTGGATGGTCGCCATCATCATCGGCCGCGAACTGGCGGTGACCGGTCTTCGGAGCGTGGCGTATTCGAAGGGGATCGTGATTGCCGCCTCGCGGCTGGGCAAGGTGAAGATGGTGGCCGAAGTGGTCACCATCCTGGCCCTGATCCTCGGGCGCGGGCAGCTTGGGGATTTCCTCGTAATCGGTGAGGTCGGCCTGTGGGTCGTGATGGCGACCGCGGTGTGGTCGGGCGCCGACTACTACATCCGCTTCGCGGCGCAGCTCACTGCGCGGCAGGAGATCCCCGGACACCGCGAAGACGACGACCTCCATCGTCAATCGCGCGCCAGCTAATCTCCCGCCTCAGGATCAGCGCCCCGGCGGGACGCCGGTTCCCGTTGATTTCTTGTCGAGGTTCAGCGTCGTCTTGAGCTCGGCGATCCGCTTCTGGGCATCCAGCAGATACTCGCTCTGCACGAACTGCTTCACCACCTGCTCGTAGTAGGGGAGTGCCTCGGCCGGGCGCTTCAGCTTGACCAGGGACTCCGCCAGGTAGAAGTAGACCCCATCACGATTGGTGTACTTCGGATCGCGCTTCAGGATCATCTCGAACCGGTCGATCGCGCCGGGATACCAGTTCACGTGAAAGTAGAAGAGGCCGACGGTGTAATCGGCTTCGTCTTCCCGGTCCTGCGCCTCGCGCAGCTTCTGGCGGACCTGCGGCAGCAGCTCGCTGCTGGGATAGTGATCGAGGAAGGTCTGGAATTCCTGGATCGCGTCGCGCGTCTGCGTCTGATCCCGCTGAGGACCGCGCATCTGCACGAAGTGCGTCATCGCGAGCTTGTACTGCGCGTAGTCGGCCCGCGTGTTCGTCGGATAGTAGGTGAGGAACTCGCGGTACGCGTTCAGCGCGAGGACGAGCGATTCCGGCGTGTTCTGGCCGTACTCGGCGTCCGCGATGCCGAGGCGGGCCGCCGGCAGCCAGGGGCTCTGCGGATAGGTGTCGAGGACCTTCTGGAAATCGTCCTTGGCGTCGACCCAGTGCTGGTCCTTGAGCGCGGTCGATCCCTGATCGTACAGATATTTGTCCGGCTGGGCCGTTCCCGGGGGCACCAGGGGACGCTTGCCCGCGCAGGCGGCGATGATGGCCAGCGCCGCCGCGGCCGCAATCAGCCGCAGCCGACGTCGAAAGTACAGCACGTTCACAGTTCAGCCCGTCCTGTCAGCGCGCGGCCTCAGCCGATCGCGCGGATCTCGGTCAGCCAGCGATACTCCGCTTCGAGCCCGCGCGGAAGCGGCACCTTGGGAGAGAACGCCAGTTCGGCCCTGGCCAGCGAGGTGTCGGCATACGTGTCGCGCATGTCGCCCTTCTGCGTGGGCTCCCGAACGATTGTGACGACGCGGCCGGTGATCTGGCCGATCATCGTAATAACCTCGTTCATCGAGACGCGCGAGCCGCCACCAATATTGTATACATGACCCGGCACGCCGCGTGTGCCCGCCGTGGCGGTCGCCTCGACGGCGTCGGCCACGAAGGTGAAATCCCGCGTCTGGTCGCCGTCGCCGTAGAGCGAAATCGACTGGTCCGCCAGGACCGCCTTGAAAAAGCGGTTGAAGGCCATGTCGGGGCGCTGCCGGGGGCCGTACACCGTGAAATAGCGGAGTGAGACGGCCGGGACCCCGTAGTTCACGAAATAGTGGTAGCACAGCTGCTCGGCGGCGAGCTTGCTCACGCCGTAGGGCGAGACGGGCTGCGGCCGGCTCGTCTCCACCATCGGCAACGCCGCTTCGTCGCCATAGACCGACGAGCTCGAGGCGTACACCAGGCGCTCGAGCGGGCGATCCTTGCACGCCTCGAGCAGGACCTGGGTGGCCTCGATGTTGTTGATCGTGTAGACGCCGAAATCGCGGCCCCAGCTTTTCCGGACCCCGGCCTGCGCCGCCAGGTGGAACACGTGCGTCGCGCCGTCGAGCAGCGAGGGCAGGGGCGCATCCTGGATGCGGGCTTCGATGAAGCGGAACGCCGGCGACTCGCGCAGGCGCGTGAGGTTCGACTCCTTCAGTGAGCGCGCGTAATAGTCCGTGAAGCAGTCGATGCCGACCACCTCGGCGCCGTCGGCAATCAGTCGCTCACTGAGCTGCGACCCGATGAACCCGGCCGCTCCCGTCACGATGGCTTTCATGCAAAGACGCTCCTGGCGCGCTCGGGCAGCCGGCAGGGGCACCCGTCGCTGGTCACGGCGGCGTGCACCGTCCGTCCTTCCGCGAGTCTCGCCCCGTCGGCTGGCCGGACGACCTCGTACTCGAACGCGAGGCGCACGGGCGAGAGCAGGTGCCCCGTCGTGCGCACGTCGATCTCGTCATCGTATCGGGCGCTCTGGCGATACGTACAGTGCGCCTCGATCACGGGCAACTGGATGCCGTCGCCTTCCATCTCCCGGTACGTCCAGCCCGCCGCCCGCAGCAGATCCGTCCGGGCCACTTCGAACCAGACGAAGTAGTTGGCGTAGTAGACCACGCCCATCTTGTCGGTTTCGGCGTAGCGGACACGGACGCGCGAACAGTGCTGGCGGGGACTGCTCATCGAGCCGGGGACGGAGACGCGGCCACCCCGGCCCGTGCGGCCGCGCGGAGCTCGCGCGTGGCGCGCTCCACGTCGGGGGCGTGAAAGATGGCCGATCCGGCCACGATGATCTCGGCGCCGGCGGCGGTCACCCGCCCGACGTTCTCATGGTCGATGCCGCCGTCGATCTCGATGGCGGCGCGGCTCCCGGTGCGGTCGAGCAGGGCGCGCACGGCGCGGAGCTTGGCTTCGCTCCGGGGGATGAACCGCTGACCGCCGAAGCCCGGGTCGACCGACATCACGAGCACGTAGTCGAGGTCCGGCGCGATCTCGTCGAGCGCGTCGACCGGCGTCGACGGGTTCAGCACGGCGCCCGCCTTCGCTCCCTGTTCCTTGATGAACGCGATCGTGCGGTGCAGGTGCGGCAGGACCTCCACGTGCACGGAGATCATCGACGCACCGGCCTTCACGAAGTCCTCGATGAAGCGATCGGGGTTCGTGATCATCAGGTGCACGTCGAGCGGCACGTGCGCGGCGCGCTTGGCGGCGGCGACGAACGGCGGGCCCATCGTGATGTTCGGGACGAAGTGACCGTCCATCACGTCCACGTGAATGAGATCGGCGCCGCCACGTTCGGCGGCCGCGATCGCGGCGCCGAGCGCCGTGAAGTCGGCCGAGAGAATCGACGGGGCAATCCGCACGCTCACTGGCTGACCTCGAAGGCAATCGCCTGGCCGGGGGAGATCTGGAAGCCCGCCTGCGGGTTCTGCCGGAGCACCACGCCGGCCGGCACACCCGGGTACGGCTGCTGCGAGACGACCGCGACACGGAAGCCGTGGGCGCGCAGATAGCTCGAGGCCTGCGCCGCATCGACGCCGATGAAGTCGGGCATCAGGTACGTGACGTCCTGCTGCCCGCGGTTGACGAGCAGCGCGACCGAGGAGCCGGCGCTCTTCGGCGCCGGGGACTGCGCGATGACCATGTCCGCGGGATAGCCCTGTGACCGCACAATCGATTCGCGCGTGAGCGTGAGCCCGTTCTGGGCCACCCGCACCTGCGCGCTCCGTTCGGTCTGGCCGACCAGCGCCGGAACGATGTTGACCCGGGCGCCGGCGCTGACCCAGACGCGCACGCTCCGCTCGCGCCGCGTGGTCGTCCCCTCGTCCGGGTCCTGGGCCACGATCAGGCCGGCGGCCATCTTCACGTCCGTCCGGTGCGTCGGGTCGACCTTGAGCGTCAGGCCGCGCGCGCTCAGGAGGCTGGTGGCCTGGGCGAGGCTCTGGCCCGTGAGATTGGGAACCTTCACGTCGCGGCTCGTCAGCGTGATCCGCATGGCGAGAATCGCACACACGAAAAAGGTGGCGATGAGGGCCAGGGCGAGCGCGGCCAGACGGCCGGTGCGGCGCACGCGATGAGACAGCGGCATGGGCAGGAAATTGTACTACAGGCGCCGCCGCAGCCTGGCCGCGAAGAACGCCTCGAGCTGGTGCATGGACGGGGACGTGCGGAGGCACCCGCGAGCATCCAGCGTGCGCCGGCAGCCGTCCGGCGGCACAGGATCCAGGCGGGCGTCCTCGAGGGCGAATTCAGGATGCTCGTCGAGGAAGGCCTCGATCACCTCGTCGTTCTCCTCCGGCTCGCTCGAACAGGTGGCATAGATCAACAACCCTCCAGGGCGCACGGCCTCCGCCGCGTGGTGCAGCATGGCTCGCTGTCGCGCGGCGCTGTCCCGAACATCCTGTTCCGTGCGTCGCCAGCGAATGTCCGGATCCCGGCGCAGCGTCCCGAGTCCCGTACACGGCACGTCGAGCAGGAGGCGATCGAACCATGCCCTCGACGGATCGAACGGGACGGGGGCGAGCATGTCGAGCGTGACGAGGTGCGCGGCGACACCCGCCTGCCGCAGCGTGGTGCGCAGCAGAGCCACGCGCCGCTCGCGCCGGTCGCTGGCGATGAGCAGGCCGGTATTCCGCATCAGGTTCGCGATCACGATCGTCTTTCCGCCGGGAGCCGCGCACGCATCGAGAACCCGTTCGCCAGCCGCGGCACCCGTGAAAAGCCCGACCAGTTGCGACGCTTCGCTCTGAACCAGGTAGCGATCGCTCGGAACGCTGGTCGCCCGCAGCGGGTTTCCGTGCTCCACGACGAGCGCATCGGGAGCCCACGAAGAGTCACGGACCTCGACTCCCGCCTCCGCGAGCTCGCGTGTGAGCGCCGCAGCGCTCGTCACGAGCGTGTTCACGCGGAGCGTCATCGGCGCCGGCGTGTTGTTGAAGCGGACCCATTGCTCAGCGGCCGCAAAGCCAAGGCGCGAAAGCCAGCGGGCCGCCAGCCAGCGCGGATGCGACTGCGTGATGCTCAGGTAATCCAGTGCCGCCGCCTCTTCCGGAGTGCCTGGCGCGGGTTGATCGCCCGTGAGCGATGGACGCGGCGGAAGCGGGAGTGCTTGCCGAGCCCTGATCAGGCCGCGGAGCACGGCGTTCACCAGGCTGGCGGCGCTCTGCTTGCCCGACCGCCGCGTCAACTGCACGGCCTCGTCGACGACGGCGGGGGCCGGTACGCGATCGAGATGGAGGAGTTGATACAGGCTGAGGCGCAGGATGTCGAGCACCTCCGCATCGAGACGATCGAGCGGGCGCCTGGCAGCCCAGGCAATCAGATGGTCGAGCGCGCCGCGCCACCGGAGCGTGCCGGTGGCAATTTCGGCGACGAGCGCGGTGTCGCGAGGATCGGTGAGCCGTGTGCGCGAGCGGGCCAGCGCCGCGGGGAGGTCCTGGCGGCCGGTCGCGACGGCGCGCAGCACCTGGTACGCCGCCTGGCGCGCAGGCGAGATCACGGCGCGTCAGGGCCGCGGCGCCGGCGCATCGAACTGAGCGCCCGGCGCCACGCCGTGGCCCGCCAGGAAGTCACGCGTCGCCATGGCGCGCTTGCCTTCGGGCTGAAGCTCGAGAACACGCAGCATCCCGTCACCGGTCGCCACGCACAAGCGTTCGCCGGCGGCCTCGACGATCGTGCCTGGCGCCGACCGCGATGCGGATTCTTCAACGGCCGTACGCCGGATGATGAACCGCCGGCCGTGCAGGCTCGTCGAGGCCAACGGCCAGGGGTGAAGTCCACGCACCTGGTTGTGCAGCGTGCGCGCCGTGTGCGTCCAATCGAGCGGCGAGTCGTGGCGGGTGAGGCGGGCCGCGTAGGTGGCCGCTCCATCGTCCTGCTCAATCTCCTCGATCGGGCCGTCCGCCAGCCGGTCGACCGTGTCCACGAGCAGCCGCGCCCCGATCTCCGCGAGGTCTCGTTCCACGACGTCGCTCGTGTCGTCAGGTCCGATGGGCCTGCTGGCGTTCGCCAGCATCGGGCCGGCGTCGAGGGCGGGCACGACCCGCATGATCGTGACACCAGTCTCCGTTTCGCCGGCGATCACCGCACGATGGACGGGTGCCGCGCCGCGATAGCGGGGAAGCAGCGAGGCGTGCACGTTGACCATGCCGAGGGGCGGCAGCTGGAGCAGGCCCTCCGGAAGAATCTTTCCGTACGCGGCGACGATGCCCAGGTCGGCACCGAGCGCGCGAATGGCGTCGAGGAGCTCCGGGGTCCGGATCCTCTCCGGCTGCAGGGTCAGAAGATCATGCTCGCGCGCGAAGCGCTTGACCTCGCCTTCATGCACCTGATGACCGCGGCCCTGAGGCCGGTCGGGCTGCATCACGGCGGCGAGCACCGTATGGCGAGAACGGACGAGCGCGTCGAGCGTGGGAACCGCGAAGGCGGGCGTGCCGAAGAAGATGAGTCGGAGTGAACGGCCAGCCATCACCATTGATGCGAGCGCATCAGCTTCTTGATCCGCCGCACGATCATCTGTTTCTTGATCCCCTGCAGGCGATCGAGAAACACCTTGCCGTCGAGGTGATCCATCTCGTGCTGGAAGGCGCGCGCCAGCAGGCCGGTCCCCTCAATCGTCCGCTCCACCCCGCCGCGATCGAGCCCCTTCACCACGGCCCGCGCCGGGCGTGCCACCGTGGCGTTGAAGCCGGGGACGCTCAGGCAGCCTTCGTCTTCGAGCTGCATGCCGGTGCGTTCGACGAACACGGGGTTGATCATCACAATCAGCCCTTCGATGTCGCGGCCCAGGGACAGATCGACGACGAAGATGCGAAGAGGCACACCGATCTGGGTTGCCGCCAGCCCGATGCCGGGGGCGGCATACATCGTCTCGACCATGTCGTCGGCGAGTTGCTGGATGTCGGGGGTGACCTCCGAGACCTCGCCGGCCGGTTCGTGCAGATGGTCGTCACCGTATTTGAGGATCGGTCGAATCATGCGCCGTGTGTGGAGCCCTGCGCGCGGACGAAGCGCGTCCGCTGCTGCTGCCGGGCTGCGTGATAGTTCCGTTCGATTTCGGGGATGGAGTCGCCGCCGAACTTGTCGAGCAGCGCCTCGGCGAGAACCAGGCAGGCCATCGCCTCGCCGACGACGGCCGCGGCGGCGACCGCGCAGACGTCGCTCCGTTCGATGGCGGCGGCCGACTCTTCCATCGTCACCAGATCCACCGAGCGCAGCGGCTTCATCAGCGTGGAGATCGGCTTCATGAACCCGGACACCCGCACCGGTTCGCCGTTGGTCACGCCGCCCTCGAGACCGCCGGCGCGGTTGGTCGGGCGGGCGAATCCGGGTGTGAGGGTCATCTCGTCGGTGGGGCCGGAAATGATCTCATCGTGTACGCCGGATCCGGGTCGCTCCGCGACGAGTGGTCCAAGGCCGATGCCGACGGCCTTGATCGCCGGGATCGACATCATGGCCTGTGCGAAGCGTCCGTCCAGCTTGCGGTCCCATTGCACGTGGCTGCCGAGTCCGGGCGGGACGCCGATCGCGATGACCTCGAAGCTGCCGCCGAGCGTATCGCCGGCTTCGCGCGCCCGATCGATCGCCGCGATCATCCGCGACTCGAGGGCGCTGTCCGCGCAGTGCAGCGGCGAGTCGTCTGGGATGCCCGCCGCCTGCTCGAACGAGACGGCCGCCGGATCGTCCACGCCCACCTCGCCGATCCGGGTGACGTGGCTGGCCACGCGGATGCCGAAGCGCTCGAGCAACTGGCGGGCAATCGCACCCACCGCCACGCGGGCGGCCGTTTCGCGCGCGCTCGCGCGTTCCAGGACGTTGCGGATATCGTCGTGGTCGTACTTGATGGCGCCCGCCAGATCGGCGTGTCCCGGCCGGGGGCGCGTCACCGGGGCCCGGCGCGCGCCCGTGGCGCCGGCCGGCATCGCCGCCTCGATGTACATCGTCTGCTGCCAATTGGTCCAGTCGCGGTTCTCGATGGTGAGTGCGATCGGCGCGCCGGTGGTCGTGCCATGGCGGATGCCGCCGAGGCACTGCGCCCGATCGGACTCGATCGCCATGCGGCGGCCGCGTCCGTAGCCGCCCTGGCGCCGTCGCAGGTCCGCTGTGACACGATCGAAGTCCACGCTGAGGCCGGACGGCATGCCTTCGAGAATGGCGACGAGCGAGGGGCCGTGCGATTCGCCCGCGGTGAGAAAACGCAGCATCTGGCGCTTATTCTATACGAAGTTTCTGCAGCATCCCGCCGCGCATCCTGCGCAGAACGCCAACGAAATCAGCCTCCAATCGCCTCGATCTCAACAGGCGTTTCTTTTGCACCAGACCTTCGCACGGTGATGACCGAGCTCGTGGCCGATCGGTTTCTGCGGGTGCAGGCTGGTCGCGCGATCGATCTGGCAAGGGGCGCACGTGTACGCCTGCGAGACGCCCCGATCGCTCCGCGCGAGGCGCAGCAGCGCTGGGGCGAGGCGTGCGCCCACCGTCTTCACCGGCGGGAGCCCGGTCGCACCTGGCTGATCGATTTCGGCCGGTGGGGACCCGATCGCCGGTTCGAGGCCGTTTCGTGCGAGGCGTGGTCCGGCTCGAGCGCCGACGTGCTGCTCGAGACGTCGGACGTCGTGGGGCAGGTGGCGGCGCTGCTCGATGAGAGCACCGGTGCGGGAAGCCGGCCGGCGGTCGTCACACTCACTGGACCGCCAGCCTCCGGCAAATCGACCGCCATGGCGCAGATCGCGCGAGAGGCCCGCGTGCGCGGGTACGTCCCGGTCTGTGTCGCGCTCCTCGCCGCGCACGCGCGAGCCGCGAAACTGCCCGGTGATTGGAAGGATCATCTCGCCGGACGACACCTGCTCGTGATCGACGATCCGCCGGCGGACGCGCAAACGGTGGCGAGAGCGCTGGTCGTGGCGTCGGCGATCTCGGCGCGTGCCCACGTCATCGTCACGACGGGCCTGCGCGCGGGCAGCGGCGCCGTCCTTGAATTGACTCGGCTGCCGGCGCTTTGGCTCGATCCGCAGCGCGTCGCCCGCCTGGCGCGTGCCGGGCGCGCGGCTGAGACGGCCACCGTGTATCAGTCCTCGTCGGCGCCGAGAGACGTCGAATGGGATTCCGGGTTGGACCGCGCCACCGCGCTCAGCCGCGCTGGACGGCACGCCGCGGCCGAGCGGCAGTTGCGTCGCGTGATGGCCATGGCGGTGCGCCGCCGCGGCCGCACCTGCGCAGGCGAGGGCGCGGTGCTGCTCGGAAAGCTTCTGCTGCAGCGTGGCCGTGCCGTGGATGCCGCTCGCCACTTTGACGAGGCGCGACGATGGTTCGACGGCGCGGGCAAAGCGGAGGGCTGCGTGGCGGCGGCGGTGTGGTTCGGCCTCGCGCTCGCCGATGACGGGCACCTGCGTGAGGCGGAAGCCACCTTGAAGCAGGCGGTCGCCGCCGCGGAACGGATGGATGCGGCCTGGCTGGCATGGATGGCGCACCTCGCGCTGGCGCGCTGCCTGTTCTGGCAGGCGCGGTATGCGGATGCGCGGCTCACCCTCGATCACGTACTCGCGGGGGAGTCTGCGGTCTGGCCGGCGCCGCAGGGTGTCGGCCATGCGCGTCTCTGGAATGCGGGCGACGCTGGTGTGCTCGCGCACGCATTGGCGGCACGCATCGCCCTGGGCGAGCGACAGCCCACGATGGCCGCCGCACAGGCTCGAGCTGCCATGGAACGCGCCGCCCTCACCGGCGATTCGCTCGACGGCGCGCGGGCGCACCTCATTCGGGCGCTGGTGGAATTCAAGTGCGGCGACATGGAGAGCGTCG
>JANWLS010000187.1 GCA_025450765.1 Vicinamibacterales bacterium | reverse complement strand
GCGCGTGGGCCGCTGCTAGCGCCGCTCCAGGAACCCTCTGCCTTCGCAGATCGCGGGCCTCGCTTTCTCGATGCGCGCCTCGCGCGTCGCCGACTGCTTGGCGGCAGCAAAGTAATAGAGGTAACTCCGCTGCCGCCCCGGCGTGAGTGCGTCGAAGGCGCGCTTGAATCGCGGGTCTTTTCGAAATCGCGCCGTCAGCTCGTCGGGAACCGGAAAATCGGACGTCTTCTTCCGCTCCACCCGCAGCCCCGCCCGTTCGACCGCGATCGCTTCGCGCACGTAGGCCTTGATGGTTGACGCCTTCGCCTTGATCTCCCTGGCGCTGGTGAACTTCATCACCCGTGCCGCCTGCACCTGGCCGAGCTGCACCAGCACCTTCTTCGGGTCCTTGAGCAGGGCGCCCTGGAAGAAGCCGAGCGCGAAGTACTCCTTGAACCCCTGCATGATGACGACGTTCTTCCCGTCCACCGTGTAAGTGGGTTTCCCCCACTTACACGCCTCCGTCATCGCGAAGCCGGCGAGCACGCGCCGCATCTCCGCGATTTCCGCCTGCCACTGCGCGCGGTACGCCATCTCCATGGCGTTATTTGCCGATCATGAGGATCGTGAACGACCCGGGCACGGCTGGGGGACGCCGCCGCCCACCTGAGGGAGATGACTCCGGCGCGGCCTCGTACTTCTGCGCCATCGTGAACACGTGGCCCGTCTTCGTGTCGAGCGCGATCGTCCGCGCGCCGTTCATCGTCTCCAGATCCTGCTCCATCTCGAAGGTGGTCGGGCTCGTCTCCTTGACGATGGCGAGGTGCCCGTTGCCGAGCGTGGCAAAGGCTTCCCTGGTGGCCGGGTTGAAGTGCGCACCGTCGGAGCCGCCGGGCAGCGGCAGGGTCTTCAGAATCTCTCCGTTCTTCGCGCTCATGATGACCATGGTCGGCTGCGCGGGCTGACCCTCGGCCGGCGTCATCGACGAAGCGGCGCACGCCACGAAGAGCACGGCGTTCTTCTCGTCGAGCGCGAGGCCGTTGCAGTGGCCGCCCTTGGCCGCGAAGTCGTAGTGCGCCACCGTCTTCATCGCCTTCTCGTCGACGACGGCGATGTTCGATTCGGCCTGCATGACCACGTAGAGTGTCCCCTTGCCGTTGGCGACGCTCTCCTCCGGCGTCCCGCCGAGATCGATCGTGCCGATGACGCTACCGTCCTTTCCGTTGATGACCAGCGTGTTCTTCGTGGGATGGCTGTAAACATAGGCGCGGTCGTCAGACGGGTCGCAGTAGATGCCGTCTGAGCGGAACCCTTCCGGCACGTCGATCTTCTTCTCGAGCTTCAGCGTCTTCGGGTTGAACATCGACACTTGCGGATGGCTGCTCGCGAAGGCGTGCCCCGACGGACAGACCGCCACACCCTGACCGCCCGTGTCGGGAATCTCGCCCACCGGAGCGAGCGTGTCGAGGTTGTACGCCATGATGCGATTCTCGGCGGCGGGCACGGCCGCCCGGCCGTCAGCGGCGGGAATCGCCGGCGCCGCGCCGCGCGGGATGAACAAACGCCGGTCGGCGACGTCGGCGTAGATGTAATCCCACCCGCCCTCTCCGCCGACGTTCGCCGTCTTCAGCACTTTGTAGGGGCCGGAGGTCGAGGCGTGTTGCGCGAATCCGACCAACGTGGACAGCAGAATGGCGGCGGCAGCCGCGAGCAGCGTTCGGCGCATGGCGGTTCTCCTTGGCGTGTGAAGAGCTCTTGCCCGCGCGATTCTACCCTGAACCACGTGCCAAGAAGTGGCAGATCCGCCTGACACTTTGTGCCACGTTCGGCTCGTGTCCGGGCGGCTCGTCGACAAGGTCCAGCTCGTCTGCCAGTCAATCGTTGTGCCGGTCACAGAGGCACGGGGCGGGCGGCGCTCGCTGCCCAGTGGCGTATGGCCCAGCCGCGCCGCTCGGCAACCTTGGCCAGCCGCCGATCCGGCCTGACGGCCGTCGGCGTCCCCATCAACTCGAGCATCATCAGATCGTTGATGGTGTCACCGTAGCCGAACGACGCGGCGAGATCGATCCCGGTCCGCTCCGCGTAGCACGCGAGCGCTGCAGCCTTTCCCGCCGCCTGTGTCACCGGCGGCGCCTGGTGGTCCAGGACGGCGTACCCGCGATGCTCGCCCGTCAGCCGGCCATCCACCGTCATCAGGCGCTGTGCCAGCAACTCGGCGCCTAGCGCCTGCGCCAGCGGCGCCAGCACCAGATCGAGGCCACCGCTCACGAGCACCACACGACGACCCGCCGCCCGATGGGCGGCGATTTCCGCCAGCGCGTCTGGAAAACAGATCGACAGCAGCAGCGTCCGACAGTGGTCGCGGGCGTCCTCGATCGCCAGCCGTTCGGAGAGCCCGGCGTACTGGCGGTACACCAGGCGATCCGAAGCATCCCGGCTCACATGGTCCGTCAGCCACAGCAGCGGCACGCGCCAGCCAAGACTCGCAAGCCACAGGCGGTGCCGCCACGGCGGGTGCTGCCGCGCGCGCAGCAAAACGAGTGCACGGCAGCTCGTACAGTGCGTATTGCAGATGGTGCCGTCCACGTCGAACACCGCCGCCGCACGCGCGACGGTCACAGGCCCATCTGCGGCGCCACGCGCTCGACGGCACGCGCGAGATGATGCTCGTCGTCGATCTCCGTCCAGAGGAGATCCGGAATCACGAGCACGGCCAGAGGGCGGCGACGGCTGGCCACCACGGGGCCGGTCGACAGAAGGTCCGGCGCGCAGGCGACCACCTCGGCGTGCACGAGATCGTCGTCCGGCTTCCTCGTCATCGCTCCACATCCTGTGCGGCGTGATTCCGCGGACGTCACCTGCGGCTGAACGGGTCGACGATTCGCACGCCAGCTTTCTCGAAGCCGGCGCGATTGCGCGTCACGACCGTCAGATCGTGCACGAGTGCCGTCGCCGCAATCAGGCTGTCCTTGATCGGCATGGCCCGGCCCGACGCACGAAGCGTCGCCAGCAACTGCGCCCACCGGAGACCCGTCTCAGTCTCCCACGGCAGACACCGCAGGCGGTCAATCCCCGTTTCAAACCACCGCTCCAGCCGCGTACGCCGCGCACCTTTGGGCAGCAGGAGGATGCCGAATCGGACTTCGCCGAGAATGATGGGATCCACCGCGAGATCTGGTTCGTGCCGCCTGAGCCAATCGACGACCGTCGGATCGGGCGTAGCCTTCGTGGGTTCGCTCAGCACGTTGGCGTCGACCAGATAGCTCACAGCGTGTCGGTGGATTCCGACTCGATGGCCACGAAGAAGCCCTTCTCCGGGCATGCGAGCAGCCAGTCGACGACGCCCTGGTTGGCACGTGTGGAGCGACGCACGAGCCGGTACTCGCCGCGCTCGAGCCGCTCGATGTCGAACTCCTGGCCTGCCTCGATCGCGTCCTGTTGACGCAGTTCGGCCGGGATCACGATCTGGCCCTTCGAAGAAATGGTCGTCTTCACACCAAGTAAGATATCGTCTTACCAATAGGACCGTCAACAGGCAGCGTGAAAACCCTACAGAGGCCCAGCTTTTTCAAAGCCGCGGTCAGGGCCGCTCTGCCGCTTCGCGCTGCTTGCACGGTGTGCGGCACCCGGCTACAGTCGCCGCATGACCGCGCGTGCGAGTGGATCACGAGGGGTGGCCGACGCTCCGCGACAGATCGGCCGACGGGCCTTCGGGCTGGGTGCTATGGCCTTTGGTGCGGTGGATGTGATCTGGTGCCCGTCGAGCGGTTGGCAGCAGATTGAGCCGTTGAATCACCTGCCGGCGAGTGCGGTCCTGGCGCTGTTTCTGCTGGTCGCGGCCGTCGAACTGGTCGGGGGCGCGGCGATCCTCTCGCCGCAGCCGAAGTCTCGCCGAGTCCGCGCCGGGGCCCTGGCCCTGACGGGTGCCTACCTGGTCATCACCTGGCTGACAATCCCGGCCGTTGTGCGCAGCCCGGCGGTCTTCAACAGTTGGGGCAATCTCGGTGAAGAGCTCTCGCGGCTGGCGGGAGCCGTGATCGTCTTCTCGATGGCACATGGGGAACACGAGCAGGGGTGGAGTACGCCGCTGCTGCGGGCCGGATACTGGGCGTTCACGGCGTGCGTCATTTCGTTCATGCTCGAGCAGTGGGTCTATTTTGATCCGACCGTCGCCTTGGTGCCGACATGGCTTCCGCTGGGACGAGTGTTCTGGGCCGTGGCGACGACCGTCGCGTTCGCTCTGGCGGCCGTCGCGTTGCTTTCCCAGCACCTGGCGCTCCTGGCGGCGCGACTGCTGACGGCGATGCTGGTCGGCTTCGGGCTGTTGGTGTGGATACCGATCCTGTTCCTGCATCCGCACGTCGCGGGGAACTGGACCGAGCTCGCCGAGACGCTGTCCATCGCCGGCGCCAGCTGGGTGGTGGCCGATTATCTGGCGGCCAGGCAGGCGCGGCTGAAGTCGGGCGCGGCTCCGGCGATCGTGTGAGTCTCTGCCGGACATGGAAGGGCAACGGCGCACCGTGTCGATATCGGCCGGCCCGCTTCGACCATTCACTGAGGGCTCGAAACGCCCTTGTCGGACCGGGCTCGCCGGCCGCCGCCCATTCACGAGGAGGTATGCGATGCGATATCTGGGACTCGTCCGAACCGCCGAAGGCCAGGGAACACCGCCGCCCGCATTGATGCAAGCGATGGGCACCTTCATCGAGACCTCGCTGAAGGACGGCACGCTCGTGCAAACGGGCGGCCTCGCCCCCACGTCAGCCGGCGCCCGAATCCGGCAGTCTCGTGGACGGCTCCACCTGATCGACGGCCCGTTCACCGAAACGAAGGAAGTGGTCGGGGGCTACGCGATTCTCGAAGCACCGTCGCGCGAGGCCGCCGTGGCGATCATGCAGAATTTCATGCGGCTGCACGAGCAGCACTGGCCGGATTGGGAGGGCGAGTGCGAGCTGCGCGAGATGGTGTTCGTCACACCTTAGACGGCCGGCCCCGGACAGGCGGCGCTCGCACTCGCCTGTCCACTAGCGGTCATCAGCGATAGCCGCGGCGCAGCAGGAAGCCGGCGCTCGCGGCGAAGGCCTTGTCGTCCGGCACCGTGAATTGGAACGCCTCGGCGAGCCGGTTGATGGCGTTGAAGGCGAAGCTCACGGCGAGGGCGTCTTCGATTTGCTGCCGCGACACGCCCGCGTCGAGCACGGCGCGCATGTCGTCCGCAGAGACGGTCTGCTCGCGCGCGAGCGTGCGCAGCATCCGGAGCGTTGCTCGCAACGGCGGGGCGATCGGCGCGGTGTCGACATCGCCGAGGACCGCCCGCACCTTCGCTTCATCGTTGAAGGCGCGCGCCGCGACGGCGCCATGCGCCTTCAGACAATAGTCGCAGGCGTTCGCTTGCGCGATAGAGGCCGCCATCAGCTCCCGGTCGCCGACCGTCCAGGCCGACGGCCCGCGCATCGCCTGATGCGTGAGCGCCGACATCGGTTGGCCGAAGAATGCGGGGCGGTATTTGACGAGCTTGAGCATTTCCGGCACCGGCCGCCGCGAAAGCGCGGCGACGAAGGCGAAGAACAGCCTGGTGCCGAAGGTGTGGCCGTGATCGAGGATCGCGAGCCGCATGTCAGTGCCCCGCCGCGGCCACTGCCAGCGCCGCTCGCGCGGTTTCGTACTGGCGATCGGCCTGCCCCACCGCGGCGCATACGACGAGATCGAAGATCTGATCGTCGCCCAGGCCCGCGGCCCGGACGGCGGCGATGTCTGCGTCGGTCACGCGCGCCGGCGCGAGCGCGACTTTGTTCGCCAGCGTCTTCAGCGGGCCGGCAAGGCTTCCGTTCTCGAAGGCGGCCCGGCGCTGCGCCACCGGCGCCTCACCCGGACCGTCAACGATCCGTGCGATCAACGTCCGCCGCCATTCCGCAATGGACATGATGCCCCGCCCTTCAGTCGGGAGAATACACCACCGAAGCGGGTGCGATGGCGACCGAGGCGTCCGGTGCGCCGGTTCGCGCTCGAATCCAAAACGCTTCGGCTTGGAGGCGCAGGCATCGTGCTACAATCTACGGTTTGTGGCGCGGCCATTTGGTTCTACCCCCTGCGCCCGCACACCTTCCGGTCCCCATCGTCCAGAGGCCCAGGACGCGGCCCTTTCAAGGCTGAAACACGGGTTCGAATCCCGTTGGGGACGCCATAAAAGGTGGAACCCCGGCAATCCCTGCGAGGATCTGTCCGAGTGCCGCCTCCCCCTCAAAGCGATATCCATCGCCGCGCTTAGACCGTTCTGGCGTGAATACGAGCGGTCCTGAGAGAACTTCGCGAAGGAGGGTTCGACCATCCTCGACGTGCTTCGTGAGCAGGTCTCGCCAGCGTGTTAGGTGATCCGTAATCTTCCGTTCGAGGGCGCGTTCGTCGAGCCGTCGAATGTCCAGCCGTTCGGCGGCTTCGAGGTTCGCGGCCAGGATGTCCCGCCGGGTCTGCCGGTCCTTCACCGCATCGATCAAGACCATCAGGTCGCCGCCGCGAGCAATCGCCGCCGTCAGGCGCGTAAGTTCGTCCTCGAGTTCGCGCAGCTCCGCGCGGCGGTAAGCCAGTTCGCCGCTCGCAACGCGCGCGTCCATTACTTCGAGGACTCCTTCCACCACGGCCCGAGCTACCTCCGGGCGAAGAACGTCGCTACTCAGAGTCGCGAGTACGGCTTGGTCGACTCGTTCGATGCGCATGACGAGCGAATTGCCGCAAATCGACGTGCCGCGCTTGTGGTACGCCAAACAACCGTAGAAGAAGGCGCGCTTCCCGCCATGGCTGCGGCTGACCACGGCGAGACTGCCACCGCAGACGGCACAGCGAGCGAAGCCGGGGTGTAGATAGCGCGAGTCGACGTCGCGCGACCGTGCTCCGAGCCGACCGCCGCTGGCCTCCCGTAGCCGTTCCCGGATTCCTCGCAAGCGCGCATGTGCGGCTTCCCATTGGGCATCGGTGACGATCCGAAGCGCTTCATCATGCCGCTGTAGCCATTCCGCGTCGGGTCGGGGAGCCTGCCGATGCTGACCCCACCGATCCCGCTTGCGGGTTCGGTTCCACAGGATGTCGCCGCGGTAGAGCGGACGATGGAGGATCTCTGTGACGGAGCTCGGCGCCCAGCCAGCCGGACGGCGCCGCTGTGGTCGAGGTGACGGCGCGCCGCCGGCGTTCAGCAATTTCGCGATGCGTGTGTACCCGGTACCCGCTGCGCAGAGGTCGAAAATCCGCCGGACGACTTCGGCTTCCGTATCGTTGATGCGCCGCTGGACATGGGAGCGCGCGCCGTCCGGTCCAAGGACCTCGATGTTGTCGTAACCGAACACTCGGCCGCCGACCACGTGCCCGGATCGAGCCTTGCGGAGCATCGCATCATAGGTGCGCTGCCGCGCCTTCTCGCGTTCGAGTTCGTCGGCGAAGGCCGTCAGCGACAGCATGATCTTGTCCGTCGGGCTGTCGAGTGTCCGCTCCCGGTCCTCAAGATAGAAGAACACGCGAACGCCAGCCGCTACGATCTGCTTCAGGGCGTAGGCCGTCTCGATCGCTTCGCGTCCGAGCCGAGATTCCTCCGACATCACCAGCACGTGGAACGGTGCCCGCGGCTTCAGCGCGTTCATCAGCCGCAAGAACCCGGGCCGATTCGCGAACTCCGCGCCAGAAATTCCGTCGTCCATGTAGACGTGCTCGTCGGCGACGATCCAGCCATGCCG
>JANWLS010000186.1 GCA_025450765.1 Vicinamibacterales bacterium | reverse complement strand
GCAGCCCCTGGCCGCCTGCCCCCGACCGCGACCGTGCGGAGGCCCCCACGGCCGCCGCGCGTCGCCATCGCTCCCGCCTAGCTGTCTCACCTCCGCGCGTCTTTCTTTCGGCCATGGCTGGTACGTTGTACGTCGTGGCCACTCCGCTCGGAAACCTGGGCGACCTTTCTCCACGGGCCGCTGAAATCCTGCGCACCGTCGACACCGTCGCCGCGGAGGACACCCGGCGCACGCTCGGCCTGCTGGCTGCCATCGATGCCCATCCGCGATTGCTTTCGTTTCATGCCCACTCGCGATCCGATCGAGTCGACGCGCTGCGGCGCATCCTTGAAGAGGGGCGTGACGTCGCCGTCGTGACCGACGCCGGGACGCCGGCCATCAGCGACCCCGGGAGCGACCTGGTCGCGGCGGTCCGAGACAGCGGCATCGCAGTCGTCCCGATCCCGGGTCCGTCCAGCGTGGCGGCCGCGCTCTCCGCATCCGGCCTTTCCGGCGACCGCTACCTCTTCATCGGGTTCGTCCCGCGCAAGGGAAGCGGCCGGCGTCGCCTGCTGGAACGAGCAGCCGGAGAGCCGTGGACGGTGGTCTTCTTCGAGGCGGCGAACCGTCTGGTCGAACTCCTGGGTGATCTCGTTGCGCTGGCTGGCGGCGACCGGCGGGCAGTCGTCGCTCGCGAACTCACCAAGATCCACGAGGAGATTCGTACCGGCACTCTCGCGGAACTCCGGACGTATTACCAGATGACGCCGCCTCTGGGAGAGGTCACCGTGATGCTGGACGGCCAGCCGGCCGACGAGGCGTCGGCATTGATCGTCGATCCTGATGATGTCGCCGCGGCCATCGCCGAACGCCTGAGCGCGGGCGACTCCCGTACCGATGTCGTCCGCATGGTGACGGCGCGGTTCGGCTTGGCACGGAACGAAGCCTACCGCCTGGTAACGGAGCACCGATGACGTTGGGCTCGCTGTTCGTCGCGATCACGCTGGTTGCCGCGTCGCAGTTGCCGGCCCAGGCCACCGGCGGAAGCACACCGGCGATCACCATCGGTCGCTTGCACTATGATGGTGGCGGCGACTGGTATGCCAATCCGTCGAGCCTGCCGAATCTGTTGGCCGCCATTCGCGAGCGCACCGACATTCCTGTGGCACCGCGCGAAGTGGCGGTGCGGCTCACCGATCCCGAGCTCTGGAACGTGGCGTTTCTCCATGTTACCGGGCACGGCAACATCCACTGGAGCGACGAGGAGCTTGTCATCCTCCGGCGTTGGCTCGAACAGGGCGGGTTTCTGCACGTCGATGACAACTACGGACTGGACGCGTCGTTCCGACGCGAGATCAAGCGCCTCTTTCCCGACCATCCGCTGGTCGAAGTGCCGCTGGATCATCCGATCTACCACCTGATTTACGAGTTTCCCAACGGTGTTCCCAAGATTCACGAGCACGACGGCAAGCCGGCGCAGGGCTTCGGCATCTTCCTGCACGGACGGCTGGCCGTGTACTACACCTACCAGTGCGACCTCGGCGACGGGTGGGAAGACGAATCGGTGCACCATGATCCGCCGGCCAAGCATGAAGCGGCGCTTCGGATGGGCGTGAATCTCTTCGCGTATGCCGTGGGATATGGCGGCGGGACTTGATGTCCGACAGATCGCTCGCCGGATCCCTCGAGCAGGTGGCGCGTCCGCTGCGCGGCTTGAGCGGGCTGATCTGGCTGATCACCGGCGCAGCGAGCGCGGCTGTCGTGTTCGCCGTCGTGGCGTGGCTGGTGCGCGCGGGATGGGTGGCGGCGCCGATCTGGGTGCTGGCGGCGTGGCTCGTCTCCGCGCTCATGGTGGTTGCGAGCCTTTTCGCGGCTCGCACAGCCATCGGGCGCCTCGGGCCGTGGGAGATCGGGCGCCGCCTCGAAGACTCCGGGGGATGGCGGCGCGGTGCGCTGACGACCACGCTGGAGCGGCCCGCTCCCGGGACCAGCGACGCACTTCACGCCAGCGCCACGGCGCGCAGCGCTGCTGACGTCGTCGATCGCGCCCCGGTCTTACTCGGACCGGCGATGCGACGGGCGCGTTCGGTCGCCCGACGCGGCGCTGCGTTGCTGGCGCTGGCCCTGATCGTGCTCGCCGCGGCGCGGCCAGCGAACGGAGCGCCGGCCACGATCTGGCATCCCGTCGCCGCGTGGCGCGCGATGGTGGCACCGGTGCGTGTCACGGCGCGTGCGGCCGTGGTGGACCGGGGCGAGCGCGGCACGCTGGATCTCACGGCGATCGGTCACCGGCACGCGGTGCTGTTCATGCGATCACCCGGCGAGGCGTGGCGGACCGCCGACGTCACGCTCGACGCGGACGGCCGCGCGACCTACTCCACGCCGCCGCTCGCCGCCGAACTGGTCGCTCGCGTCGAAGCGGGTGGGCGTCGATCGCCAGAGGTGCGGATCGCTGTACGTCTCGCCGCCTTCCTCGGCGCATTCACCGTCACGGCGCATTATCCGGCCTATCTCGGCCTGGATGCCGAGTCGCTGCCCACGGCGGGCGACACGCTGGTGCTTCCGGAGGGGACGCGTCTTTCCGTCGCCGGCCGTGCCACCAGCCCGGTGGCGAGCGCGCGACTGACCGGGCCGGATGGCGGGCTGCCGCTCGACGTGAACGGCCCGGGATTCCGGGGCGAATTGCATCCCCGCGCGTCCGGCCTCTGGCGCCTTGCCGTGACACTTGGCAACGACGCGCGCCTGCAGGGCGAGATGCCGGTGCTGCCGATCCGGATCGTTGCCGACAGCGCTCCGACCGTCGAGATCCCCGTGCCCGGCGCCGACACCGTTGCAACGGCGTCAATGTCATTGGCATTGGTGGTCTCGCTGCGCGACGATCACGGCCTGACCGGCGCCGCGCTCGAACTCCGACGCGGGAACGCCGGTGCCGCGACGCGATTGCCATTGGCACTGCCGGCCGGCGGCGGCGACCGCGCCTTGATTACCACTGCCATCGATCTCGCGTCGCTGCACCTGAGTCCTGGCGACACGCTGCGCTACAGTGCCACGGCAACCGACAACGCGCCGGGCAAGCACGTCGGACGGTCGCGCGAGTTCGTGATCCGCATTCCGACCGCTGCCGAGGAGCGCGCGGCGCGCACCCGCGAGACTGCGGCGGCCGCGACCGCGTTTGATTCGCTGAGCCAGCAGGCCGGCCGCGTGCAGCGTACCGAGGACGATCTCGCGCGCGAACGCCAGCGCACCGATCCGCGTGCCGCCGACGGCCGGACCGGGGAAGCGGCTGCGAAGGACCCGCTGGCGAGCGAGACGGCGCGGCGGGCGGAAGCCGCCGCTCAGGCGCAGCAGCGCATCCTCGACGACGCCACCAAGCTCCAGCAGGCAGTCCAGGAACTCCGCGCTGCCGCCGAGCGGCAGGGGGCCAGCGATTCGGCGCTGGCCCGCGAGCTCAGCGAGATCAACCAGCTGCTCGACAAGGCGCTCTCTCCCGAATTGCGCGCCAAGCTTGCGGCGCTGCAGCAAGCCGTGAAGGATCTCGACGCGGACCGGACGCGGGACGCGCTGCAGGACCTCGCTCGACAGCAGGCGATGCTCAAGGACGCGATGGACCAGGCGCGCGAACTCTTCAAGCGGGCCGCGCTCGAGAGCGATCTCGCCAACATGGCGCAGGATGCCAGGCAGCTGGCGAGCGAACAGCAGGCGCTGACGCCCAGGCTCGCCACGGGCGATTCGGGACGCGCGGCGCACGCCGAGACCGATCTGGCCCGGCGCGCCGATTCATTGGGACAAGGTCTCGACCGTGCGGCGCAGCAGGTGCCGGCACAGCAGCCTCGAGCAGGATTGCAGCAGGCGGCACGGCAGGCGCACGATGCCGCCTCGAAACTCCGCGCGGCCGCGCAGTCGAGCGCCAGTGGCAAGCTCGAGGCCGCGGAGGCCGCCGGCAAGCAGGCGGAAGACGAGCTCAACCCCCTCTCCAAGAAGATCGACGACAACCGCCAGGACATGCAGGCGGAAATGCGGGCGGAAGTGAAGCAGGCGCTGGAACGGGCACTCGAAGAAACCTCGGATCTCGCGACCCGTCAGCAGGCGGTGGCGCAGGCGATCCAGGACGGCGCCCTGCTCCCGCAGACGCGGATCGATCAAGGGCTCGTCGAGGAAGGCGTCACCAAGGTGATGCAGCAGGTCGCCGTGGTTGCGGCGATGAACGCCCTGGTGTCGCCGCAGGCCGCCGCGGCGCTCGCCGAAGCTCGGCGGCTGATGGGCGCGACGATCGACGACGTGGCGTCCGTCAATCCCGATGTTCGCGATGCCGTTGCCAAGTCGGGCGATGCGGTGGATGCCCTGGCGGTTGCGGCGTACTCGCTCATGCAGTCCAAGGACCGGGTCAACGGGTCACAATCCGGGAGCGGGGTACAGGAGGCGATGGAGCAGATGAAGCAGATGGCCGGGAAGCAGGGCCAGCTGGCGCAACAGGGAGCCGGCATGATGCAGCCGGGTGGAATGAATGCGCAGCAGGTGATGCAGATGGCGCTGCAGCAGCGGGCCCTCGCCCAGCAACTCGAGCGAATGCGCGCCGCGGGCCAGCTTCCGGGCGCCGGCGAGATGGGACGAGAGGCCAAGGACCTCGCGAAGTCCCTCGCTGCCGGCCGGCTCAACCAGGAGATCGTGAATCGCCAGCAGCAGCTCTTCCACCACATGCTCGACGCGGGTCGTACGCTGCAAGGTGAGGAAGACGACGAGAAGCGCGAGCGCCAGAGCACGACCGCGCTCGATGCGCCACCAGCCGTCCCGCCGCCGCTCGATCCGCGGATCCGCAACGGCACGGGCGAGATCCGCCTCCCCGGCTGGGACGCTTTGCAGCGGCTTTCTCCGGACGAGCGCCGCCGGGTGGTGGACTATTTCCAGCGACTGACGCAGGCGCCGGTCAAGCCATGAAGCGCGCTGCTGCGGCCGCGGCAGGACTGATCTGGATTCCGGCGCTGCTGGTGGCACAGGCGCAGCCGATCCAGACCAACAGCACCAGCACACCGCTCGGGCGGGCGCTGATGGCGGAGCGCAACGGGGCGTACGCCGATGCGGCGCGGCAGTACGCCGGCATCCTGCAGGCCCAGCCAGCCAACATGGGCGCGCTGCTCGGCATGGAGCATGTCCTGCCGCGGCTCGACCGGCGAGCGGAACTGGTGCCACTCGTCGCGGCGGCGCTCGCGGCCGATTCCACCAGCATCGGGATCTTCGGCGTCGCGGTGCGAACGTTCGTTGCCGCCGGTTTCCCGGATTCGGCGCGCAAGTACACGGAGCGCTGGGCGGATCGTTCTCCCCGCGACGACCAGCCGTACCGCGAGTGGCTGGAAGCGGCGACGGAAGCGCGGGACCTGGCGCAGGCCCGGATGGCCCTCGACCTCGGGCGCCAGCGCCTCGGCGCCGGGGCACTCTCGATCGAACGCGCCGGTCTCCTGCAGCGCACGGGCGATATCGTCGGAGCGACGCAGGAGTGGCTCGCCGTGGTTCGCGACAATCCGCCGTTCCGCGACGGCGCCATCGGCCAACTTGCCCAGGTGACGCCGGCGCAGCGGCCACTCGTGCGACGGACCTTGCAGCAGGACAGCTCACCCGATGCGCGACTGATGCTCGGACTCCTGCTGGGCCGCTGGGGCGAGTCCGCGGACGCGGTGGCGCTGGTGACGGCGTCGCTGCCGCGAGAAACGGAATCCGCGCTCCCCATCCTGCGTCAGTTGCTCGACGAATTGCGGCTTCGGTTCGACAAGCCGTCCCGGTTGGCAACCGCGGCAGTGCTCGAAGCGATCGCCCACCGAGAAGCGGCGCCGGCCAGCACTCGAACCCTCGTGGATGCGGCCCGGGCCTACGCCGATGCGGACGACGAGCGCAACGCCCGCCGGGTCCTGGCGCTGATCGCGACGGAGCCCGGCGCACCGGCGAACGAGGCCGGCACCACGTCGACGACGATGGTGCAAGTGCTGATCGCCGAAGGGAAGTCCGCCGACGCGGAGCGAGCGCTTGCGAAGCTGGGCACCGGAGTGGATCCCGACGAACACGACCGGCTGGCGCGCCGGATCGCGATGTCGTGGGTGCGTGCCGGTGACCTCGCCCGTGCCGACGCGCTGATCGTGCACG
>JANWLS010000185.1 GCA_025450765.1 Vicinamibacterales bacterium | reverse complement strand
TCGCATCGACGCGCTGCTCTTTGCCGCCCCGATTTTTTATATCTTTCTTCGCTATGCCCACTTTTCCTAGGAAGCGCATCGCGATTCTCGGCTCCACCGGCTCCATCGGCCAGAGCGCCCTCTCGGTGGTCGAGCAGCAGGCCGGCCGGCTCGAGATCGTGGGCCTGGCCGCCGGTGCGAACGTCGAGCGGTTCGCCGAGCAGGTGAGGCGCTTCCGGCCGCGTGCGGTCGCGATGGCGACCGGCGAGGCGATCGACCGGCTGCGCGCGCTCGCCCCCGATGGGCTCCCACGCCAGGTCGGCGTCGGCCGGGACGGCCTCGCCGAGGTCGCCACGCATCCGGACGTCGACATCGTGCTGTGCGCCTCGGCCGGCACCGATGGTCTCGAAGCCGTGCTGGCGGCGATCGAAGCCGGCAAGACCATCGCGCTCGCCAACAAGGAAGTGCTCGTGATGGCCGGCGCCGTCGTGATGGAGGCAGCGCGGCGTCGCGGCGTCGCGGTGCTGCCGGTCGACAGCGAGCACAACGCCGTGCACCAGTGCCTCCACGAACGGCAGCCTGACGAAGTGCGGCGCCTGATTCTCACGGCGTCCGGCGGGCCGTTCCGCGGCTGGACGGCCGACGATCTCCGCCTCGTGGGCCCCGAGCAGGCGCTGAAGCATCCGACGTGGCGGATGGGTCGGAAGATTACGATCGACTCGGCGACGCTGATGAACAAGGGGCTCGAGATCATCGAAGCCCGCTGGCTCTTCGACATGCCCGTCAACCGGATCGACGTCGTCGTCCATCCGCAGTCGGTGGTTCATTCGATGGTGGAATTCGTCGATGGGTCGATCGTCGCGCAACTCGGCGTGACGGATATGCGTCTACCGATTCAATACGCCTTCAGCTATCCGAGGCGGTGGTCGGCGCCAGTGCCATCGCTCGACCTGGTGAACTGCGGGCGGCTCGAGTTCGCCGCGCCCGACGTCGACTGCTTCCCCTGCCTGTCGCTCGCGCGCCAGGCGCTGGCCGGTCAGCCAAGCCTGCCTGTTGTGCTGAACGCGGCGAACGAAATCGCCGTCGCGGCCTTCCTGGACGGTCAGATCGGGTTCATGTCGATTCCCGAGCTGGTGGGCGAGGCGATGCGCTCGCACGAGCCGCTGGCGGTCCGCTCGCTCGCCGAGGTCCGTGCCGTCGACGACTGGGCGCGTGCGTACGCGCGCGAACTGCTGCCGCAGCTCTCGGTGAAACCTTGATGAGGATGAACGGTCAGTGGTAACCCTGCTCGCCTTCGCGTTCGTGCTCGGCGTGCTCGTGTTCGTGCACGAGCTTGGTCACTTCCTGATGGCCCGTCGCATCGGCGTGCGCGTGCTCACCTTCTCGCTCGGCTTTGGGCCGAAGCTGCTGAAGACCCAGCGGGGCGACACCGAGTACTGCATCAGCGCCATCCCGCTCGGCGGCTACGTGAAGATGGCCGGCGACAATCCGGAGGAGGCGCGAAGCGGCGCGCCCGACGAGTTCCTGTCGAAGAGCAAGTGGCAGCGGTTCCAGGTGCTGGTCATGGGACCGGCGATGAACCTGATCCTGGCCGTCGTGCTGCTCGCGGCTGTGCTCGTGAACGGCGCCACGGTGCCGGTGTATCAGGACGAGGCGCCGGTGCTCGGTCCGGTGCCGGCGGGATCGCCCGCGGCGCAGGCCGGCCTGCTGCCCGGCGATCGGGTCATTCGTGTCGACGGCCACGACGTGCACACGTGGGACGACCTCTTCACCTACGTCAGCACGCACGCGGGCCACGCGATCCCGATCACGTTCGAGCGCGACGGGCAGACGGTGACGAAGCAGATCACGCCGACAGGGCAGACCGAATTTCAGATCGGCGACATCGGCGTCCTGCCGGACGTGCACCCGTCGATCCAGGCCGTGCAGGCTGGTTCGCCCGCCGAACAGGGCGGCATCAAGGCCGGCGACGTCGTGCTCTCGGTGAACGGGAAGCCAATCACCTTCGCGAGCCAGCTCTCACAGGCGCTCGCGCCGCACGGCGGCGAGATGGTCGCGATGATCGTCGCGCGGCACGGCGTGAAGGAGACGCTCCACATCACGCCGAAGAAGTCCGGCAAGACGGCGCTCATCGGCGTCACCATCTCCGACGCGGTGAAGACGTTCAAGCCCGGCGTGATGGACGCCATCGGCCTGAGCTTCCAGAAGAACTACCAGGAAACCATGCTCATCGGGCAGACGCTCTGGGGGCTCGTGACGCGCCAGGTCTCCGCCAAGCAGTTGATGGGCCCGGTCGCCATCGCCCAGCTCTCCGGCCAGTCGGCCGAGGCGGGCTGGGTGGCGCTCGCCAGCCTGATGGCCATTCTCAGCCTCAACCTGGGCCTGTTGAATCTGCTGCCCATCCCGGTGCTCGACGGCGGCCACATCTTCATGATGGCGCTCGAGGGGATCGCGCGCCGCGACTTCAGCATCGCGGTGAAGGAGCGGGTGTTCTTTGCCGGCTTCGTGTTCCTGATGATGCTGATGGTCATGGTCATCTACAACGACCTCGCCCGCATCCCCTGGTTCAGCCAGTTTCTTCCATGAGGGACGACTCGATGCGATACACACGACTGCTCCCGGTGATTTTCAGCCTCCTGCTCCTGGTGCCGGCCTCCTCGTCCGCGCGTCCGGCGGCGCCAGCCCAATCCAGCGTTTCGGCGGTCCAGACGTCTGATATTCAGAAGCTGCAGGACCGGCTCACGGACATTCGCCACGACATCACGTCGCTGCGCGCACAGGACCAGGCGCGTGCCGATCAGCTGATGACCCAGTTCAACACGCTGCAGGACGATGTGACGTATTTGAGGGTGAAGCTGCAGAAGGAAGGACGCGTGACGCACCAGGAGTACGGCGACCTGAGCGGACGCATTGCCGACTTCCAGATGCAGGTCGCGGGCGGCGCACCGGCATCCTCGCCGGCGGCCAACAGGTCCGCCGCGGCTCCGGCCACGTCAAGCCCGGCGCCCACGCCCGCGCCGGGCGCGAGCCGCGCAGGGGCGGCGAAGCCGGCCTCGCTCTCCGACGTCCCCGTCGGCACCGAAATCGACGTGAACCTGCAATCGAGCCTCAGCTCCTCGACCGCGTCGGTGGAGGACAAGGTGGAAGCGACGACCGCGGTCGACCTGAAGGAAGACAACCAGGTGCTCATTCCGGCCGGCTCGGTCCTGCAGGGCGTCGTGAGCGGCGTGACGAAGGCGACGCGCACCGACCGCAAGGGTCAGCTGACCATTTCGTTCGATCGGATCACCGTGAACGGCACGACGTATGAGATGCGTGGCACGGTGACGGAGGCGAGCGAGGGGATCAAGGGCGAGAAGGCGAAGATCGGTACCGGCGCCGGAGTCGGCGCGATCCTCGGCGGCCTGCTCGGGGGCTTCAAGGGCGCGCTCGCCGGCATCCTGATCGGCGGCGGCGGCATGGTGGCCGCCACGCCAGGCCAGGACATCGATCTGCCCGCGGGCACGGCGCTGCGGGTGCGGATCGACTCGCCGCTCACCGTGGCGAAGGGCGGGCTGCTACGGAATTGAGAAAAGCGGACCTTCCGATTTCTCCATTCTCAATTCTTAATTCTGAATTGTTCGCATCGCCTTCTTCGCCGCAGCGATCGTCCGGTCCACATCCTTCTTCGTGTGGGCGGCCGAGAGGAACCAGGCTTCGAACTGCGAGGGCGGCGGATAGATGCCGCGGGCGAGCATCGCGCGGAAGAAGCGGCCATACATCGCGGTATCGGCGGTCAGCGCGGATCGGTAATCGCGCACCGGCTCCCGCGTGAAGAAGGGCGTGAGCACGGAGCCGAACGCGTTGACGTGCAGCGGCACGCGCGCGCGACGGGCCGCGTCCGCCAATCCGCTGGCCAGCCGCTCGCCGAGCGCTGCCAGGTCGCGATAGAGCCGCGGCTTGAGCGGCTTCACGCTCCACAACCCGGCCGTCATCGCCAGCGGATTTCCCGACAGCGTGCCAGCCTGATACACCGGGCCGGATGGGGCGACGAGCGCCATCAGGTCCGCGCGGCCGCCGTAGGCCCCGACGGGCAGGCCGCCGCCGATGATCTTTCCGAGGCAGGTGAGGTCGGGCTTGATGCCGAAGACCTCCTGCGCCCCGCCCGCAGACGCGCGGAAGCCGGAAATCACCTCGTCGAACACCAGCAGGATGCCGTGCGCGGCGCACAGCGCGCGCAGGCCGGCCAGGAAGCCGTCGGCCGGCGGCACCACGCCCATGTTGCCCGCAATCGGCTCCACGATGATCGCGGCGATCGATCCGGTTTCACGCGCGCAGAGGGTGCGGCAGGCGTCGAGATCGTTGTAGGGGGCAAGCAGCGTGTCGCCGACCGCGGCCGGCGGTACGCCGGGGCTCGTCGGCACGCCGAGCGTCGTGGCGCCCGAACCGGCCTGCGCGAGGAACGGATCGCCGTGCCCATGATACCCGCCCTCGAACTTGATGATCTTGTGCCGCCCGGTGGCCGCGCGCGCCAGCCGGATGGCGCTCATCGTCGCTTCGGTGCCGGAGTTCACGAAGCGCACGCGCTCGATCGAGGGGAACCGCCGGCGGACTTCTTCGCCGAGCTCCACTTCAATCGCCGTCGGCGCGCCGTAACTGGTGCCGCGCTTCGCGGCAGCGCCGAGCGCCCGCACGAGCCCGGCCGGTGCGTGGCCATGAATGAGCGGGCCCCACGACATCACGTAGTCGATGTACCGATTGCCGTCGACATCCGTGATGTGCGCTCCCGAGGCCCTGTCGATGAAGAGCGGCGAGCCGCCGACCGCGCTGAATGCGCGCACCGGGCTGTTCACGCCGCCGGGCAGGATCTTCTGCGCCCGGTCGAAGAGCTTGGCTGATTTCCGTGTGCTCATAGCATCCGCGCTGCTTCGCGCGCGTAATACGTGATGATCATATCTGCGCCCGCGCGCCGGATGGCCGTGAGCGTCTCGAGCATCACGCGCGGCTCGTCGATCCAGCCGTTCCGCGCGGCCGCCTTGATCATGCTGTACTCGCCGCTCACGTGGTAGGCGGCCGTCGGATAGCCGAACTCCCCCTTCACGCGCGCGATCACGTCGAGGTAGGTGATCGCCGGCTTCACCATGATGATGTCGGCGCCTTCCTCGATGTCCTGCTCGACCTCGCGGATGGCCTCGTCTGCGTTGGAGGGATCCATCTGGTGCGTCCGGCGGTCGCCGAACGCCGGCACCGACCCGGCCGCGTCGCGGAACGGTCCGTAGAGCGCGGACCAGTACTTCGCCGCGTACGACATGATGGCGACCTGCGTGAAGCCGCCTTCGTCGAGCGCGTCACGAATGGCGCCGACACGCCCGTCCATCATGTCCGACGGTGCAACCACGTCGGCACCCGCCTCGGCGTGCGAGACCGCGGCGCGTACGAGCTCGGCGACGCTCGCGTCGTTCACGATCTCGCCGCGCTCGACAATGCCACAATGCCCGTGGGAGGTGTACTCGCACAGGCAGACGTCGGTCATCACGACCGTGTCCGGCGAAGCATCCTTGATGGCGCGAATCGCCATCTGCACCGGCGCATGCGGATCGTGCGCCGCCGATCCGATCTCGTCCTTGCGGTCGGGAAGCCCGAAGAGCAGCACGGCCGGAATCCCGTCGCCCCGCGCCGCCATCGTTTCCTTCACCGCCTCGTCCACCGACAGCTGGAACACACCCGGCATCGACGGCACGTCGCGCCGCACGCCTGTGCCGCTGCAGACGAACAGCGGGTAGATGAACATCTCCGGCGAGAGCCGCGTCTCGCGCACGAGCGCGCGCAGGCCCGCGGACTGTCGCAGGCGCCGGTGCCGGCGGGGGAGGTGGAGGGATGTGCGGGTCATGGGCATGAAAAGCTCCTGTGTGTTCAGGCTCCAGGCGCGAGCGCCCAGCAGCTAGCGCCTATCTGCGGTGTCCGCGGCCGCGTAGTGCGCCGCAATCGCATCCACCAGCGCGGGCACGGTGTACGCCGACGGCATGATGTCCGTCCGGATATTGTGCTGCGCGGCAGCTTCAGCGGTAATCGGGCCGATCGCCGCCACCAGCGTCGTCCGAAGCAGATCGGCGGCCTGATCGCCGCCCGCCTGGCGCACGAAGCTCCGCACGGTCGAGGCGCTGGTGAACGTCACGACATCGATCTGGCGATCGAGCAGGAGCCGGTAGAGGTCCGGATCGCCGCTGACGCCCGGCTCGACGGGCAGTGTGCGATACGCCTTCACTTCGGTGACAACCGCGCCGCGTCGGCGCAGCTCGTCGGCGAGCATCTCGCGGGCAATGTCGGCACGGGGCAGGAGCATGCGTGTGCCCGCCAGTTCGCCGCTCGCAGCCAGCGCCTCGAAGACCGCTTCCGCGCGGAATTCGTCGGGCATCAGGTCCGCCTTGAGCCCGAAGCCGCGCAGGCGTTCAGCCGTGGCCGGGCCGATCGCGCACAGCTTCGCGCCTTTCAGGCTGCGGAGATCGCCGGGGCCGGCGAGCAGGCGCTCGAAGAAGCGCTCAACGCCGTTGACGCTCGTGAACACGATCCAGTCGAACGCGCCGGCGTGCCGGCAGGCCTCGTCGAGCGGCCCCTCATCTTCGGGTGGGGCGATGCGGATGAGCGGCGCCTCGATCGCTTCCGCGCCGAGCGCTTCGAGACGGTCGACCAGGTCCGCCGCTTGCGCCCGCGGCCGGGTGACCGCGATGCGGCGTCCGGTCAAGGGCCGCTCATCGAACCAGCGCAGGTATTCCCGCAACCCGACGACGCGTCCGACGAAGAGCATGGCGGCGCGGTGATGTCCCGGCTGCTTCACGGCATCGGCGATTTGCGCGAGTGAGCCGCGTACGGTCTGCTGGCTCGCGAGCGTGCCGTCGTAGACCACCGCCGTCGATTCCTCGGCCGGCCGGCCATGGGCGAGCAGCGCATCGACGATGGCGGGAAGCTGACGCGGTCCCGCGTAGCAGGCGAGCGCGCCGTCGAGCGACGCGAGGCTGCGCCAGTCGACGTCGTGAGCGGCCGACGCATCGTTTTCGTGGCCGCGGATGAGCGTGACGGTGTCGCCGCCGCCCGGGTGCACGAGCGGCACACCAGCATAAGCGGCTGCTCCGATGGCCGCCGGCACGCCGGGCACGACCTCGTAGCCGATCCCCTGCTCGTGCAGGAAGAGCGCTTCTTCACCCGCCATGCCGAAGACGAAGGGGTCGCCACACTTCAGGCGCGCCACCACCTTGCCCTCGCGCGCCTTTTCGAGCATCAGGTAGGCGATGGCTTCCTGGTCGAGCGGTTGTGGCGCCGTGAGCCCGACGTCGATCATCTCGGCGTCGGCGCGCGCGCGGCGGAGCAGACGGGGATGAATGAGGTGGTCGTGCAGCACGACGTCCGCGAGGCCGAGCACGCGCAGGCCGCGCGCCGTCACGAGATCCGGGGCCGCCGGTCCCGCTCCGATGAAGTACACCAGCGTGCGCTTCACTTCGTCGATTCCTGCAGCAAGGCTCCAGCTCCTTCAGCCAGCAGCGCCGCGGCCATCCGTTCGCCGAGCGCGCGCGCGTCGATCGCCGGGCTGGTGAGGACCTGCCGGATCGAGCGGCCGCCATCGGCCGAGAGCACAATGGCGTCGAGCATCAGCTCGTCGCCGTTCGTGGTGGCAAACCCGCCGAGCGGCATCTGGCAGCCACCGCCGAGCGCCGCGACCAGCGCCCGTTCCGCGTCGAGCTCCCGATGCGCCTGCTCGTCGTCGATCCGGGCGAGCGCCGCCGCGAGGTCCTGATCATCGGTGCGAATCTCGACGGCGACGATCCCCTGGCCCGGCGCCGGCACGCACACGTTCGCCGGCACGGCCGCACTGATGCGCGACGCGAAATCGAGCCGCCGCAGGCCCGCAGCGGCGAGCACGAGCGCGTCGTGCGACCCTTCATCCAGCTTGCGGAGGCGCGTATCGAGGTTGCCGCGGATTTCGCTGAAGGTGGCGCCGGGCAGGGCGCGCCGCAGTTGCGCGATCCGCCGGACGCTGCCGGTGCCGATGCGCGGCCGCACGCCCAGCCGCCGGACCACATCGGACCAGTCGCCGGCGGGCGATCCGTGGGGCAGGACGAGCGCGTCGCGCGGATCCTCGCGGGGCAGGACCGCGGCGACCGTCAGGCCATCGGGCAGCACCGCCGACATGTCCTTGCTGCTGTGGACGGCCAGGTCGATCTCGCGCCAGATCAGCGCGTCCTCGAGCTCCTTCACGAAGATCCGCTTGCCGCCGATCTCCGACAGCGGCGCCTCGGAGAGCCGATCGCCGGTCGTACGGACGACGACCAGCTCCGCGCGCGGGCCGCCCGCCGGCGCGGGCCGAGCGGCGACCGTTTGCGCCTGCCGGCGCGCGAGCTGACTGCCACGGGTTCCCAGGCGGACGACGGTATTGGGCATTACGACTTGAGTTTCGTGGCGCGATGGCGCGCGAGCGACCCCTGCACGCCGGGCTCACCCGGATCCAGCTCGAAGAGGCGGCTCACGGCCTCCGCGTACAGCGTCATCGTTTCCGTGTCGGGCAGCGCCTTGAGCTGCTCGGTGGGGCCGATGAGCAGCTTTTCGACGATGAGGCGCGTCACCTCTTCGACGCGCGCGCGCGCCTCGGGCGCCAGGCTGGCCAGCTTGGGCTCGAGGCGCTGCAACTCGGACCGGCGGATCGCGTCGAAGTGCTGTCGCAGGGCGACGACGGTGGGGACGGCGCCCCGCGCCCGGACCCAGGCGACGAAGCGATCGACCTCTTCGTCGACGATGGCATCGGCCTGCGTCACTTCGGACGACCGCCGGGAGAGGTTCTCGCGCACGATCGTCTGCAGGTCGTCGATGTTGTAGAGGAAGACCTGCTCGAGAGTCCCCGCCGACGGATCCACGTCGCGCGGCAGCGCGATATCGATGATGAAGAGCGGCCGCCCGCGATGCGGGCCGGTGGCCGCAGCAATCTGTGCGCGCGTCAGGATCGGCGTCGGTGAACCGGTCGCGGTGACCACCACGTCGGCGCGCGCCAGCTCCGGGGCGAGCGTGTCCCACGGTACCGCGACCGCCCCGGGGATCGTGTCGACGACCTGCTCCGCATGCGCCATCGTGCGGCTCGTGACGGCGACCTGTCCGATCCCCTGCGTTCTCAGGTGCAGCGCCGTCAGCTTGCCCATCTCGCCCGCGCCGACCACGAGCACGCGGCGGCCTTCGAGGCTGCCGAAAATCTTCCGGGCGAGCGAGGCGGCCGCGTAGCTCACCGACACGGCTCCCTCGGCGAGCGCCGTCTCCGAGCGCACGCGCTTGCCGACGGCGAACGAGGAATGGAACAACCGCGTGAGCAGCGGGCCGACGGCGTTCTGGGCCGACGCCGCGGCAAACGCCTCCTTCACCTGGCCAAGGATCTGCGGCTCGCCCACGACGAGCGATTCGAGGCCGGCGGCGACGCGGAACAGGTGACGGACGGCCAGCCCGTCCACCTCGTCGTACAGGTGCGGCACGAGCTCGGAGGCCGGCACCTGGTGGAACGCGCTCATGAATGCCGCCAGCTCCCGCCGCGACTCGGCCGCATCGTCGCAGGCGACGTAGATTTCCGCGCGGTTGCACGTGGAGAGCACCACCGCCTCCCGGCCGGCGCCGAGCGTGGCGATTTCGCCGAGCGCCCGATCGAGCCCGCGCGTCGAGAAGTCCAGACGCTCACGGAGATCGATCGGCGCCGTCCGATGATTCACGCCAAGCAGGAGAATCTGCATGCGATCAGAAATTATGGCTGCGCGTCAGGAAATAGCTGATCGGCACCAGATTCAGGAGCACGATCGCGAACCCGACGATCGACAGCCAGGCGGCCCGGCGGCCGCTCCATCCGGCCAGCCGTGTGACGGCGACCTCGAACGAGTAGACCAGCCAGCAGATCAGCGCGACGAAGATCTTCGGATCCTCGAGCGACATCGCCTGCACGCGCGGATCGGTCGGATCGATCGCGCGCGCCTGGGCCGCCCAGATCGTGCCGACGATGACGCCGACCGTGAGAAAGATCCAGCCGACCACGATCGCGCGGCGGTTCATCGTGTCGAGCACCTGCAGCGACGGCAGGCGCGCGTAGAAGAAGCCGAGATGCTTCGCCTTGATTTCCTTGAAGAGGAGCATGTACGTGACGCCGATCACGCACGCCAGCGCGAAGCTCGCGTCGGCGAACAGCAGCGACGAGACGTGCACGCCGAACCAGGAGCTGTGGAGCACGGCGGCGCGGTCCTCGACACCGGGATTCACCGCCGGAATGATCTGCAGCGCCACGAGCAGCGGCAGGATGAAGACGCCCATCGCCCGCTCGTCGGTCGTCACCTCGGTATAGAGGTACGCGAGCGCGAGGAGCCACACGAACGTGGAGATGGCCGGTGTCGCGCCGGCCACCGGAATGTGGCCGCTGCGCACCGTGAGCATCCCGATGATGAACGTGTGCGCCAGCGCGCCGGCCACCAGCAGCGTCGTCGCCGTCCGGCCCGCGGCCGGCTGGCGCCGTGCGAAGTGCACGGCGTAGGCGACCGCCGCCGCCGCGTACAGGATCAGCGGAATCAGGTTCATTTAGCGCGTGGTGGGGGCATAGTACCCCAGCTTGGTCCGGACGATCGCGTCGGGCCGTGAGGCCACGCGGACGACGATCCGGCGCCACCCCCCGTCGTGGCTCGGGTTCTTCGAAATGTACCCCAGGCGGTACTGGCTCGACAGCTCCCTGGCGATCTGCCCGTACACGTCCGTGAGATCAGAGACGTGCGTCGGGAAAAAGGTCCGTCCGCCGGTCTGCTGCGAGAACTGCCGCAGCACGTAGTCCGCTTCCTGGAAGCCCTTTCCTGCCATCACCGACGATTCCGCCGACTTGATCCCGATCGCATAGATCGCCGTCTCGGAATGCTTCGCGAGATCGAGCACCTCGTCGAAACTCACGAGGCTGGAGGTGTCTTCGCCATCCGACAGCAGGATGATCGCCTGGCGGCGCACATCGTCCGGGTGCGCCTGCGCGAGCTTCTTCAGCTCGTTGAGGGCGATGTAGACCGCGTTGTACAGCGAGGTCGATCCGCCGGCCGACGTCTGCAGGATCGCGTGTTCGAGCTTCTGCTGGTCGGGGGTGAAGGTCTGGAGCACCTGCACACGGCTGTCGAAATCGATGATCTCCGCGAGATCCTGCGGCCGGAGCTGCCTGGCGAATCCGATCGCCGCCTGCTGCGCGGTCGCCAGCTTCTCCTCCATGCTCGCGCTCGTGTCGACGAGCAGCGAGAGCGCCACCGGCAGGTGCGTCGCGTCGAAGAAGGTGAGGTTCTGCTCCACACCATCTTCGTAGACCGCGAAATCCTTCTGGCCCAGGTCCGTCAGGTAATGCCCGTCCTGATCGGTCACCGTCACGTTCAGCGAGACGACGTCGATGCCGGCGCGGAACGACGGCGTCTGGCTGGGAATCTGCGGCGGCGGCGGCGTCGCCGGCGGCTGTGGCTGCGCGGCCAGCGGCGAGAGCCACAGCGTGCCAATCGCGGCGGCGACGAGCAGCACCGCGACGAGCAGCGGCAGACGACGGGACATTTACGGCCGGCCTTCCTGCGGAACGGGTGTACCGCGAGCCGTCAGGCCTGGGCGCTTGACGCTCACCGTGAAGGCCTTCGGAGGAATGAGCGATTCGGGATGCGCGTACGTCACCAGGTACTGGTGCGTGAGGTCGTCCGACATGTGGCCCAGCGTGAGCCTGAGGGCCGTGCCGGTGAGGATGTGATCGACGCGCCCGCCGGTTTCGCGCGTGCCCCGCCCAATCACCTCGTTCCGGCTCCGCACCGCTTCGTTCAGGATGTTCCGTGCCGGTGGTCCCATGACCAGCACGTTGAGCGAGGCGTGGCTCGCCTGGAGCCCGTCGATGACGTAATCGGGCTGCGGCGTGCTGAAGTCCGGTCCTTCGGTGATGATGGCGAGGACCGCCGCGCGCTGCGGGTTCCGCTTCTTGAGCCCGGTGCTCACGTTCGACAGCGCGTCGAGGAAATAGGCGCCGCTCTGCGGGCTCGCGAAGAGCTTCTGCGCGGCCTTCTCGAGCTGCGCCTGGCTCGTCGTGTAGTCCTGCAGGATCGTCGGGCGATCGCCGAGGCCGATGAGCGCGATTTCATTCTGCCCGTCGGCCATCGTCTTGATGAACCCTTCGACGGCGGGACGGATGTCCTGCATATACGGACCGGCCGCCTGGCTCGTGTCGACGAGCAGGGCCAGCGTGAACGGCGTGGTGGCCGGCTCGACGTGGAGCACTTCGCGGGCGACGCCATCCTCGCGGACCGTGAAGTCGCGCGGCGTCAGTCCCTCCACCGGCTTGCCATCCTTGTCCACGACGCTGACGTACATCGCGCGGTGGGTGTCCTGCGCGTGCAGGGATGCGTGCCAGCCGGGAATGAGGAGCACCAACAGGCCGGCCGCAAGAAGGGGAGCGGTGAGCGCAAGTTGTCGTCGCATAGGGAGGCTCGTCAGGCAAGGCGCCTGAAGGTCAGTATATGGCCCGGATTTCCGGAGCGTCAAGCCGGACAGGTGCCCAGAAATGTCTCCAATTCTGTGACTTACAGGCTACGGGCTGCAGGCCCTGGGCCTCGGGCCTCGGGCTTCAGGCCTCGGACTCCGGGCTTCGGGCGACAGGCTCGAGGCCGGTCCCGTGCCCCGCCTGCGGCCTGTGGCCGTAGCCTGTGGCCTGCTAGGATCAGGAGATGTCCAAACGCCGGCAGCAGCAGCAGGCGGACACCTTCCGCGCCCTCGGGTCGGTGGGCTCCGTGGGGATGGCGTTCGTGCTGGCTCTGGTCATCGGCTTCTGGATCGGCCACGTGCTCGACGGCTGGCTGCACACCTCGCCGTGGCTGACGATCCTCTTCTTCTTTCTCGGCGTCGCGGCGGGTATCGTGAACCTGTATCGGACGATGGCGGAGGCGAGCGGGAGTGGAACGAAGAACGAAGAACGTCGAACGAATAATGAAGAATGAGCGGCGGCGTTTCTCACCCGGTCGCGGCGCCTGCGGCCATGCCGAGCCGAGGACATGTGAATCCGAGGCGAGGCATCAGCGAAGCCACGCGGCGGGGGGTGGGGCCCCGCCGCAAGTGAAAAATGCTGACAAGGTCTTGAGATTACCCGTGGACGCCGATCCGTGGCTCCGCCGCCTCGAGCTCCAGGCCCTCGCGATCTGCCTCGCGATGGCGGCGCTGGGGCTCGCGATCGGCGGGGTATCTGGCGCCCTGAGCGTCATCGCGGGCGGGCTCTTGATCGGCATCGTGTACGAGTCGGTGAAAGGGGCGACGGATCGGGCGTTTCGGCGCGGTCAGGACCGCCCGGATCGGGGGTGGCGGGACGGCTGGCGGCTGGTGAAGTTTTTCACAAGATACGCTATACTGGCCGTCGCGGCCTACGTGATCCTCGTGCGACTTCGCCTGCACGTCACCGGTGTGCTCCTGGGCGCCTCGTCGTTTGTACTGGCCCTGTTCGTCGAGGCGGCCCGCGTGCTCGCGGGACGAGGGAAGCCGCGGCTGGAATAATGCCGAGCGCGTCTTGCGCGCGAGGTACAGGCGGTGGGGGTGGGGCCCCACCGCAAACGTGATCAATGGAAAAGCTCCATCACCCGCTCTGGATCGTCGAAGCGATCAACTGGCTGTTCGGGCCGCTCGTGGCCGCCGCGCTCAAGGCGCTCGGTCGTCCCGTGCCGCCGCCCGGCGCCGTGATCCCCGACTACCTCGTGATGTCGGCGATCATCGTCATCGCGCTCACCGTGATGTGCCTGCTCGTACGGAGCGGCCTCAGCGTCGACAATCCGAGCCGGATCCAGGTGCTCTTCGAGGACGGCGTCAGCGCGCTGCAGTCGTTGATGACCGACTACATCGGGCCGAAGGGGGCGAAGTATCTGCCGCTCGGCGCGTCGATTTTCATCTTCATCCTCTGCGCGAACCTGATGGGGCTGGTGCCCGGCCTGATGGCGCCGACCGAGAACATCAACGTGCCGCTCGGCTGCGCGCTCACCGTGTGGTTCTACTATCACATCGAAGGCGTGCGGACGCAGGGCCTCGGCCATTACGCCCTGCACTTCGCCAAGCCGCCTGGCGCGCCGCTCTTCACCGCGCCGCTGATGCTGCTGATTGAGCCGATCAGCCATCTCGCCCGCATCATGTCGCTGACCCTCCGACTCTTCGGGAACGTGTTCGGCGAGGAGCTGGTGATCGCGATCATCTTCAGCATCATTCCCATCCTGGCGCCGGTGCCGATGATGTTCATGGGCATCATCACCGGCTCGCTGCAGGCCTATATCTTCCTGCTGCTCACGGCCATCTATCTCGGCGGCGCAGTCGCCACCGAGCACGACGTCGAGGCGCATCCGGAAGCGGTCGCCGGAATCTAAGGTTTAGGGTACAATCGTCCGTTTTTCTTTTGAGGAGGCTTCGGTGGTGAGCAAACGGTTCCTGCTGTTTACGTTCGTGTGTCTGGCTGTGGGCGCGATCGTGCCGCTGCACGCGCAGGAGGCGACCGCGGCCGCGGCGACGGCCTCGAGCCATGCGGATCTCGTGCGCTGGTCGATTATCGCCGCCGGCTTCCCGCTCGGCCTGGCCGCCGCGTTCGGGGCCATCGGCCAGGGGATGAGCATCAGCGGCGCCGTGCAGAGCATCGCGCGGAACCCGAGCGCCGCCGGCGAAATCCGCGGCAACCTGATCCTCGGTCTCGTCCTGATCGAGTCGCTGGTCATCTACGTCCTGCTGATCTCGCTGATCCTCTTCTTCGTCAAGCCGTTCGGGGCGTAGGCGCGCGGCTGCGCCGCGACGGCGCGCAGGCGTCGGGCCACCGGCCGCCGGCCAGATGAGGTGATCCAGCCCTCTGGCCTGCAGCCTGTGGCCTGCATTTCTCTTTCTTCTCCGCTCTCCCCGCGCTACACTCTCCCCGTTTCCGTCAACTGAAAACGTCCGCGCGGTCGGCCGATGCCTATCAGCAAGGGTCTCCGTCTCGTGGTGTTATTCGGGCTGCTAGTCATCGGGAGTAGTGGTCCGCCAGTCATGGCGAAGGTGCAGCCATGCTTCGAACGTGGTCTCGAGCGCCTGCGGCCATGCCGAGCCGAGGACAAGGAAATCCGAGGCGAGGCATCAGCGAAGTTACGCGGCGGGGGTGGGGCCGCGCCGCAACTGATAAATGTCGACCGCTCTGCGCATAATCCCGATCCCCCGAACGAGACCTATGTCGGCTCGGCCGCCTGCCAGACCTGCCATCCGTCGCAGTACAAGCAGTGGCACCAGTCACTGCACGTGCAGATGACGAAGCCGATCGCGCAGGCGCGCATCGAAGGCGACTTCAGCCCCGGCGCGCACCTCGAGGCGTACGGCCGCTCGTATCGCATGGAGCGCTCGGGCGGGCGCTACACGGTCTCGGTCTCCACCAACGGCGGGCCCGCCGCGACCTACCAGGTCGACTACACGCTCGGCGCGAAGCGCTTCCAGGGCTATCTCTCGAAACTCGCCGACGGTCGGATCTATGTCCTGCCCGTGTTCTGGATGGGCAGCGCGGGCCGCTGGATCGACTGGACGGAAATCGCGCCGGTGTCTCATCACTACACCGGTGATCTCCGCCAGATTTGGAACGTGAACTGCGTCAATTGCCACGGCGTGGACATCGTCCCGAACTACGACGTCGCGAGCCGGACGTACAAGACCACGTGGACGGAGATGGGGATTGGGTGCGTGGATTGCCACGGACCGGGATCGGCACACGTCCAGCTGATGACGAGCGGCGATCACGGCTCGCCGGCCTCGTCCGCCGCCGACCTGAAGATCTTCTCGCCCGCCACGGCCAGGCCGCGTCAGGTGCTCGATACGTGCGGCTACTGCCACGGCAACAAGACGAACTACTTCATCGGCTTCACGCCGGGGCGGCTCATGGAGGATTTCGCCGAGCCCTTCCTGGTGAGCCAGCCGATTCCGTCGAACGATCCGCAGGGCGAGTTCTGGCCCGATGGTCGCCCGAGCCGCTTCAACCGGCCGCAGGCGGTGATGGACAGCCAATGCTTCCTGAAGGGCGGCGCCACCTGCATCAGTTGCCATATCGCGCACGGCTCGCCCTTCGATCACTCGCTCAAGGTGAACATCGACGTGCCCGGACATCCGGGCGAGCACTCGAGAGCGAGCGATCAACTCTGCGTGCAGTGCCACAAGACGATGACCGAGGCGCCCCGCGCGGGAGCGGCGGCGGTCGCGATGAATCTCACGACCGATGCGGGCATCGAAGCGCACACGCATCATCCGGCGGCCTCGCAGGGGAGTCGCTGCATCACCTGCCACATGGCCGACGTGAACTGGCGGTTGTTCACGCGCCGGCTGGATCACACGTTCCAGCCGCCCGTGCCGGAAATGACGGCGAGCTTCGGCGAGCCGAACACGTGCACGGCGTGCCACGACGACAAGACGCCTGAGTGGGCGGAGGCGGCGCTCGATCGCTGGTATGGCCATGGCACCAGGCGCGCCGCGATCGTGAAGGTGGCCGAGGCGATGTATCGCGCAGGCGCGGGAGACCCCGGCGCGCTCGAGGACATCGCGGCGGTCGCGGGGGACCGGAAGCAGGGGCCGATCATGCGCGCGAGCGCGGCCGACTTCGCGGGCCGGCTGATCTGGGCGATCCGCAACGGCCAGTCTGCCGCCGACGCCCCCACCAGCGGGAACGCGCAGACGCAGACCTCCTTCGGCGGCGCGAGGGCGGCGGGGCCGGAGCACGCGCCCGCAGGCCTGCAGCCTGAGGCCGGTGGCCCGGCGCCAACGGGCGTCGTCCCGCGCTGGGTCGTCAACGCCCTCGTCGGCGCGGCCGCCGATCCCGAACCGGTCGTTCGCATCGCGGCCACGCGAGCGCTGGGCTATACCGGCGACCCGCGCGTCATTCCGGCGCTCGTCGCGCTGTTGAGCGATACCGCCCGAGTGGTCCGGGCCACGGCCGCCAAGTCGCTGCTCGAACTGAACGTCACGCACCTGGATGGGGACCACGGCGCGGCACTCGTCCGGGCCCAGGCCGACTACGCCGCGACCCTCCAGATCTTCCGGGATGTGCCCGACGACCACGTGTCGCTCGGGTGGCTCGATGAGCAGACCGGTCGGCGGGCTGATGCCGTTCAGGAATTGAACGAGGCGCTCGCCCTCGACCCGCGCAACGGCCGGGCCCACATCTATCTTGGCGTGATTGCCGCCAGGGATGGTCGGTACACCGATGCCATCAAAGAATGGCAGCGCGCCGAGGCGCTCGGTATGGCAACGGCCGGGATCGACCGATTAATAACTGAGGCACGCAAACGCGGGGGCCACTGACGAGAAACTGTGCAATGACAGTCACTAATTCATGATATTGAATAATGCTGATTCTAAAGTTTGAATTTTATGGCGTTCCGGATCTCTGCTAAAACGGCAACACGCCGTGCGGCAACAACTTGTACAGAGCACGGCAACTGACATGCTGTTTGCAATGCGGTGGTGGGTTGGTGAAAGTGGCTCTCGTGACGGCAGGCAGTCCGGATGCCGTCGACATCTTTCAGTGACGGGGTCCGGGACGTCCGGGTTCCGGGAGGATGAGGACAACACGTTATGACATTGCGAACTGGTCGGGTCTGGCTGACCGTCGCCGCGCTCCTGATGGCGGTCGGCCTGGCGATGCCGGCACTGGCGCAGCAGTCGGGGTTGGGCCGGATCGACATCACCGTGCACGACAGCACGGGAGCGGTGCTTCCCGGTGTGACGGTGGACATCACTGGTCCTGAAAATCACACCGCGGTCACCGACGCCCAGGGGCAGGCGCACTTCCTGAACCTGGCGATCGGGACCTATCAGGTCAAGGCCAATCTCCAGGGCTTTGGCCCCTACGCGAACAACAACGTCGTCGTTCAGGCCGCCAACCCGGTGGTGCTGCCGGTGACGCTCGGTGTGGCCGGCGTGACCACGCAGGTCAACGTCACCGGCCAGGCGCCGATCGTCTCGCCCAAGAAGACGACGGTGGGTTCGACGATCAGCAAGGCCGAGCTCGATCAGATTCCGACCGCGCGCGACCCGTGGGTCATCCTGCAGAGCGTCCCGACCGTCATCGTCGACCGCGTGAACGTCGGTGGGTCCGAATCAGGTCAGCAGTCGAATTACCTGTCGAAGGGCGCCTCCGGCACCGACAACACGTGGAACCTGGACGGCATCCCGATTACCGACATGGGCGCGACCGGTTCGAGCCCGACGTACTTCGACTTCGACGCCTTCCAGGAAATGCAGGTCACGACCGGTGGTTCCGACGCCCAGGTGGCGACGCCCGGCGCGCAGTTGAACATGATTTTGAAGTCCGGCGGCAACACGCCGCACGGCAGCGCGCGCTACTACTTCGAGAACCAGAGCCTGCAGGGATCGAATCTTCCCTCGGATCTGGCGGCCGCCCTCGGCGGCACCAGCGGCAAGGGCAACCGGACCAACTCGAATCAGGACCGCGGCTTCGATCTCGGCGGCCCGCTCGTCAAGGACAAGCTCTGGGCCTGGGGTTCGCTCGGCCGGACGGATGTCGACAACATCGTCCTGACCGGCGGCCACGACAAGACGACGCTCGAGAACTATGCGTTCAAGCTGGATTACCAGATGACGCAGAACATCCGGCCGGAGTTCACCTACTTCCGCGGCAACAAGATCAAGACCGGCCGCAGCGCTGGTGCGACGCGTCCGGAAGAAACGACGTGGGATCAGACAGGCCCCACGACGGTTTACAAGGGACAGACGAGCTTCGTGATCGGCAACAACGTCTTCCTGACGGCCCGCGGCGCCAGCATCGGGAGCGGCTTCTCGCTGACGCCGGAAGGCGGCCTCACCACGCCGGTCTACCAGGACATCACCGGTGTGTATCACGGCTCCTTCCAGTACTACGCGACGGACCGTCCGCAGCAGACCGCGCTCGTCGACGGCAGCTACTTCAAGGGGAAGAACGAGGTGAAGTTCGGCTTCTCCTGGCGCAAGGCGACCGTGACATCGACGTCCGTGTGGCCGGGGAACAACACGTTGACCTTCGAGGTCGACCCGACGGATCCATCCAACCACGGCTTCGATCTGCTCGGCTACGTGTATCGTCCCTACAATCCGTCGGTGGAGGTGAAGTACTACAGCGCCTACGCGGGCGACACGATCACGTTCAACCGGGCGACGGTGACCCTCGCGATTCGCTACGATGGCGGAACGGGCCAGGCGCTGGCGACCACCGAGCCGGCGGCCATCAACCTGCCGAACTACCTGCCGGCGATCAATGCGCCAGCCGCGGCCGGTCCCAGCCTGAAGCTGGTCTCGCCGCGCGTCGGCGTCACGTACGCGCTCGACGAAAGCCACAAGACGCTCGCGCGGGCGAGCTTCTCGATGTTCGCATCGCAGCTTGGCGCCACCGGCGGCCAGGCGGGCATTCTTTCGGAAGCGCCGTACTCGTATGCCTACGTGCTGGCGAACGATACGAACGGCAACCACGTCGTCGATCCCAGCGAAGCGGCGGCCGGCTTGTTCCTGGGCGGCGTCGGATTCAACCAGAGCAATCCGACGCAGATCCAGACCTACAACCAGATCGCCAGCAACCTGACGATGCCGAAGACCTA
>JANWLS010000184.1 GCA_025450765.1 Vicinamibacterales bacterium | reverse complement strand
CGCCCGCGCCCGCCCCGCACACCGCTGACGTGCCCGTCCCGCACGAGCGGACCGCCTATGGGGCGATGGCTGACTGGTTTGCCTGGGCGTGTCTGATCGTGGCGGCTGGGATGGCGTTGGACGGTCTTCGTCCAGGCGGCAAGTAATTATGTTTATGAGTCGGTAAGTTGCCCGAATAGGCTGACAGGACGTGCGCTAAAGGCGAGACATATCGAGACTTATACAACTTTTTACACGGTCTGACCGATGCACTCACGTAAGATGAACCAGGACTTTTCGGCATAAATACCCGCGCCGGCAGCCTGTGGCCCGCAGTGTGAGGCCATCGAGATTCGGATGACGATGACCACACGAACCGTGTTCGGCGCGATCGCAGTCGCGGCCGCCGTTGGCCTCGGCGTCGGCGTGCAGACCCACGCCGCCGCGGGTGCGCAGCCGCCTGGACCACGCGAGCGCGTGGCGTTGACCGATGCGCAACAGACCGCGCTGGTGAAGCAGTACTGCGTCACCTGTCACACCGAGGCGGAGAAGCCCGGCGGCCTGTCGCTCGAGACCTTCGAGGGCGCGGATCACGCGCCGGCGAACATCGCCGCGATGATGGCGCGCAAGCTCAAGGCGGGGCAGATGCCGCCGCCCGGCATGCCACGGCCGGACGAGGCGACGCTCAAGGCGTTCATCGGCGTCCTTGAATCCGCCGCGGTCCCCGGCATGGCGGACGCGCCGGCCAGCGCCGCGCCGCCAGCGGCCGGCCCCGAAATCATTCCCTTCGCGCGCACCGGCGACACGATGACCGTCGCCGAACAGAACCGGATGGTGCACACCATCTGCACGCAGTGCCACACCGACACACGCAAGCCGGGGGGCCTGTCGTTCGAGCATTTCGACATGGCGACGGCGACGGCGAACGCCAAAGTCGCTGAGGACATGCTCGCCAAGCTTCGCGCCGGCATGATGCCCAAGGCCTCGGCGCCGAAACGGCCGGACCAGGCATCGATTCACGCCTTCGTTGTTTCGCTCGAGCGGCGGCTCGATCAGCAGGCGGCACGGCATCCCGATGCTGGCTTCCGCGTGTTCCAGCGGCTGAACCGCGTCGAGTACGCCAACTCGATCCGCACCATGCTCGGGCTCGATGTCGATGTCAGCCAGTGGCTGCCGCCCGACACGATGAGCCACAACTTCGACAATATCGCCAACGTGCAGACGTTCTCGCCGACGCTGCTCCAGAGCTACCTGGATGCGGCGGATGTCATCAGCCGCCTGGCCATCGGCGATCCGGCGACGACCGGCTCGTCGACCACCTACACGGCCGATGCGTCGGCGTCGCAGATGGACCACGTCGACGGGGCGCCGTACGACACGCGCGGTGGTGTGGCCGCGGTTCACGTGTTCCCCGCTGACGGCACCTACCAGTTCAAGCTGACGTTCTTCCGCACGGTGGACGGCAACCTGTTCGGCATGTCCAAAGGCCCCGGCATGCAGATCGAAGTGTCGGTGGACGGCCAGCGGGTAGCCCTCTTCGACATCGATCCGCAGATGAACGAGGCGCAGCCGCAGGGGCTGACGCTCACCACGGATCCGATTCGCGTGACGGCCGGCTCGCACCAGATCGCGGCCGCGTTCATCCGTCTGGCGGATGGCCCGATTGACGACCTGCTCGAGCCGCACCGCTACACCCTCGCCGACCAGAACATCGGCGATGGCGCCGGCGTGACGACGCTGCCGCACCTGCGATCGCTCGGCGTCACCGGCCCGTACGCGGTGACGGGGGTGTCTGACACGATCAGCCGGCGGAAGATCTTCATCTGCCGTCCCGTCACCCCGGCTGAGGAGCTGCCCTGCGCGACCAGCATCGTCGGCCGCCTGGCTGGCGAGGCCTACCGCCGCCCGGTGAGACCCGCCGAACTGCAGGACCTGATGCGCTTCTACACGCTGGGCGATTCGCATGGCGGCTTCGAGGCTGGCATCCGGACGGCCCTGCAGTCGATCCTGGCCAGCCCGCAGTTCCTCTTCCGCATCGAACGGCAGCCGGCGGCGGTGGTCGCGCACCAGGATTATCGGATTGGGGATCTCGCGCTCGCCTCGCGCCTCTCCTACTTCCTGTGGGCGACCCCGCCGGACTCGGCGCTGCTCGACCTGGCGCGCAAGGGCCGGCTCCACGAACCGGCGGTGCTCGACGCGCAGGTGACGCGGATGCTCGACGACCCCCGGTCGTTCGCGCTCGCCACGCGCTTCGCGGCGCAGTGGCTGCGGCTGCAGGACGTCGACAAGGTGAGGCCCGACGCGCTGGCCTATCCGCAGTACGACGCCAACCTGGGCGACGACATGAAGCGGGAGACGGAGCTGTTCTTCAACAGCATCGTCCGGGAGGATCGAAACGTCCTCACCCTGCTGACGGCCGACTACACGTTCGTCAACCAGCGTCTGGCCACCTTCTACGGGATCCCGGGCATCGCCGGCCCGCAGTTCCGCAAGGTCTCGCTGGCGGGGACGCCGCGCCGCGGGCTGCTCGGTGAAGGCAGCATTCTCGTCGAGACGTCGGTCGCCGACCGGAGCGATCCGGTCCTCCGCGGGAAGTGGGTCCTCGAGGTCTTCCTCGGGCAGCCGCCACCGCCGCCGCCGCCGGGCGTGAACACGAACCTGGACGACACGGCCGGTGCCGTTCAGAACGGCAAGGCGCTGTCGGTGCGCGAGCGGATGGCCGTGCACCGGGCGAACCCGTTCTGCGCCTCGTGCCACTCGGTGATCGATCCGATCGGCCTGGCGCTCGAGAACTTCGATCCGACCGGCCACTGGCGAATCAACGACAACAGCGTCCCGGTGGACAACGCGACGACGCTCTACGACGGCACGAAGATGACGGGCCTGCCGGGGCTGGTGGCCGCGATGCTGGGACACCAGGACACGTTCCTGCGCGTCTTCACCGGGAACCTGATGGCCTACGCGTTGGGTCGGCAGGTCGAGTACTACGACATGCCGACGGTGCGGTCGATCGTCCGGCGCGCCGCCCAGCACGACAACCACTTCTCCTCGTTCGTCCTGGGTGTCGTGCACAGCGACGCCTTCCTGATGAAGCAGGCAGGGGCTGCCGCCACGGAGACCACGGCCGAGCCCCGGCACTGAGGTATCGGATGTTCATCACGCAGAAGCACATCTCACGTCGCACCGTGCTCAAGGGTGCTGGCGCCACGCTGGCGCTCCCGTTTCTCGAGGCCATGATGCCGGCGGGGAAGGCCTGGGCGGCGACCGCCAACGGAAAGCTGGCCGGGCGGACGCGCCTGATTGCGATGGAGATGGTCCATGGCGCCGCCGGGTGCGCTGCCTACGGCGTGAAGCAGCATATGTGGTCGCCGGTGGCGACCGGCCGCGACTTCGATCTGTCGATCACGGCGCTCAAGTCGCTCGAGCCGCTCCGGGAGTACCTGACCATCGTCAGCAACACGCACAACCATGCGGCGGAAGCGTGGAACGCGCCGGAGATCGGCGGCGATCATTTCCGCTCCAGCTCGACCTACCTGACGCAGGCGCATCCGCGACAGACGGAAGGCTCCGACATCCACGCCGGCATGTCTCTCGATCAGATCTACGCCCGGGAGTACGGCCAGGACAGCGCCATTCCCTCGATGCAGCTGTGCATCGAGCCGGTGGACCAGGGCGGCGGCTGCGCGTACGGGTACGCGTGCGTGTACATGGACACTGTCTCCTGGGCGTCCGACACCGAGCCGCTGCCGATGATCCGCGACCCGCGCGCGGTCTTCGATCAGATGTTCGGGCTCGGCGGCACCGCGGAGGATCGCGCGTTCCGGCGGAAGGTGAATGCGAGCATCCTGGACTGGATCAACGGCGAGGTCGCCACGCTCAACCGGCAGCTCGGTCCGCGCGATCGGACGCACCTGGCCGATTACCTGGACAACGTGCGGGAGATCGAGCGGCGCATCCAGAACATCGAGGCGCACAACAGGAGCGGCGAATCGCGCGACATGCCGGAGGCGCCGATTGGCGTCCCCGATTCGTACGACGCGCACGTGAAGCTGATGATGGACCTGATCGCGGCCGCCTTGCAGGCCGACCTGACGCGGGTCTTCACGCTCAAGCTTTCGCGCGACGTCTCCGGCCGCACCTTCCCGCTCGCGGGCGGCAAGGCAGGCGATTCCGCGTTCCACCCGGCCTCGCATCACCAGGAGAAGCCGGAGAACCTCGAGATCTTCAAGGCGATCAACACCTACCACGTCAGCCTGGTGCCGTACCTCGCGAACAAGCTCAAAGGCATCCAGGAAGGGGACGGCAGCCTGCTCGAGAAGAGCCTGATGATCTACGGCTCGCCGATGGGCGACTCGAACCTGCACAATCACCAGCGCGTGCCGTTGTTCCTGCTCGGCCACGCCGGCGGAAAGCTGAAGGGCAACCTGCACGTGATGACGCCGGACGATACGCCGATGGCGAACGTCTGGCTGACGGTGCTGAACATGCTCGGGGTCGAGAAGCAGAAGTTCGCCGACAGCACGGCCGCGCTCGACTTGAATCCCTCGGTCAGCACGACGGCGGCGATGTAGGCGCACTGAACGGAAGACGAACACGGACGTTTGGTCACGGAGAGACGGTGATGTCACCTAGATTCACGTTCGGCCGGTCGGCCGTCCTGACCGGGATCCTCGGCGCGGTGGCGCTGGTTGTCGCCTCGAGCCAGTCGCCGCTGACCGCCGCCTCGACCACCCCCGTGGCCGACGCCGCCCAGCACCACGATCTCGCCACGGTGCAAAAGCTGGTGAGCAACGGCACCGACGTGAATGCGGCGCAGAACGATGGGCTCACCGCGCTGCACTGGGCCGCCATCCATGACGATGTGCCGATGGCCAACGTGCTGCTCTACGCCGGCGCCGACGTCAGCGTGGCCACCAGGGTCGAGGGGACCACGCCCCTCCAGATTGCGGCCAGGGACGGATCCGCCGACATGGTGGAGGCGCTCCTGACGCACCACGCCGACGCGCAGAGCGCCAACGTTCATGGCACCACGGCCCTGATGCTCGCGGCCGAGTCGGGCAGCGTGCCGGCCATCACCGCCTTGTTGAACGCGGGCGCCCAGGTGAATGTCAGGGAGCACGTGCGCGGAGAGACCGCGCTCATGTATGCGGCGGCTTTCGGCCGCGCCGACGCCGTCAAGGTGCTCATGGCGCACGGCGCCGACTGGAAACCGACGACAGGGATTTTCGACTGGACGAAACTGAAGGCCGGCGACGTGCGGCTGATGCCGCTCGGCGGCGGCGGCCCGTCCAAGGCCACCACGAAGAACGCGAAGGCTGAGGGTGGCGCCGAGCAGGTCGAGCAGGAAGCACCCGCCAAGACCGGCGACACAGACGATAAAGAGGACACGGAAGTCCTCAAGGATCCGCGACTGAGATATCCACGGCTCGTGGGGAAACAGGGCGGCCTGTCCGCGCTGCTGTTCGCCGCGCGCCAGGGGTACACGGACGCCGCGATGGCGCTCGTCGCCGGCGGAGCCGATGTCAACCAGGCCGATCCGGGTGACGACACGACCCCGCTGATGATCGCGATCGTCAACGGGCACTTCGACCTGGCCGAGAAGCTCCTGGCCAGCGGGGCCGATCCGAACCGGGCGCAGACGAACGGCGCGGCGCCGCTCTATGCCGTCCTCAACTGTGTCTGGTCGCCCAAGACGCTCTATCCGCAGCCGACCGCCTACGCGCAGCAGCAGACGTCGTATCTCCAGCTCATGAAGGATCTGCTCGCCCACGGCGCGAAGCCGAACGTACGACTGCAGAAGAAGGTCTGGTACTCAGGCTACAACTTCGATCAGTCGGGGCTCGACGAGACCGGAGCGACGCCCTTCTGGCGCGCGGCGTGGGCCGACGATGTGGACGCGATGAAGCTGCTGATGGCGCATGGCGCCGATCCGCGGATCGCGACCCGGAAGGTGGAGGAACGTCGTCGTCCTGGCGCGCCGGCCGATGCGGCCAGGGCGAAGGATCCCTCCGGTCTTGCGCCGGTTCCTGACGGCGGGCCGGACGTCACGCCGCTGCTGGCCGCCTCGGGCGAGGCGTACGGCTCGAGCTTCACGTCGAATCACCATCGCTACGCACCAGCCGGCATGCTGGCTGCGGTGAAGTACCTGGTGGAAGACCTGCACGCCGACGTGAACGAGGTCGATGCCGACGGGAACACCGCGCTGCTGAACGCCGCGTCCCGTGGCGACAACGCGATGATCCTCTATCTGGTGTCTCGCGGTGCCAACGTGAAGGCGGTCAATCGCCGGGGGCAGACGGCCGTCGACCTGGCCAACGGGCCGATGCAGCGCATCAGCCCGTTTCCCGAGACGATGGCGCTGCTCCAGAGACTCGGCGCCAAACTGATGCACGCCTGCGTGTCGTGCTGACATCGTCTTCCCGATTCCCAAACCGTTGAAGGTAGACTGCACCCACATGAGCAGACTCTCTCAAACCATCACCGGCATGACCACGGTCGTTCTCGCCCTGGGTCTCGGCCTCAGTGTCCAGATCCCTGCGAGCGCCGCGGCGCAGGAGGCGAAGCCGGCCGAGAGCCGCACCTTCTCGGATGCGCAGCAGACCGCGCTGGTGAAGCAGTACTGCGTCACGTGTCACACCGAGGCGGAGAAGCCGGGCGGCCTGTCGTTCGAGAGCTTCGCCGGGGTGAGCAAGACGCCGGCGAACATTGCGGCGTTGATGGCTCGCAAGCTCAAGGCCGGGCAGATGCCGCCTCCCGGCATGCCGCGGCCGGACACGGACACGCTGAACGCGTTCATCTCGGTGCTCGAAGCCGCGGCCGTGCCGGGCATGGCCGGGGCGGGAGCCGCCGCGCCTGCCACCGGGCCGCAGATCATTCCCTTCACGCACACCGGCGACATGATGACGGTGGCCGAGCAGAACCGGATGGTGCACACCATCTGCATCCAGTGCCATACGGACAAGCGGAAGCCGGGCGGCATCTCCTTCGAGCACTTCGACATGGCGAAGGCGCCCGACGAAGCGCAGACGGCCGAACGGATGCTGGCGAAGCTCCGCGCCGGGATGATGCCGCCGGCCGATGCGCCGAAGCGCCCGGACAACGCCACCATTCACGCCTTCGTGGTCTCGCTCGAGCAGCGCATCGATCGCGAGGCGGCGCTCCATCCCGACCCGGGCTCGCGGCTGTCGCAGCGCCTGAACCGGGCGGAGTATGCGGGCGCGATCAAGGCGATGCTGGGCCTCGACGTCGACGTCAGCCAGTGGCTGCCGCCCGACACGATGAGCCACAACTTCGACAACATGGCGGCCGTGCAGGATCTGTCGCCGACGCTGCTCCAGAGCTACCTGGATGCGGCCGACGAGATCAGCCGGCTCGCGGTGGGCGACACGGATGCGACGCCGCGCTCGGTGTCGTACAGCGTCGGCACCTACACGAACCAGATGCAGCACGTGGCGGGCACGCCGATGGGATCGCGCGGCGGCGTCTCGGTCCTGCACCTCTTTCCGGCCGACGGCACCTACACGTTCAAGATCGTGTTCTACGGGACGCTCGACGGCGTGGTCGGCCATCTGTTCGGGATGACGTCGGGCGGCGCGCAGATCGAGCTCTCGCTGAACGGGCGGCGCGTGGCGCTGCTCGACGTGCCGCCAACCCTGACGGAGAGCGAGCAGGGGCTCGCCATCAAGTCACCGCCGATCTACATTCCCGCCGGGCAGCAGCGCCTGTCGGCGGCGTTCGTTTCGCGCGCGGATGGCCCGGTCGACGACATCATCACCCCGCAGGCGTTCATGCTCGCCGACGCCGATATCGGTTCCGGGCAGGGCGTCTACACCGAGCCGCACGTGCGGACGCTGACGGTCACCGGTCCGCTCCACGTCACGGGCGTGTCGAAGACGGTCAGCCGCGAGAGGATTTTCATCTGCCGTCCGGTGTCCTCGTCCGAGGAATCCGCGTGCGCCCGGAAGATCGTCGCCAATCTCGCCGGCCAGGCCTACCGCCGGCCGGCCACGTCCGACGAAGTCGACGCGCTGCTGAAGTTCTATCGGGAAGGACGCGCCAGCGGCGACTTCGAAGACGGCGTGCGTGTCGCGCTGCAGGCCATCCTGTCGAGCACCCATTTCCTGTTCCGCGTGGAGCCGCGCCCGGCCGTCGTGCGCGCCGGCCAGACCTACCGGATCAGCGACATCGCGCTGGCGTCGCGGCTCTCGTATTTCCTGTGGGCCTCGCCGCCCGATGCCGCCCTGGTGAAGCTGGCGATGACCGACCGGCTTCACGTCCCGGCGGTGCTCGACGCGCAGGTCAAGCGGATGCTGAAGGATCCGCGCGCCTTCTCGCTCTCGACGCGCTTCGCCTCCGAATGGCTGCGGCTGCAGGACGTGGACAAGGTCCATCCGGACCCGCTCCTCTACCCGAATTTCACCGACAATCTCGCCGACGAGATGAAGCGCGAGACGCAGGAGCTCTTCAACAGCATCGTCACCCACGACGCGAGCGTCCTCGACCTGCTCACGGCCGATTACACATATGTGAACCAGGATCTCGCCGCGTACTACGGCCTTCGCGGCGTGGCGGGCCCGCAGTTCCGGCGCGTGTCGCTCGCCAGCACCGAGCGCCGCGGCATCCTCGGTGAAGGTGCCATCCAGGTGGAGACCTCGGTGGCCGATCGGAGCGATCCGGTGCTGCGAGGGAAGTGGGTCCTCGAGGTGCTGCTCGGTCAGCCGCCGCCGCCCCCGCCGCCGAACGTGAACACCGATCTCGACGATTCGGCCAAGGCGGTGCAGGACGGCAAGCCGCTCTCCGTCCGGCAGCGGATGGAGCAGCACCGCGCGAATCCGTTCTGCGCGTCCTGCCATCGGGTGATCGATCCGATCGGGCTGGCGCTCGAGAATTTCGATCCGTCCGGCCACTGGCGGATCCGCGACAACGGCGTCAACGTCGACACCGAGACGACGCTCTACGACGGCACGGCGATGAACGGGCCCGCGGGGCTCGTGCAGGCGATGCTGAAGCACCAGGACACGTTCGTGCGCGTGTTCACGGAAAACCTGATGGCGTATTCGCTCGGCCGTCAGATCGAGTACTACGACATGCCGACCATCCGGGCCATCATCCGCCGCGCGTCGGTCAACGGCAATCATTTCTCATCCTATGTGCTCGGCATCGTCCACAGCGATGCCTTCCAGATGAGCAAAGCTGCGGCTGTCCGGACGACGGCCGACGAGCGGAGGTAACCGACATGTTCCTGACCCGGAAACATCTCTCCCGCCGGACGGTGCTGAAGGGGATGGGCGTGACGCTCGCGCTGCCGCTGCTCGACGCGATGACGCCCGCCGGCCGCGTCCTGGCGGCGTCTTCGGCATCGACCCGCACGGCGCGCACCCGCCTGGTCGCGATGGAGATGGTGCACGGCGCCGCCGGCAGCGCGCCGTTCGGCCTCGAGAAGAACATGTGGTCGCCGGCCGCCGCCGGGCGCGGGTTCGACCTGTCGCCGACCAGCCTCAAGCCGCTCGAGCCGTATCGCGACTACCTCACGATCGTGAGCAACACGATGGACCATGGCGCCGAGGCCTGGTCCGCGCCCGAAATCGGCGGCGATCACTTCCGTTCGAGCGCGACCTACCTTACGCAGGCGCATCCGAAGCAGACGGAAGGCTCGGATATCGATGCCGGCATTTCGCTCGACCAGGTGTACGCGAAGCAGTTCGGGCAGGACACCGCGCTGCCCTCGATGCAACTCTGCATCGAGCCGGTCGACCAGGCGGGCGGCTGCGACTACGGGTACGCCTGCATCTACACCGACACGATCTCGTGGGCGTCGCCGACCGAGCCCCTCCCGGCCATCCGCGATCCGCGGGCGGTCTTCAATCAGCTCTTCGGCCTGGGGAACTCTCCGCAGGACCGCGCCATGCGGCGGAAGGTGAAGTCGAGCATCCTCGACTGGCTCACCACGCAGGTGGCGGACATGAAGCGCGACCTCGGGAACGAGGACCGGCACCGGTTCGACAGCTACCTCACCGACGTGCGCGAAATCGAGCGCCGCATCCAGAACGTCGAGGCGCACAACCGGAGCGGTGAGTCACGGGACATGCCCGAGGCGCCGATTGGCGTTCCCGAGTCGTTCCACGAGCACGTGGAGATCATGTTCGATCTGATCGCGGCCGCCTTCCAGGCGGACTTCACGCGCGCCTTCTCCTTCAAACTCGGACGCGATGCGTCCACGCGCGTCTATCCGGGCGCGGGCGGCGAGGCGGCGACGGCGGCGTTCCATCCGACCTCGCACCACCAGGAAAAGGAAGATCGGCTGCGCGTCTTCCAGGCGCTCAACACGTATCACGTGAGCCTCGTGCCCTACCTGCTCGCCAAGTTGAAGAGCATTCCGGATGGGGATGGGACGCTGCTCGACAACAGCCTCATCATCTACGGCTCGCCGCTGGGCGAGTCGAACGTGCACAACCACCGGCGCCTGCCGGTGTTCCTCACGGGGCATGCCGGCGGCCAGCTCAAAGGGAACATGCACATCAAGGCGGCTGAAGGGACCCCGATGGCCAACGTCTGGCTGTCGGTCCTGCAGAAGCTCGGCGTGCAGAAGGAGAAGTTCGGTGACAGCACCGAGGCGATGGACCTCAACCCGACGGTTGAGACGACGGCCGCCGATCGGCAGGGGAAGTAGCGCGATGTGGCGAAAAGCGCTCGTCGTGGCGGCTGCGGTCCTGTGCCTGACGGCGCTCGGCCAGGCCGACAGCCAGTCCCCGGTTGCCGATGCCGCGATGCAGCAGGATCGGCCGGCCGTCGACGCCCTGCTGAAGCAGGGCGCTGACGTCAACGCGTCGCAGGGCGACGGGATGACCGCGCTCCATTGGGCCGCGATGAACGGCGATGCCGCGCTGGCAAAGACCCTGCTCTATGCTGGCGCGAACGCGAACGCCGCGACGCGGCTCGGCGGCTTGACCCCGCTCGACCTCGCCGCCAGAAACGGCGAGGCTGAGGTCGCCAGGGACCTGCTCGCCGGTGGCGCGGATCCGAAAGTGGCGGATCTCCACGGCACGACGGCGCTGATGTTCGCCGCCGAATCCGGCAACCTCGACGTCCTCAAGACGCTCGTCGACGCCGGCGCGGATGTGAACGCGAAGGAATCCTACCGGCAGGAAACCCCGCTGATGTTCGCCGCGGCGTACGGGCGCACCGACGCCGTGAAGCTGCTCCTGGCCCACGGCGCCGACTGGAAGGCGACCACCAGGGTCCTCGACTGGACGAAGCTGCCGAAGAACGATCCGCGCATCGCGCGCAACAACTTCCAGCAGGCCCCGGCGAAGCCGGAGGCCGACAAGGATGCGGCCGCCAAGGGAAGCACGAAGGATACGCCGACGGCGAACAAGCCGGAGCGGGCCCGCGCTGCGTCCAACGCGCCGCGGCCGCTGAGCTACGTCGACCTGGTCGGGACACAGGGCGGACTGACGGCCCTGCTCTTCGCGGTGCGTGATGGCCGGCTCGATACCGTGAAGGCCCTTGTCGATGGCGGCGCCGACGTGAACCAGGCGGATCCCGGCGACAACACGACGCCGATCATGGCGGCCATCATCAACGGCCACTTCGATACGGCGGAGTACCTGATGGCCCACCGGGCGGATGTGACCCGTACACAGCGCAACGGCGCAACGCCGCTCTACGCGGTGGTCAACACGCAGTGGCACGACAAGTCGGAGTATCCCTTTCCGTTCACGCACCAGCAGGAGCAGACCACGTACCTGCAGTTGATGGCCGACCTCATGGCGCACGGCGCCAATCCGAACGCGCGGTTGAAGGAAAAGGTCTGGTACACCAACTACAACCTCGACCAGTCCGGGATCGACGAGGCGGGCGCCACACCGTTCTGGCGTGCCGCGTATTCCGATGACATCGAGGCCATGAAGCTGCTGGTGGCGCACGGCGCCGATCCGTCGATTCCGACCATCAAGCCGGCGGGACGGGGGCGTGGCGACGCTGGCGGCTTGAGCTCCGGCGAGGCGACGGACCGGACCGGCATGCGGCCCGTGCCGGCGGGCGGCCCGGATATTCCGCCGATCGTCGCGGCCGCGGGCGCCGGGTACGGCCACAGCTTCACGGCCAATCACCACCGATATGCGCCGACCGGCATGCTGGCGGCGGTGAAATACCTGGTCGAGGACCTGCACGCGGATGTGAACGCCCGGGATGCGGATGGGAACACGGCGCTCCACCAGGCGGCCGCCCGCGGCGACAACGAGATGGTGCTCTATCTCGTCTCGCGCGGCGCGGACATCACGGCGGTGAACCGCAGCGGGCAGACCGTCGCCGATATGGCCAACGGTCCCTATCAGCGCGTGCCAGCCTACCCGGAGACGATTGCGCTGCTCACCCGGCTCGGCGCCAAGGTGATGCACAAGTGCGTGTCCTGCTGACATAGAACGCAGCGTCAGTTCGCGGCAGCCCTGAGCTGTCGCAGCGTGCAGCGCACGTTGCGACCGGCGCTGGGGGTGGGGCCCCAGCGCCTTTGGACGAAAAGCGCGGGGCCCCGGCGCAACTGCGTAATGCTGACGTGCTCCCGCCAGGTCTTCTCTAGAACTCGAACCTCGCTCCCAGCTCCAGCGTCCGCGGTGCCAGCACGCCGGTGATCTGGTTGTACAGCTTCCCGTTCAGTGAATTCAGCCCCGTCACCGGGTTCGCGTTCAGCACGTTGAACACGTCCAGCATGCCGGTGAGCCGATGCGTCCCGAACACGATCGCCTTATCGAGCCTGAGGCTCAGGTAGGGAACCGTGTCGAGCTCATTGCCGCTGAACGCCGCCATGTAGAACCGCTGCGTCCCCGAGTTCGGCAGGTTCACCGAGATGGTGCGCGCGTAGGTCGGCCCGCTCTGCACGTCCAGGTTGGCGCCGAGCCCGATAGCGTACGGGAATTCGTAGCGGCTCGACAGGTGCAGCTCCCACTGCGAGGTCCGCTGGAAGGCGGGCACCGTCGGATAGATGTTCTCGTAGGAGCTGTTCGCATGCTGCAGCTGCTGCAGCAGGGTCCAGTCGAAGCTGCTGTCGAGGAAGAGCCCTTCGGTGAACCGCTTGTTGAACGCCAGCTCGAAGGTGTCGAAGTTGGCGGCGCCGCCCGGATCTCCGGAGTCGCCGGGCGTCGTGTCGATGATGTTCTGCACCTGCCCGCGGAGCGAGTTCGGCACGTCGAAGACCGTGAAATCCTGTACGCCTTCAACCCCCTGGTCGATGCTTTGCAGCGTCACGGGTACCGTGACCGGCACGGTGAGCTGGCCGACGCGGAGCAGGTTGAACGTCGAGTAGTTGTTCCGCTCCATCTTCCGGACGTAGGCGAGACGGACGGACGATTCGCCCCACAGCTGCCGCTGGACGGAGAGGTCGATCTCGTCGGCGTACGGCGTCGGCATGTCGGGGTTGTACGTGGTGCTCGAGCCGCCGGTCGACGACACGAGCGTGCCGAGATCCTGCGGGCCGTGATACAGGCCGTCGCCGGCCGTGTTCAGGAAGGTGTACGTCTTCGTATTCGCGCCGCCCGGATCGACGGCCGCCAGGCTGTCGGAAAAGTTGTCGTAGTACCGGCCGTAGAACGCCTTGACGGCCGTCCGGCCCTCGCCGCTCGGGTCCCAGCTCACGCCGAGACGCGGCGCGACGTTGTTGCGCGTAAAGAGCACCGCGCCAGGCGTTGTCGTCGTCGGGAACACGTCCGAGAGCACCGGCGCGCGCTTCGACGAGGTGTAGTAGGGCTGCTGCCGGTCGTAGCGCAGGCCCGCCGTCACGGTGACGTGGCTGTTCACGGCCCAGCGATCCTGCGCGTACAGCGCCGCCTTGTGATCGCCGTCGATCGGCGCCGTCCACGTGCGGCCAAGCTGCGCCGGATCGCCGAGGTCGGTCACGCGGATCTCGTCCGGTTGTCCCTTGTAGTCCAGGTAGAGCAGCGGGCCCGATTCACCGTTGCTCGTATCCGTCCACATCTCGTTCAGCCACTCGAAGCCTGCCTTGATGTCGTGGCTGCCGGCCCGCTTCGTCGGGAGGTAGTACGTGACCGTGCCAAAGGCCTGCGGCTTGGCCGGATGTTCGACGAACGGGCCGGCCGTGCCGCCCTGCGTGAACCCCGCGCCGGTGTCGGCGCCGGTCCCGAGGTCGGTGCGCGGCGGAAACTGCGTGTAGTCGACCGACGGCACTTCGGGGAAGTCGTATCCCCATTCACCGACATTCAGCTCGGTGAAGAGCCGGTTCGTCCAGACGCGCTGCCAGCGGCCGTTGTACATCCACGCAAAGCTGCTCTGCGCCAGCGTCGATTGCGGGCCTCGGTTGACCGAGAGGCCGCGCAGCGGCGCCTGCTTGTGCTGCCACTGGTAGTAGCCGATCAGGGTGTCCTTCGACGAGGGTTTCCAGGTCTCCTTGTTGGTGAAGTCATCGACGATGCCGAGATTGGTGGCGACGGTCTGCGGTACGCCCGAAATGGCTTCGTTGATGTGGAAGTGGTTGCGCGAGACGAAGAACCAGAGCCGATCCTTGAGAATCGGGCCGCCCAGGTCGCCGTGCGTCTCCCAGAAGAGCAGGTTCGGCTGCGCCGTGCCGCCGCGCGCCTCGATGGCCGGGTCGGAGTTGTTGCCGACGAAGCTCGGTCCCTCGTACGTCTGGTTGATGAGCGACTTGAACGTGTTCCCGCCGCTCTTCACCGTCGCGAGGATGAGCGCGCCCGGTGTGCTCATCGTCACGTCCTGGCCGGCGGCGCTGACGGCGATCTCGTTCTGCGCGTAGTAGTCCTGGTAGAAGCCGGCGCCGCTCGTCCCTTCGGTGGTGTCGACGCCTTCCGTGATGACGCGGGCCTGGCCGGTGACACCGAAGGCGTCATACGGACTCGATTGCGCCTTGTGGCTGCCGGCGACGTCGTAGGCCTGCATCCGGACGCCGGGCGTCTGGGCGAGCGCGCCCCAGAGATCCGTCGACGTCGGCACCGTCGTCAGCTTCGCCGTGTTGAGCACGTTGCCGACCGCCGTCGATTGCGTGTCGACGATCGGCCGTTCCGCCGTCACGGTGACCTGTTCCTTCACCGTGGCCAGCGGGAGCTCCGCGTCGAGCGTCAGCGTTTGTCCGAGCGCGAGCGTGATCTGCTGCCGGGTGAGGGTTTGAAACCCCTGAAGGGTGAAGGTGACGGTATACACGCCAGCTGGCAGCGCCGGAAACTGGTACGTGCCGTTGGCTTCGGCAATCGCGGTCTCGGACCCGATGAGTGCGGGTGACGTCGCCGTCACCGTGACGCCGGGCAGCACACCGCGCTGGGCGTCGCGCACCGTGCCGACCAGACGACTGCTGGCGTTCTGGGCAGCCAGGGGCAGGGGGGCGGCCAGCGTGAAGAGCGCCAGCAGCCAGACGAACCGTTGAATCGAACGCATGCAGACCTCCGCGCGGCCGGGTAACGCCCGCGCCGCAGAAGCCGGTGATCGCTGGATGATCGCGGAGGTGAGGAGCCGTACAGCAGAACGGCCGCTCACCGAGCGAGCGGCCGTGGCGGAAACCGGATTGATGAACGGCAGACCCTGCCGTGGCTTACATCATGCGGTCAGACCACTCCCACCCGCCTGTGACCAGGCGCAACAGAGGCACATGCACATCGCCCTCGGTGCGAGCGTGCGTGCCGCCGCGGAAAGTGGGGTGACCAACATCAGTCCGCGACTGTAGCCGGTCGCACGAGAATCTGTCAAGCCGGCCGTGTGTAGTGCTATGCTGGCCGCGCTCAGAACAGGAGCGCCTGCGGCCATTCCGAGCGAGGGACTTGGATCCCCAGCGAGGAATCAGCGAAGCCTCACCGCGGGGGTTTGAAGAATGCTGACAAGTCTGGAGAGGATCATGCGTGCGAAGCACTGGCTGCTGGGTGCACTTGTGGTGCTCACGGCCGCCCTCGTCCATACTCAGGGCTCCACCGACGCCACCATCCGCCAGATCCGCACCGAGGGGATGGCGCATTCACACGTGGCGGATCTCTTTCACACCATTACCGTCCGGATCGGGCCGAGGCTCACGGGATCGCCGGCCCAGAAAGAGGCGTCGCGCTGGGCGCGCGAGCAGCTGGCCGGCTGGGGCTACGCCGACGCGCATCTCGAGCCGTGGAAATTCGGGCGCGGATGGACGCTCGAGAAGCTCACGCTGGAGATGACCGCGCCGCGGTACACGCCGCTCATCGGGTATGCGGAAGGCTGGTCGCCGAGCACGTCCGGCGACATCGTCGGCACGCCGATGTATCTGGGGGACAAGACAGCCGCGGACGTGGCCGCGATGGGCGCGTCACTCAAAGGGGCGATCGTCCTGACGCAGCCGATCCAGACGGCGTTCGTCACCGCGGATCGGCCGGATCCGACGACGTCGGACGACCCGGAGGCGGGAACGGCGCCGCGCTTTCCGGTGGATCCGATGCGGACCGGCGAGGCCGGCCGCGCGTTTCTCAAGGCGCTGCACGACGCCGGCGTTGGCGTCATGCTGAAGCCGAGCCCCGGCAACGATGGCACCGTGTTCGTCCTCGGGCGGGACCAGGGCGATGAAGGCGTGCCGAGCATCGTGATGTCGGCCGAGCACTACAACCTGCTCGTGCGGATGCTGCAACAGAAGGTGCCGGTGAAGCTGCGGGTGAACGTGCAGGGGGAGTACAACTCGGACGATCTCAACACTTACAACGTGATCGCCGAGCTGCCCGGGACCGACCCGGCGCTCAAGGACGAAGTGGTGATGATCGGCGGGCATCTCGACTCGTGGCACAGCGCGACGGGATCGGCCGACAACGCGGACGGCTCGGCGGAGATTCTCGAAGCGGCGCGCATTCTCAAGACGATCGGGGCAAGGCCCCGCCGGACCATCCGGTTTGCGATCTGGAGCGGCGAAGAGCAGGGGCTGCTCGGGTCGCGCGCCTGGGTGGCGCAGCACCTCGCGGGCGATGCGAATCGGGCGGCGCGCGAGAAGTTCGACGTGTACCTGAACGTCGATTCCGGGACCGACCAGATCTTCGGCTTCTACCTGGAACACGATGCGGCGGCCAAGCCGCTGTTCGACGCCTGGCTTGCGCCGCTGAAGGATCTCGGCGCGCGCAAGAACGTGCTGCTGCACCAGGGAGCCACCGACCATATGAGCTTCCTGGCGGTCGGCGTCCCTGCCTTCAATTCGATCCAGGATTACACGCACTACGACGTGCGGAAGCACCACACGAACATGGACACCGACGAGCGGGTGAACGACGCGGACCTCAAGCAAGCCGCGGTGGCCATGGCAACGTTCGCGTACGAAGCGGCGATGAGCGACCAGCGCGTCCCACCGCCGCCGGCGCAGAAAACGCAGGACTAGGGGTCAGATCTTGTTTCTTGCACCCTTGCTCATGTGTGCAAGAAACAAGATCTGACCCCACGACACACATATGCTCGTCCACATCGTTGCCTTCAAGTACAAGCCCGACGTCGATGAATCCGCCCGGGCAGAGCACCGTCGTCAGCTGGCCTCGCTCGCCACGCTGGACGGTGTGCTCGGCCTGGAAGTCGGTGCCGATGAGGTGCATCTCGGCCGCTCCTACGATACGGGCCTTGTCGTCCGCTTCCGGGATCGCGCCGCGCTCGACGCCTATGCCGTCGACTCCCACCATGTCCCTATCGCCCAGCACGGCGCAAGCCTTTGCGCGCACATTGTTTCCGTAGACTTTACGCTGTAGGTCCGCGTCCGGAGTTCGATGTCCGACGTCCGATCCTTCGACTTCGCTCAGGGTCGCCCTGAGCGAGCCGAAGGACGACGTCCATTCCCATCGTCCGAGGTCCCGGAGCCTGAGTCCTCACGGCTAGCTCGGGCCTTTCATTTCGCCGCCAGGACCACATCTACCCCTCAAGTCAATTGAGATAATCGAAAGAGTCTACTTGACGCACGGTTACGGGAGAGCTACCCTGTGACCGTCGCCTGTGGTCAAGCAGCGTCTATTGGGTATGGCGACAAGCGGAGGCTTGCGCTATGGCCGAGGAGGAATTGCGTCTCACACGTTGGGTGTTTGTTAGGCGCCAATTGTTGTCAGCAAAGCCCTTCAAGATCGTCTTGGGGGCGATCACGATCGTGACCGCCGTTTTCAGCGGTATTCAGATATGGCGCGCGGAGATGCCAAGCGCGTCGTCGCACCACCTGCTTGGGTGGCTTCCGAACTGGAGTTGGCAGACATACCTGTGCATGGCTCTCGCCTCATTG
>JANWLS010000183.1 GCA_025450765.1 Vicinamibacterales bacterium | reverse complement strand
GGATCTTCTCGAGCGTGCCGACCGACACGTGACCGGGAATGATCGGGTACGGCACGCCCTGCAGGCGTCCGTGCCAGAGGTGCACGTCCGTGCCGCAGACTTCCGAATAGATGGTGCGGAGCAGGGCGCCGCCGGGCGCCAGGTCGGGCTCAGGAAATTCGCGCAATTCGACCGGGACACGCGGCGCGGCCATCACGGCGGCGAGAATGGACATGGAGCGATCTTACAGGAAACGAGCTGTGCTACTTTAGAGGCATGCCACTGTTCGAATACGAATGCCGGTCGTGCGGGCATCATTTCGAGGCGCTCGCGCGGGATGGGCGGACGCCGGCCTGCCCGTCGTGTCGCAGCGAGGAACTGGAGCGGCTGCTGTCGGTCTTCGCCGTCGGTGCCGGCGGCCCGAAGAGCTCGAACGCCCCGATGGCGCCGTGCGGCACGTGCGGGGATCCCCGGGGCCCCGGCGCGTGCAGCATGAACTGAGTCCGACGTCCGGCGGCTAGTACGGGAAGTCGGTGAGGACTTTCGTTCCCGTCCGCGTGTCGCCCGTGAGCGACTCCATCAGCGCGACCAGATCATCCACGTCCTGATCGGTGAGGTGCAGCGGCTGGACCTTCGGATCCAGCCACGGGTTCGCCTCGCCGCCCTTGTTGTAGTGCTCCACCACCTGGCGGAGCGTGGCAAACGATCCGTCGTGCATGTACGGCGGATGGAGCACGACGTCGCGCAGCGTGGGCGTCTTGAACGCCCCGTGATCGGCCGCCTGGTGCGTGATCCCGAACCGCCCCTCATCCTTGAAGGTCTTCGCCGCCGGATCCCAGCCGACACCGACGTTGTGGAAGCGGTTGTCGGTGAAGTTCTGCCCGAGGTGGCACTGGTCGCAGCCCGCCTTACCGAAGAACAGATCGTAGCCGCGCTTCACCGACGCCGACACGGCTGACTGATCGCGCTTCAGCCGCCAGCGGTCGTAGGGCGAGTTGCCGCTCATCACGGTCCGCTCGTAGTCGGCAATGGCGTGGACGATGCGATCCTGCGTGATGGCCGGGGAGCCGAACGCCTGCGCGAAGTACGGCGCGTAGGCGGGAATCGCCTGGAGGGTCTGCACCATGTGCGCGTGCGTGTTCCCCATCTCCACCGGGTTGGCGATCGGCCCGAGCGCCTGATCCTCGAGCGAGGCCGCCCGGCCATCCCAGAAGAAATATGGATAGAGCGTCCAGGCTTCGTTCTCGAAGGAGGGCGGCTTGCGCGTGCCGTGCTGACCGCGAATGCCAGTCGCGACGGCCGTCTTCAGCGAAAAGCCGTCGGCCGGATCGTGACAGCTCGCACAGGAGAGCGTACCGTCGCCCGACAGCCGCTTGTCGAAATACAACCAGCGCCCCAGGCGGACGCGCGCCGGCGTCGGCGGCTCCTTGAGATCGGTGAAGCTTGCGGTGATGCCGAGCGGCGGCGGCGGCAGCGGCTCGATCGGATTGGCGATTTCCCAGGCCGGCGCGGTGGGCCTCGACGAACAGGCGGCCGTCAGCGCAAGGCCGACGGCCAGCAACAGGGCGCTAGCGTGTTTGAGCATTCTCCGCAAAACACCAATGGACAAAGCCGGGGGTGAACTGGTTGGCCACCGCGGGCGGGACGTCGGACTCGTCGATCCGATGATACCGCATCGCGATCGTGCCGTCAGGCGCCACCTCGCCCAGCAGATATCCATAGACGTGCGTTTCGGCCATCTTCGCGTCCTTCGCATCGGCGGGCAGCGTGTAGCGGTACGCGCCGGCGGTCCCGACGATCCACCCGGGGAGCACGCCCCCGTGCTCACGCCAGTACGCCGTGTTGAAGGTGTCGTCCATGTAGTAGTGCGAATGGCTCGCCACGAGATACACGTGCTTGTGCGCGACGTTCTGCGCGTGCAGGAGAGTTTCGTACACCTCCCGGCCCGTGGCGCGCATCGCCGGCGATTCATTCATGCTGTGGTCGGCCGACAGGCTCTCGGGCAGCGCGCGGTGCATGCCGACGACGATCGTCTTGATCGCGGGGTCCTGCTCGTCGCGCGCGAGCACGCCGTGCACCCAGCGCATCTGCGCCGGCTCGAACTGCTCGATCGAGCCGTTGTCCAGGCTGATGAAGTCGACACCCGCCTGCACCCAGTGCGACCAGGTCTGCACGCGGTACGCTGAGGGATCGTCGGCGAGCCGCTGGCGCCGGATCTCGGGCGCGTTGAACCAATCGGCGAATTCAGCGATGAGATCGCCGCGCGTCTTGGGCGGGTAGAGCTCGTGGTTCCCGACGGCGAGGTACACGGGCGTGGAACCGAAGGGCGCCAACTGGTGGGCGATGAAGTCGTCCCAGGCGCCGTTCTCGTAGTCGAGAATCGTCAACGGCTTCCCCTGGCGGGAGACTTCGTGCTGCATGTCCTCGTCGAAGTCGTAGATCTTCCGGAAGTCGCCCAGGTGCCAGTAGAATGCCGCGCCGTCCTGCTGCGCCCCGGCGGCGATCTCCGGCATCACCACGTCGCCGCAGTCGCGCGAATCGCCGGACACGGCAAAACGAAAGGTCGTCTGGGCGCGCGGCACGAGGCCGGCACCGGCGGCCATCAGGGCGGCGGCCACGACGGCGGTCAAGGTCCGAGGCTGGAACATCTTCCCTCCGTTCGGATAACGTAGACGCATTATGCCTCACGCAGGCTGGCTGCTTCTCTGGTCGGTCGTCCTCATCGTGCTCGTCATCGTCCCGATTGTCGTCGTCTTCCGGCGCGAAGCCCGCCTCCCACCCGAGGACATCGTCAAGCGCCGCTACGCGCGCGGCGAGATTGGGAGGGAGGATTACGAGCGGTTGATGGAGGACCTGAGAAAAAAGCCTGAAGAATTTTGAATCGTCACGATCCCCCCACCGTCCACACCGTGTAGTGCTCCGTCACCAGGCCCGGCACATAGCCGGCCGCGCGGAGAGCCTGGTCGGGGACGTCGATGAGCGGAACGGGAAAGAGATCCGCGGGCGAGAAGTTGATCACGGCACCCAGGCGGCGGGCCTGGATCGCCTCCGCCAGATCCGGCAGCCACACGTCGCGTGAGGCGGCGACCTCGTCCCAGAACATCCGCTGGCCGACCTCGCTCGTTTTCAGCGTCGTCGCAAACCCCTTCGCCTTCACCTCGCGCCCGAGCGTCATCATCGTCCCGGCGAGCTCGGGATAGGTGATGAGCTCCGGCCGGTTCGCCTGAAACGCGAGAATCGGCGGCATCGCCACGAGCGCGCCCGGAGCCGTCTTCGACCGCACGTACGCCGCCACACGATCGATCTCCGCACGATCGCGGTACCCGAAGCCGAATCCACTCCCCGCACCGGGTCCCCAGTTGGCGTGCGGCAGCGGCACCACGATCACGAACAGCAGCACGGCGCCGACGAGCGCCGCGACCGCCGCGGGACGCGATGGCGCGTCGCGCGTGTGGCGTCCGAAGGCCATGGCCAGATCGGCCACGAGCACGCCGCCGAGCAGCGCGAGCCACGGCAGCAGCTCGATGCTGTCGTGCGCCCAGAAGGTCGGGTTCAGCACGACCAGCAGCACGAAGCCGAATGCCAGGTGAAGCAGCGGCAACGCCCATCGCCGAAGGCGGTGCTGCCAGAGCACCAGCGCAAACCCGGCCGCGCCGGCAGCGAGCTCGACATCCAGGCTGCCCAGCCACTCGTGAAACTGTCCGGTCAGGCTGTGGAAGCCGGCGTGCACGAGCCTGAAGAGGACGACCTGCACGAGAAACGGCGTCCCGAAGAGGGCCCACAGCGCGCCAGTCGAGATGCCCATCACCACCACGACCGTGCCGAGAAACACGACCGCGCGATCGCGTTGGCGGTTGACGAGCAGGATGAACAAAAATAATGCGGCCACGTAACTGGCGGCCGTGAGCTTGATCGCCATCGCGATCGCCAGCAGCACGCCCGCGATGACGATCGTCCGCGTCTCCGTCCGCTCGCCCGTTCCCGGCCAGCGCAGCACCAGCCACGAGGCGGACAGGACCGGAACGACCAGGAACACTTCGCGCTCGAACACGTGATAGCGGAACAGCAGTGGCGAGGTCGCGAAGATCAGCGCGGCGGCGACACCGCACACCTCGCCTCCGAGCCGCCGGCCGATGCGCCACACGAAAATCGACGACACCCAGGCCGCGGCCGCGGTGAACGCTTCAGCCGTGCGGATGGCCGTCGGGAAGATCTCGAGGAGCGCGGCGAGGGAGCCTTCGAGCAGCGGAAAATGCGGCAGGGGAAAGCCCGTGTACGGGGCGTGCCCGGTCGCCAGAAGAAAAGCCCCGTTCAGATAGGACTCGTCCTCGATCCAGACCTGCGGCCACACCATCCGAAGCACGCGCGGCAGAGCCAGGATCGCGAGGATGAGGACGGCGGCCCGTCGCGTCGAGCTCGTTTCCGCGAGCGCCTGGCGCGGGTTCCGGGACGAATCAATCGTGCGCACGAGCAGCGGTCACCCGTTGCCCATCAGAACGCGCTTCAGCCTTCCCTGTCAATCGGCTGGGCTTGCCGGCGGCAGGCGGTTCACGGCCGCGTGTCGTCGAACGGGCGTTCGCAACCTGACAGTTGGTACCGGCCTTGCGTTCCCACACGGAATTTGTCGCACCTCGCGGAGTCGAAACAATGATCCCGGCAAGCACCGTGCTCTGCCCTATCGATTTTTCGACCCCATCGCGGGCGGCGTTGCGGACCGCGCTGGCGCTGGCCGCGACCGCCCGCGTCCGGCTGCACGTTCTGGCGGTCATCGAAGACGGATCGTCAGCGTCCGCCGCCACACCCCTCAGCGCCGACGCGCGCCCGCGGCTGGAACAGGCCGCACGCGACGCTGTCACCGCTGAGCTGCCAGCCGGCAGCCACTGGGCACCAGCCATTGACGTCTCCGTGAAATCGGGCGCTCCTGATGAGTGCATCCGGCGGACGGCCGTCGAGACGGATGCGGATCTCATCGTGCTCGGCACCCACGGTCGATCCGGTGGACACCAGTGGGCCCTGGGCTCCACGGCCGCCCGCCTGCTGCGCACGCCGCCGTGCGCGGTACTCCTGATCAGCGGCGAGACGGCGACCTTCGCCACCTTGACCCCGGACCGGCCCGAGCTGTCGGTCCGGCGGATCCTGGCCGCCACCGATTTCGGCAAGGATGCGGACCGCGCCGTGAGCGTGGCCGCGGCGCTCGCCCGCGACTGGCACAGCGAGCTGGTCCTCGCCCATGTATTACCGGCGCTCCCGCCACAGCTCACCGAAGGAGAGGCGGCGACACTCGCGGAGTACGACGCCGGGATGGTCGAGGCAGCGACCGATCATCTGCGGGCCATGACGGCCGGGACACGCGGCGTCAAGGCCACGCACTGTCTGCAGCGGGGGACGCCGCATGTGGAACTGCTGGCGCTCGCCACACGGGAACGCGCAGACCTCATCGTCATTGGTTCGGTCGGCCGCGGCACGTCCCACCAGTCGATCACCGGGTTCACGGCCTGGCGCATGGCAGGCGCGGCGCCCTGCCCGATTCTGCTGCTCCCCTCGCCCCGGCAGGTCGAAGAGGCTCGGCTGTAGCTGGCGATTTGCCGGTCGCTGCCGCGCGCGCTACGATCGCTCCCGCGAACATATGGCGATCCTCAGCTCACACGACCGGATCACGACGCTGCTGTTCTATGCCGTCGTCATCTGGCTCGGCTACATCCTCTTCCGGATCTTCGAGCCGTTCCTGATGCCCCTGGCCTGGGCCGTGATCCTGGTCGTCTTCTTCTTCCCGCTGCAGGCGCGCCTGGAACGACACTGGCGGCCGGGCATCGCCGCGCTGGCGAGCACGGTGATCGTCACCGTCATCGTCATCGTGCCGATCCTCCTCATCGCGACGGCGTTCGTGCGTGAGGGGATCCAGGCCGCCGGCAGCGTGCAGGGTGCGCTGGCGAGCGGGCGCGTCGAAGCGCTCCAGGCACTCTGGGATCGGATCCAGGCGCACCTGCCCGGCACGGTCTCCATCAACCTGACGACGATCGTCGCTGACGGCTCGCGGCGCCTGGCGGCGTTCCTCGCCTCGAGCGCGGGGACGCTGCTGCAGAACGTCGCGGTGTTCATGTTCGACTTCGTGCTGATGCTGTTTGCCGCCTTCTTCATCTTCCGCGACGCGCGCAGCATCATGGCGGTGTGCCGGCATCTCCTGCCGTTCGAAGATTCCCTGCGCGAGCGGATGATTCAGCAGGCGGCTGATCTCGTGTCGGCCGGCGTCATCTCGTCGGTCGCGGTGGCCGCCGTCCAGGGCGCGCTCGGCGGTGCGGCGTTTGCGCTGGTCGGGATCGGCGCGCCGGTGTTCTGGGGCGTCGTGATGGCGTTCTTCTGCATCCTGCCGCTCGGGGCGTGGGTGGTGTGGGTGCCGGCAGCCCTCTGGCTCATCGCGACGGGCGCGGTCGTGCGCGGCATCGTGCTCGTCGCCGTCGGCGTCGGCATCGTCGGACTCGCCGACAACGTGCTGCGGCCAGCACTGATCTCGGGGAGCGTGCGGATGAACGGGCTGGTGGTGTTCATCAGCCTGCTCGGCGGGATGAGCGTCTTCGGCCTGCTGGGGGTCGTGCTGGGCCCGATCCTCGTGGCGACGGCGGCGGGTCTGATCGACGCCTACACCGCACGCGAGGTCGTCGTCACGAGCTCTTCAGATCTTCAAGCACCGCGGTGAGCAGGTCGATGTCGATCGGCTTCACCAGGTGGCGCAGAAAGCCGGCCGCCTCCGACCGATCCTGGTCGGCCTGCAGCCCGTAGCCGGTGACCGCAACGAGCGCCACCTGCTCGAGCCCGGGCATCCGCCGGATGGCGTCGGCGAGCTGATAGCCGTCCATGATCGGCATCCCGATATCCAGCAACGCGATGTCGGGGCTGAAGCGATTGCAGAGACGAAGCGCGGCGGGTCCGTTGCACGCCACTTCCGTCTCGAACCCGGAAGGCTCGAGCGCGGCCGCGAGCATGCGCGCCGCGTCCTCGTTGTCGTCCACGATCAACACGCGGGCATGATGGGACTTCACCGTGATGGGTCCGAGCAGCCCGGTGATCGGCCGCGCCGCCGGCACCGCGGTGGCTGCCGCGGGCAGCTTCACGATGAACTCACTTCCCTGTCCCAGGCCGGCGCTGACGGCCGACACGGTGCCACGGTGAAGCGTCACCAGGTTGCGGACGATCGCCAGGCCCAGTCCCAGGCCTTCGTGGACCCGCTCGACTGACGACCGGACGCGCGTGAACAGATCGAAGATACGCGGCAGCATCTGCGGCGCGATGCCCACGCCGGTGTCGCGCACGCGCAGGACGACCTCTCCGCCTTCACGACTCCCGGCCACCCGGATCTCGCCGCCAGGCTCGGTGTACTTCGCCGCGTTCGTCAGGAGGTTCGACACGACCTGGCTCAGGCGCGCCGGATCGCCGTCGATGACGAGCCCAGTCGACGGGACATCGACGATGAGCCGGTGATCGCGCTGTTCGATGAGCGGCCCCGCCGTCTCGACGGCGCGCGTCACGACGTCGGCGAGCTCGAGGCGCGTTTTCTTGAGCGCCACCTTGCCGCGCGCGATCCGCGACACGTCCAGCAAATCGTCGACGAGATGCGTCAGTTGCTGGACCTGCCGCTCGATGACGGCCTGCTCCCGCAGGGCGCGGTCCGCACCGCGCTGCCGAATGAGCCGCAGCGCCGTCTGGATCGGCGCGAGCGGGTTGCGGAGCTCATGCCCGAGCATGGCGAGGAAGTCGTCTTTCGCCCGATTCGCCATTTCAGCCGTGGCCCGCAATTGCTCCATCCGATGCCGATCGGCCACCTGCTCCGTCACGTCGGAGGCGGTGACGAAGACGCCATCGATCTCGCCTTCGAGGTTGCGCAGCGGCGAAAACAGGAAATTCAGGCACAGCGTCTCGCGGCCGCGATCGCCGTGGCGGTCGAGCTCGAGCGACATCTCCTTGCCGACGAAGGGAACACCCGTGCTCACCACGCGATCGAGGAGCGGCCGCAGATTGTTCCGCTCGAGCTCCGGCAGCACCTCGAACAACGAACGCTTGATGACTTCTTCGTGCCGGCGGCCGGCCATTTCGCACGCAAACGGCGTCGCCAGATCGATGACGTACTCGGATCCCCGGAGAATGACGAAGATCGCCGGCGCCTGCATCAACAGCGAATAGAGATACTCGCGCTGGCGCTCGGCCTGCCGGCGCGTGGACTGCTCCCACTCGAGGAGACGCGCGCGCGGCATCTCTTCGGTATTGGTGCACAGCAGGCCGCCCACGCGGCCGTCATCGTCAGGGATGAGGGTGCCGCCGAACAGGCAGTACGGCTGGTCGGACCCGTTCGCCGCCGGGATGAGCAGCAGCGTCTCGTCGGCGGCGGGACCGCCCTGCATCGCCACTTCCGCGCGGGGGCCGAGCTCGTCCCAGATGTCGTGCCAGACGAGCGAGGCGGGCTGTGCGAATGCCCCCGGATGACGCGGACCGAGCATCATGCGGAACGAGTCGTTGTAGAGATGAATCAGCCGCGGTCCCCACCAGAGGAACACGGGCTGGCGCGCGGTGAACATGATGCGCGCCACGGTCTTGAGGCTGCGCGACCACCGATCGGGCGCGCCGAGCGGCGTGCCGGTCCAGTTGAACGTGCGCGCGAGCGTGCTCATCTCGCCCCCGTAAGACAACCAGTCGAGCACGCTCAGCCGCGGCGGGTGCGGCCGACCGCGGTGAATGGGCGAGGCCGCGTGATGATGGTCGGATCGCGCCATGAGATGAAGAGCGTCCTTCCGTGCGCGGCGACGAACCATCGCCGCCGTGTTCCGTTCACCGCATCCGGGGTGAGATGTCGGTCGCGCCCATCACCGTCAGGGCCGTTCGTCGAGGAGCGGTCGTGTCGGGAAGAGTTATTCTACTCTTCTCGTCTGCGGCCGCACGGACATTTTGCACAGTGTGACTCATCAACGTCGCGAGGACTCGACCGTATCGAGCCCACCTTCGCGTTCGAGCTCGACCGAACCGCGCACGGGCATCGATCCTGATGCGCTGCCGCCGCGATGGCTGCCGGTCCTGTACTTCGGCTCCGCGCACGTCGCGCTCGCGCTCGCCTTCCTCGTCACGGCGATCGATCCACGCGCCATCGGCGGCTTCTTCTATCACCATCACCTGATCGCGCTCGTGCACCTCGTGACGCTCGGCTGGATCAGCCTGTCGATCATCGGGGCCCTCTACCTGGTGGGACCGATGGCGCTGCGCATGCCGATGCCCGCGCGCCAGATCGACTACTGGATCTTCGGCCTGCTGCTGACCGGCATCATCGGCATGGCGGGCCATTTCTGGATCGGCGAGTACGGCGGGATGGGCTGGTCGGCCGGCGTCGTCGCGGCCGGCTTCACCCTGATGGCCGCGCGCCTGCTGCCTCGCGTGGCCCGCGCGCGCGCGCCGCGCTCCGTGAAGGTGCACATCCTGCTCGCCTTCGCGAATATCCTCGCGGCAGCCACCATGGGCATCCTGCTCGCGATCGACAAGGTCCACCCGATTCTCTCTGGCTACGTGCTGACCAACGTCTTCGCCCATGCCCACCTGGCCGCCATCGGCTGGGCGAGTCTCATGGTCGTCGGCCTGGCCTACCGCCTGCTGCCGATGGTGCTGCCCGCGGCGATGCCCGACGGGCGCTCGCTCTACGTCAGTGCCATCCTGCTCGAAGCTGGAACGGCCGGTCTGTTCGTTGCGTTACTGAAAGAGAGCCGATGGACCGTCGTGTTCGGTGCGATCATCGTCGCGGGCTTCGCCGCGTTCCTGTCGCACGTGGTCTGGATGACCCGGCATCGGCGTCCCGTGCCGGTGCGGCGGCCGCAGCCGGACTGCGCCGTGCGTCATGTCGCGATCGCGATGGGATATCTCGCGGTGAGCTGCGTGTTCGGTCTCGTCCTCGCGATCGCCCCGATGAACGACTGGACGCTGCAGCTGGCCTCGGCCTACGGCATCTGCGGTCTCGTGGGCTTTCTCGCGCAAATCATCGTCGGCGTGCAGGCGCGGATTCTGCCGATTTTCGCCTGGTATCACGCCTTCGCACGCTTCAAGGGGTCAGATCTTGTTTCTTGCACTCCTGATCAAGTGCGCAAGAAACAAGATCTGACCCCTCTGCCCCCTGATCAAGTGCGCAAGAAACAAGATCTGACCCCGCCCGATGCGCTGGCTTCGCATCCGCTGCAGCGGCTCATCTTCTGGTCGTGGCTCATTGGCGTTCCGTGCCTGGCCGGTGGGTTTGCGTTCGATGCCGTACCGTTGCTCGTGGCGGGCGCGTGGGTGCTCTTCGCGGCGGCGGTCCTGGGCGGCATCGATACCGCCTGGATCCTCCGCCACGCCTGGATTAGTCCGGCGCGCGTGCCACCCAGAAGGGATAGTCCAGCCCTGCCAGCCGATTGATGACGACCGCCTGCACGGTCAAGAGCGCGACGGCGATCTCGATCACGCCGAGGTAGAACGGCCGCGTCACGATCCCGAGCGACACGATGAGCGTCGTCGCGCCGGCGGGTGGATGCGCCGCCTTGAGGAGGATCATCAGCGCGCTCGTGGCGGCGAGCGACAGCGCGGCCGCCAGGATGCGCGGCTCGTTCACCCCCACCTGCAGCGCCGCCGGGTGATGCTGCAATCCGGTCAGGACGAGCGCCCCGTACCCGCAGACGATGCCGATGGCGTGGCCGATGATGGTGTGGCGCGGGCTCGCCGACGGGGACAGCGGTGTCGCGAAGAAGAGAATGGCCGTCGGGCCGAGCGACGGAAAGATGAACGGGGTGTTCGAGAGCTCGGCCACGCCCGAGAGAATGCAGATCGTGATGAACCCGTTGATGAACATGAACGCGGCCCAGATGGGCCGCGGCGGAAATCGACCGAGCAGGCGCGTGAGCCGGAGCCGCGCGAGCAGCCCCGGGACGACCGCCGGATCGAGCAGCTTCAGCGGGCGGACACGGCCGCCCGTCACACCCGCGCCACTCCGAGCGACACCTCGGTGTGCGACATCTGCTCGAGCGCCAGCATGAGCGCATGCGTGCCATCACGGCCGTGTCCCTGCGCCTGCACGGCCACGTACAACTGGTGCACGAGCGCCAGGCCCGGCAGCGACAGGCGCATCCGGCGCGCCTCGTCGAGCGCAATCCCCATATCCTTGATGAAGTGATCGATCATGAAGCCGGGATCGAAGTTCCGCTTCAGGATGCGGGGCGCGAGATTGTCCAGCGTCCAGCAGCCGGCCGCGCCTCCGCCGATCGACCGCAGCATCGTCTCGAGATCGAGACCAGCCTTGTGCCCGTAGAGCAGCGCCTCGCAGACGCCGATCATGGTGCCGGCGATCGTGATCTGGTTGCACATCTTCGTGTGCTGCCCGGCACCGGCGGGCCCCTGGTGCACGACTGTCTTGCCGACGATGTGCAGGAGCGGAAGGGCGGCTTCCACGGCCTCCGGCGCACCACCCACCATGATCGAGAGCGTCGCGTTTCGCGCGCCGACGTCTCCGCCAGAGACCGGCGCATCCACGGCGGCCGCACCCGCGGCGGTCGCCGCCGCATCCACCTCGCGGCTCAGCGCCGGATCCGTGGTCGTGAAATCGACGAACAGGTGCCCGGCGCGCGCACCGGCCATGAGGCCCGGCGCCCCGAGATACACCTCCCGCACGTCCGGCGGAAAGCCCACCATCGTCAGGACGATGTCGGAGGCACGCGCCACCGCCTCGGGACTGTCGGCCCAGGTCGCCCCACGATCGAGGAGCGATTGCGCCTTGGCGCGCGTGCGGTTGTACAGCGTGACCGGATAGCCTTTCGCCATGAGGTGCCCACACATGGACACGCCCATGACGCCGGTGCCGATCCAGCCGATGCGGGTGGACGTGGACGACGCGTTCGCGAATGGCGGCATGCGCGGTATTCTACCTCCGGCATCCGGCGAGCCAAAGGAGGCAGTCACGACCAAGACGGCTGAGCAACTGCTGCATGCAACGACGCTGTTCCGCAAGCTGGCCGGCGAGGACCTGGCGAAGCTCGCGCGCCATGCGCGCGTGGCGACCTACCAGCGCGGCGATGTCATCTTCGAGGAAGGGGCCGACTCGGACTTCTTCTGCACCATCGCGCAGGGGCGCGTGAAGATCTACAAGTCGACGCCCGTCGGCAAGGACGTGATCCTGGAGATTTTCGGACCCGGCGATCCGCTGGGAGCCGTCGCGGCGTACGAAGGGCGTCCGTTTCCCGCCTCGGCGGCGGCGCTCGAAGAAACGGTCTGCGTGATGATCCCGCGCCAGGCGTTCTTCACCGAGCTCGAGGCGCACCCCACGCTCGCCCGCGGCCTGCTCTTCGGCCTCACGCACCGGTTGATCGAGCTCACCAACCGCCTCGCGGAATTGAGCGGCACGCGTGTGGAGCCGCGCGTCGCGCGCGCGATGCTCAAGCTGGCCGATCAGTCCGGGCGCCCGGATCGCGGCGGCCTCTTCATCCCGGTCGCGCTGTCCCGCCAGGATCTCGCCGACCTCGCCGGGACGACGATCGAAACCTGCATCCGGATCATGAGCCGCTGGGGGAAGCAGCAGATCGTCCGGACCGAGCCGGACGGGTTCGTGGTGCTGAATCGGGGGACGCTCGAGGAACTTGCGGAGTTGTAGTCAATTCCCGCCCCGATCCGCCTCCACCAGCCCGTCCGCGGTCGTGAAGCGCGGCTCGATGTCCACCGGCACCGACTTCAGCGCGTCCAGCAGGTGCTGCACCGGCGGCCGGATGACGCCGAGCGTCTTGAGCATCTCGCGCGCTTTCGTCACATTGCCCTCGGCTTCGATGGTCATGAACTCGTGCGTGAGGGACGTGACGCCGTCGCGGATCTTCGCAGGATTCACGGCGAAGGTGCCGTCGGCATGGACCTCGAACGCGCCGTGATCGAGCAGGTAATTGAGCTGCACGGCCTGGCCGAGTCCGTGCGCCTCGTTGATGCCGAAGCGGATCGATCGAAACGCCGACGCCAGGAACGTCGTGTACATCGTCCGTTCGAGCGACTTGTCGAGCACCCCGTGATCGATCAGGTACTGCAGGGCGAAGAGACCCGAGATGTCCGCCTTCGCTTCCTCGATGGCGCTGTAGGTGTCCTTCAGCTCCTGGCGGACGGTGGTCGCCTGCCCGTTCACCGTGATGTTGTGCGGCCCGAGCCCGTGCATCAGCTCGTGCATCACCGTGTGCGTGAAGAACGCGTCGAACGACACGTTCGCCTGGTCGGCCGGCGAGAGCACCACGCGTGAAATCGGCACGAGCGTCAGCCTGAACTTCGCCTGCTGCACGTTGCGCAGCATCACGCGCTTCGATCCCTTCTCCCGGATGACGCGCTCGTCGTTCGGGAGGTTGAAGGCGGCCGTCTGGACGCCGACGTTGCCGTCGCCGGCGGCGTAGATCTCGTTGACGACGCGGATCGGCGCCATGCCGCCCAGGTGCGGATTCCGATACCCGGGATCGATCGGCAGCGTGTTCTCGATTTCCTGCAGGTGCGACCCGAGCGTCTGCAGCTTCTTCGTCTCCGCTTCGTCGCGCACCGTGATGTACGACTCGAAGGCGGCCTTGTAGTTGAACCAGCCGTCCTCGTACACCTCGTACGGACCAATGGTCGGCTCGATATCTCCGTCGAGCTCCATCCAGGCGACGTCACTCGGATAGTAGTCGTCGGTCAGGAACGCGTCGGCCCGCTTCTCGAGATAGCTCTTGAGCGTCGGATCCGCCGTGAGCGCCGCGGCATCACGCAACAACTGCGCCGCCCGCGCCAGTTCGCCCTGGTACTCCAGGCTGTAGGGGACGATCGTGAACGCCCCGTCGGCCGTGCGGCGGATCGTCGTGAAAAATCCGGTGGCTCGTGCCTTCTGGTCGGCCGGCAGCTTGTCGATCCAGGCCGCCACGTCCGCCTTGGTGGCCCCGGCCGGATAGAAGTTCGCCCCCTCGGGCTTCGTCGCCAGCACACCGGGGAGGAACGGCTCGTCGTGATCGAGGCGCGACCATGGCCCCTTGTTGATCAGGAAGTAGTGCAGGCGCGCCTGCCCGAGCGCGCTGTGATCCTCCGCCAGCTGGAACAGCCGCGACTCGTTGCCGGCCCAGACCTGGCGCAGGAAGATCGCGTTCATGATCTGCGACGCTTCGACGAGCTTCGCCAGGACCTGGTGCTCACGCGCGGGAACCGCCGAGAGGTCGACCGTGAGATCCACGGGCGCGAACCGCGCCGTCATCGCCTGCAGTGTTGCGGTATCGGGCATCGATTTCTCCTGGGCGGCGATCACTCCCCCGCACGCCAGCATCGTCGTGACCACGAGAGCGGCCCATCGCGTTGTCATCTAATGCACTCCCCCATGCCCGCCCATCTGCAGGGTGGCGGGATCGGCGCCAAGGCGGCGGATCGCCGTCTCCCACATGCTGTCGGCCGGCGTCTCGAAGACGAGGTCCATGGTGACGTCGGTCGTGAGCCACGCCGACTGCTTCAACTCGGCGTCGAGCTGCCCGGGCCCCCAGCCGGCGTAGCCGACGAGGAGCCGCGCGCGCGGGAGCGCGCCGCCCGTCAAGCGCTTCAGCAGCTCAGGCGAGGTGGAGACGTAGAGCCCGTCGATGATCGGCGTCGCTTCCGCATCGCCGGGATCATCGCCGAGGAGAATCCAGCTCCGCTCCTGCTCGACGGGACCGCCCAGCCAGACGGGCACCTCTTTTTCGGAGGTCGTCGCCGGATCCTCCTGGACGACCACACGCGCAGGCAGCGGAAGCTGCCGGTTGATGACGAGGCCGAACGCACCATCCACCGTGTGCCGGCACAGCAGGATCACGCTGCGCGCGAAGTTCGGATCGGCGAGCTGCGGCATGGAAAGCAGCAAGGCCGGCGCGAGAGAGTCGGAGTGCTCGTCAGGCATGGAATCATCATATGACACGGGACGCGTCCGGGGTCCGGGGTCCGACGTCCCACGTCCGAGATCCGAGGTCCAGGCCTGAAGACGGCGCCTACCCCTGCAGCTTTTCGATGGCCCAGGCGACGTGTTCGCGCACCATTGGATCCTGCAGCGACGGCGCATCGTCGCGATCGCGCGACAGCTCGGCGATCGCGGCGCGATCGCCGGCGTTGCCGAGGGCAACGGCGAGATTCCGGCGCAGCCCGGTGATCTTCGCGCGCGTCATCGCACTCCCCTTGATCAGCGCCCGCAGCGCGGTGTCGGAGAGCCGCCAGAGATCGAGCAGCGCCGGCCCATCCAGGCCCGGACGCGGCTGCCAGGCGGGATCGCTCGACACCGCCGGCGCGAGATTCCAGGGGCACACGTCCTGGCAGATGTCGCACCCGTACACGTGCTCGCCGACCCGATCGCGCCAGGCCTCGGGCATGCCGCCCTTCAGCTCGATCGTCAGATACGACAGGCAGCGCGTGGCGTCGAGCTCGCCCGGCGCGACGAGCGCGCCCGTCGGGCACCAGTCGAGGCACAGGGTGCAGCTCCCGCAGCGATCGAACCCTGCGGTGTCGGGCTCGAGCGGCAGGCTGCAGAGGATCTCGGCGAGAAAGAGCCAGGAGCCGAGCTCCTGATTGATCAGGCAGGTGTTCTTGCCGATCCAGCCGAGACCCGCATGGCGCGCGTAGACACGCTCCTGCACCGGCCCCGTGTCGACGTACGGCTTGGCCTCGAACGACTCGCCGGCCTCACCGCGCATCCAGTCGACCAGCGCCTCCAGGCGCCGCTCGATCACGTCGTGATAATCGTCGCCCCAGGCGTACCGCGCGAGAAGCGCGCGCGACGCATCGTGGATGTCGGTCGAATAGGGACGGTCGGTGTGATAGATGGTGCCGGTGACAATCACCGATTGGGCGGAAGGGAGCACGTGGCGCACGTCGGCGCGCCGTTCGGCGGTGCGCTCCAGGTACGCCATCGTGCCGGCGTACCCGCGGTCGATCCAGGCCTGGTAGTGCGCCAGCTCCGGGTGAACCGCCGCCTGCGCGATGCCGCAGAGGTCGAAGCCAAGACTGCGCGCGTGGTCCTTGACGCGCGCAGCCGTGAGCATCTAGACCACTCCGGCGAGCTGCCGCAGCACGTACGGCAGGATGCCGCCGTGGCGGAACGCCGTGAGCTCCTCGGGCGTGTCGATGCGGACGCTGGCGGTGATGCGCGTCTCGCCGCCTTTGGCGTCGCGCGCCGTCACGGTGACCGCGCCGCGCGGCTCGAGGCCGCTGGCGATGCCGGTGATGGCGAAGCTCTCGGTGCCGCTCAGGCCGAGCGATGCCGCCGTCTCGCCCTCGCGGAACTGCAGCGGCAGCACCCCCATGTTCACGAGGTTGCTCCGATGGATCCGCTCGAAGCTTTCGGCGATCACCGCGCGCACGCCGAGCAGCATGGTCCCCTTCGCCGCCCAGTCGCGCGAGGAGCCCGATCCATATTCCTTGCCCGCCAGCACGAGCAGCGGCACGCCGGCGTCGGCGTATTTCATCGCCGCGTCGAAGATCGTCATCTCGGCGCCATCGGGCTGGTAGCGCGTCCATCCGCCCTCGGTGCCCGGCGCGAGCTGATTGCGGAGACGAACGTTGGCGAAGGTGCCCCGCATCATCACTTCGTGATTCCCGCGGCGCGATCCGAACGAGTTGAAGTCGCGGGGCGAGACGCCGTGCGCGATGAGATACTTCCCCGCCGGCCCGTCCGCCGGACTCGATCCCGCCGGCGAAATGTGATCCGTCGTCACCGAATCGCCGAGCAGCGCGAGCGCGCGGGCGGCCGAGATGTCGGCGAGCGGCGCCGGCTGTTTCGGCAATCCGTCGAAGAACGGCGGGTTCCGCACGTAGGTCGACGAGTCTTCCCAGGCGAAGCGATCGCCCGTCGGCACGTCGAGCGACCGCCACTGTTCGTCGCCCCGGAAGACGTCCGCATACTGCTCGCGGAACATGTCGGCGCTCACCGCCGCCATCGCCGCCTGGATCTCGCGCTGGCTCGGCCACACGTCCTTCAGGTAGACGGCCTTGCCCTGGCCATCGGTCCCGAGTGGCTCGGTCGTGATGTCCATCGTCATGCGTCCGGCGAGCGCATAGGCCACCACCAGCGGAGGCGACGCGAGGTAATTGGCGCGGACCTGTGACTGGATGCGCCCTTCGAAGTTGCGGTTGCCGCTCAGCACGGACGCGACGACCAGGTTGCGCTCCTTCACCTCGGCGGACACTTCCTCGGGCAGCGGACCGCTGTTGCCGATGCAGGTCGTGCAGCCGTAGCCGACCAGGCCGAATCCGAGCTGCTCGAGGTACGGCAGCAGTCCCGACTTGCGCAAGTACTCGGTGACGACCTTCGACCCGGGCGCGAGGCTCGTCTTCACCCACGGCCGCGACGTCAATCCGCGCTCGACCGCCTTCTTCGCCAGCAGGCCGGCGCCGATCATCACGCTCGGGTTCGACGTATTCGTGCAGCTCGTGATCGCGGCGATGACGACCGAGCCGTGATCGACCTCGTGCTCGACGGCCGGCTGGTTCGCGACGGCCACACCGCCGGTGGCGCCACCCTCGTCGTTCCAGACGGATGTCCGCGGCGGCACCGCGGCGGCCTTCTTCGTTTGATCGACCATGAGCGACGGCAGGGCCTTGCCGAAGCCCTCCTTCGCATCCTTGAGCGGCACGCGATCCTGCGGTCGCCGCGGGCCGGCGAGGCTCGGCTCGACCTGTCCGAGGTCCAGCTCGATATGCTCGCTGTACTCGGCCTCGGTCGAGCGCTGATCGTGGAAGAGCCCCTGCGCCTTGGCGTAGGCTTCCACCAGCTTCACGCGCGAGTCGTCACGGGCCGTGAGCCGCAGATACTCGATCGTCATCGCATCGATCGGGCAGATGGCGATCGTGGCGCCATACTCCGGCGACATGTTGCCGAGCGTCGCGCGATCGGCCAGCGTGAGCGAGGCGAGCCCGGGCCCGTAGAACTCGACGAACTTCCCGACGACCCCGTGCTTGCGGAGCCGCTCGGTAATCATCAACACCAGGTCGGTCGCCGTCGTCCCCTCCGGCAGCCGGCCGGTGAGCTTGAAGCCGACCACTTTGGGGAGCAGCATCGAAATCGGCTGGCCGAGCATCGCCGCCTCGGCTTCGATGCCGCCAACGCCCCATCCCACCACACCGAGGCCGTTCACCATCGTCGTGTGCGAGTCGGTGCCGACGAGCGTGTCCGGGAACGCGAGCGTTCGCCCGTCCACGTCCTCGGCGCAGATGACACGCGCGAGGTATTCGAGGTTCACCTGGTGGACGATGCCGGTGTCGGGCGGGACGACGCGGAACCGATCGAAGGCGGTCTGTCCCCAGCGCAGGAACGCGTACCGCTCGCGGTTGCGCTCGAACTCGAGCGCCGCGTTCTTGCGGAACGCATCCGGTCGGCCGAAGAAATCGACCTGCACGGAATGGTCGATGACCAGCTCCACCGGCTGGAGGGGATTGACGCGGTTCGGATCGCCGCCCAGGCGCGCGATCCCGTCGCGCATCGCGGCGAGATCCACCACGGCCGGGACGCCGGTGAAATCCTGGAGGAGGACGCGGGCCGGCGTGAACGCGAGCTCGCGTGTGCCGGGATCGTCGGGCGCCCAGCTGGCGAGGGCGCGGATGTCATCAGCCGTCACGGCCCGGCCGTCCTCGCGCCGCAGCAGGTTCTCCAGCAGGATCTTCAGCGAGAACGGCAGCTTCGCGATGCGCGGAAAGCCGGCGCGCTCGAGCGCGGGCAGGCTGAAGTAGTCGTAGGTCTTCCCGTCGACGGTGAGTTCCGTGCGGGTCTTGAAACTGTTGGCGGTCGGCATGCGTGGCCTCTGGTGTCCCTCGCACCCGGCGAGGGGGGAACAGCCGATCCTAACATGCCGCCTGCGATCCGGGCGTCGCGGCGCGCCGGTCCCGTACGACCTGCAGAATGGCCGCGGCAGCCCGGTCGCTCGCCCCGGACGACCCGAGCCGGCGACGCACGTCGGCGAGCCCCTGACGCATCGCGGCGCGGCGATCGCGGTCGGTGAGCAGCGCGAGCGCCTCGCGCGCCACGGCCTCGGGCGTAAACGCCTCCTGGATCAGTTCCGGGACGATGCGCTCGCCGGCCACCAGGTTCACCATCGCGTAGGTGCTGACGCGGACGAACGGCTTGCCCAGGCGATAGGTCAGCGGCGACAGACGGTAGACCACGACCATCGGCGTGCCGTGCAGCGCCGCCTGCACGGTGGCGGTGCCCGAGGCGGTCAGCACGACGTCCGCCGCGGCGAGCACGTCGTCCGCATGGCCTTCGACGAGCGCTCGGGTGGGAGCCGCCAACGATCGGAGCGGCGCAAACAGCTGGTCGTGCAGACCGGGGGCGCGTGCGACGACGAACTGCGCGCGCGGCAGGCTGGCGCAGATGATTTTGGTGGCCTCGACCAATGTCGGCAGGATGGCGCCGACTTCGTTCGTCCGGCTGCCGGGGAGCAGCGCGACGGTTGGCGCGGTGGCAGCGAGACCGAGGCGAGCCAGGAAGACCTCGCGCGGCTCCCGCGCGCGGGCCAGGTCCACGAGGGGATGTCCGACGAAGGCGACCGGCACCCCGGCGTGCTCGTAGATCGACTGCTCGAACGGGAAGATCACCAGCACCTGGTCGGCGATCCGCTTCATCGTCTTCATGCGGCCGGCGCGCCAGGCCCAGAGTTGCGGGCTGATGTAGTAGACGACCGGGATCCCGAGCCGGCCAATCGCCTTCGCCAGCCTGAAATTGAAGTCGGGCAGGTCGATGGCGACGAAGACGTCGGGCCGCTCGGCGCGCGCCGCGGCCACCAGCCGGCGATACATCCGGTAGTAGCGCGGGATCGTGGCAACCGCTTCGGTGAGACCAGTGACGCTGAAGCCGCGGAAGTCGCCGACCAGCCGTCCGCCGGCTGCGGCGAATCGCGGGCCGCCGAACCCGAAGAGAGCGACCTGCGGCTCGCGCGCGCGCAGCGCCTCGGCCAGCGCGCCGGCGTAAAGATCACCGGACGCCTCGCCGCACGAGAGCATCACGTTCACTGATGGTGTCAATTGAGAATTCAGAGTTCAGAATTCAGAATTGAGAAAATTTCTGCATTCTCAATTCTCAATTCTCGATTCGCCAGCAGGGCGCTTGAACAGCGCTTCGTCCACCGGCGCGTTCCAGTTGATGGAGGTGACCGTGCGTTCGACCAGCGTGACGCTGCCATGCCGGACGGCCGCCCTGAAGGCGACCTGGATGCCGTCGACGCTGCGGTAGTCGGAGAAGGTTTCGGCGGTGAGCGTGCTGCCGGGCTCGTCCGCGCTGGCGTAGGTTTCGCGCGTGATGGCGCCGCTGCGCGCGTCCACATACAAGGTGACGGGCCCCATCGCGTCCGATGACAGCTCAACCGCGTGCTGCAGGCGGCCGTCGGCGTCCTTCACGTCCGGCAGGCCCCGGGCGAGCAGCGTGCCCGATGCCGCACCGACGAGGAGATGGATGATGTCGTGCTGCACGCTCTCGCGAAAGCTCTGCGTCATCGGCGGCGACGCGTCGCGAACCCCCTGCGGTCCCTTCATCCACGCGCGCCCCGCGTCGTAGACCTGGACAACCGTCCCTTCGGGCAGCGTCGCCTCGACGCAGAACCGGTCGGGATATTCGATGGTCGTCTTCGTCTTCGTCGGCATCGGGCCGCGCGGCGTCATCACGGTGGTCGTGGCGTTGGCGACCACGGTATGGATGTTCTTCAGCGCCGCGAGCCCGCCCTTCGCCTTCGCGGACACGGCCTGGGCGACCACGGCCTGCCCGCGGTTCTGTTCCTCAGGCGTCGGCGTAACGCGGTGGGCGGCACCCTCATCCTGCGGGCGGCCACGAGGAGCCGCCCCTACGGGTGAGTACGCCGCTGCACGAAACGCGACCGGCTGTACGGCGGGGCCAAGGGCCCGCACAGCGCGCCCGCTCACGGAGTGGAGCGAGCGACGACGCGCGAGCGTCCCTCGATGAGCGCTCGGGGCGCCGTGAGCCTCGCCGAAGGGCGCAGTGGAGTGAGCCGGGGTCCGGGGCGGAGCCCCGGGTGAGGACGCTCGCTTCAGATCGGGGCTCGCCAGGTCGAGGTCCGGCAGGTTGATGACGTCGTAGTGTGCGAACCCGGCGCTCTTCAGGTCGTCGATGAAGGCCGAGGCGTTGCCGACGAGCACCACCGACAGGTCACCCGGCTTCAGGTACGAGCGCGCGACACGCTGAATATCCTCCGGCGTCACCGCCTCCACGCGCTGCCGGAACGTCTGCAGCTGCTCGAGCGGCAGCTGGTAGAAGAGCGCATTCAGCACCTGCAGCGCGATCTGCTCCGGCGTCTCGATCGTCAGCGGAAAGCTGCCGATCATGTAGTCCTTGGCGGCGCGCAGCTCGCCGCGTCCAACCGGCTCCTGCTGAAGGCGCCAGAACTCGTTGACCATGAGCCGGAGCACTTCGGCGGTGGCGGCCGAGCGCGTGTTCGTCTGCGCCTCGATGTCGCCGGTGAGCTGGTAGGAGTCGAGGTCGGCCTGCGCGCCGTAGGTCAGCCCGCGTTCCGTGCGCAGGACCTGTTGGAGCCGATCGCTCCCCTCGCCGCCGAGTACCCGGATAGCGAGGTTGAGCGCCATGTAGTCGTCGACCTTCCGGGCCGTGCCGATGTTGCCGACGCGGATCTCCGTCTGCACGGCATCAGGCTTGTTGACGATGATGACGCGGCTCTCCGGATCCGGCGGCTTGGCATAGGTCGTCGTGGGGACGTCGTGGCGTTCCCATCCACCGAAGACCCGCTCGGCCGCCGCGAACGCGTCGGCCGGCATGACGTCGCCGACAATCGCGAGAATGCTGTTGTTCGGAACGAAGTATTCGTCGTGAAACGCCTGGAAATCGTCGTGCGTGAGCCGCGAGATCGTGTCCGGCGTCCCCTCCTGCGGCTGCCCGTAGGGATGAGAGCCGTACACGAGGCGATTGAACACGGCGTCGGCGATATAGGACGGATCGTCGCGGCTGACGCGCAGGCCGGCGAGCAGCTGCGATTTCTGCCGGTCGACCTCGGTCTGTGCAAACGCCGGGTGCCGCACGAGATCGGACAGCAGGTTCATCGCGAAGTCGAAGCTGTCCTTCATCACCAGCACGCCGGCGTACGTGAGGTCGATGCCCGATCCGGTGTCGATGTTCCCCCCGATCGAATCGACGGCATCAGCAATCTGCTCGGCGCTCTTCGTGGTCGTCCCCTGGTCGAGCAGCGACGCGGCGAGATTCGCCAGCCCCGTCTTGCCGGCGGGGTCCTGCGCGCTGCCGGCGCGCACGATCAACCGCATCGACACCGCCGGCTCCTCGTGCTGCTGCACGACGACGACCTGCAGGCCGTTGGGAAACGTCCGAACCTCGTAGGGCGGAAACGGCACGTCGTGCGCAGGCAGCGGCGGCGGCGGATTGCTCGACGGCCACCCGATGACATCGCCCTGCAGGTCGCGCGTTTGCGCCCCAACCGGCCAGGCGAGCGCCAGCGCGCAGAGCACGGCCACGACGACCATCGAGGGTCGCCGCCTCATCGCAGCCCGCCCGGGTGCGCACGCGGCGTCGGGCCGGGAGGCGCGCTCGGCACACTTGACGGCAGCACGGTCATCACCAGGCGATTCTGCTCGGTGAAGAACTTGCGGGCGACGCGCTGCACGTCAGCGGTCGTCACGTGTTGAAAGATGTCGAACTCGCCGTCGGCCGTCGTGATGTCGTTGTGGATGACGACGGCGTGCGCGAGCTGATCGGCCTTCTGCTGGTCGGACTCGCGCCCCAGGATGTAGTCGCGCGCGAACTGGTTCTTCGCCCGCTCGAGCTCGTGCTCGGTGATCCCGTCGGTCTTGAGGCGCTCGAACTCGTCGATGAGCGCCTGCGTCGCCTCTTCGACCGTGTGCCCCGGCTTGACGACTGCCACCCCGTAGAAGAGGCTCGGGTCCTCCATGATCTCGCCGCCGCCGAAAGCCGCCAGCGCAATCTGCTTCTTGTAGACGAGGTCCTGGTAGATGCGCGAGCTGTCGCCGTCCGAGAGCACCTTCGAAATGATGTGCAGCGGATAGGAATCCGGATCGCCGTCGTAGGTGATGTGGTAGGCGACGACGGCCACCGGCAGCGGCCAGTCCTCGTGCAGCGTGACCCGCTTCTCTTTCGTCTGCGGCGGCTCCTTCGGAATGTCGCGCACGAGCGGCTTTGCGGCGGCCGGCACGCGGCCGAGCGTGTTGGTGATGAGATCCAGCGCCTGCTTGCTGTCGAAGTCCCCCACGATCACGAGCGTCGCGTTCGAGGGCACGTAGTACGTGTGATAGAAGTCCAGCACATCGTCCACGGTGGCGGCGTCGAGATCGGCCATGCTGCCGATCGTCGGATGCTTGTAGGGATGTGTCGTGTAGGCCTGGTCGTAAATCAGCTCGGAGAGATTGCCGTAGGGCTGGTTGTCGACGCGCATCCGGCGCTCCTCCTTCACGACCGCGCGCTCGCGGGTGAAGGTGTCCTTGTCGATCCGGAGCGTGGCCATCCGATCGGCTTCGAGCCAGAGCGCGAGCGGCAGATACTGCGAGGGCACCGTCTCCCAGAAGACGGTGACGTCCTGCTGCGTGTACGCGTTGCTGCGGCCGCCGATGCTGGAAATGATGGAGGTGTGCTGCTCGGGCTCGACGTTCTCGGAGCCCTTGAACATGAGGTGCTCGAACAGGTGGGCGAACCCGGTGCGCCCCGGCCGTTCATCGCGCGAACCGACGTGATACCAGACCTGGACGTTGACGATCGGCGTCGAATGATCCTCCGACAGCACGACCGTGAGCCCGTTGGGAAGCTTCGTCAGCTGGTAGACGAGCCTGGGCGGACGGACCATCGCCCAGACGTGCGGCGCAAGCCCGGCGGCGATCAGGGTGGCACAGGCAGCCGCAGCGACCAGACGCAACGGCCACGCGCGGCGCGGAGCAAGGCGGGCCTGCATGAAGATGAATTCGATTATGGCACAAAGAATCGCGCCGCCCGTCAGGCCCTACTTGCTCAGCAGCTTGAATCCCAGGAGCCCGAACGTGCGGATCTGACGGTCGATCGGGTCGGCGTCGATGCGGCGGTCGACCGCGGCAAAGAGCTCGAGCGCACCGCGCGTGCCGGAGAGCAGTACGCCCGCCTCGCCACGGCCGCCTGTGAGCCGCCCGCGGCCGGCCACGGCGGCGTCCGTGCCGATGGTGGTGACGCTGCCCGCGAACACAGCCGCCACATGGGCGTTGATGTCGTACCGCGCGGTCGCGTCGCCTTCCGCCTGCCATACGTAATCGACGAAGGCGCGCTCGGTCATCCGGCCGAGGTCCGCCTGAAGCGTCGCATGCCACCGGCCGGCGTCGAGCGGCCGCGAGACCCGCAGCGCCGCTTCGTTCCAGGCAATCGCGAACGCCTTCGGCCGGTCGCTCAGGTGCCGGGAGATGTGGTGGAAGACGCCCGCGAATTCCGTGCGGCCGACGCGAAGCGACGAGGAGAACTCGAGCGTGTAATTGCCCTGGTTGGGATCGAAGACGCGCAGCTGATTGCCGAGCACCACCTGGTAGTTGGCGAGAAAGTTCAGCCGGCCCGCCCCATAGTCGATCAGGTCCAGGTCGCCGCCGAAGTTGGCGTCCCAGTCGAAGGCCTCGGCCGTATCGTCGCCACCCGACAGCGACGCCGCGTCCATGTGGAAGGTGTAGTTGGTGAAGAATCCGGGGGAGGGCGCCGACGGGGTCACGGGCTTCGCCAGGGACGTCTGGGCGCGTGCCGCCGAGGGGCACAGCATCAGCGCGCCCAGGGCAGCCACCATCAATAGTTGTTTCATCGATCGTCGTGGCCGACGGCGGCGAGCCGTGCCTCGAGCTCGGCGATGCGCCGCTCGAGCTCGCTCACCTGCTTGCGCAGCGCCGGCAGCTTCCGGAAGACGGCGGAGGACTTGAGCCACTCGCGGTTGCCGATGGCCGGGTAGCCGGAGACGAACGACCGCTCGTCGAGGGAATTGGGGATGCCGGTCTGCGCCGTCGCGATCGTCCCGGCACCAATCTCGAGATGTCCGGCGACGCCGACCTGGCCGGCCAGCGTGACGCTGTCGCCAATGGCGGTGCTGCCCGCCACGCCGACCTGCGCCGCCAGCAGCGTGTGGCGGCCGATGACGACGCCGTGCGCGATCTGCACCAGGTTGTCGATCTTCGCGCCCTGCTTGATCCGCGTCTCGCCCACTGCCGGTCGATCGATCGTCGTGTTCGCCCCGACCTCCACGTCATCTTCGAGGACGACGTCGGCCGTCTGCGGGATTTTGAGATAGCTGCCGTCGGCGCGCTTCACGAAACCGTATCCGTCGCCGCCGATCACGGCGCCGTTCTGGATGATGACGCGATCGCCGAGGATGACGCGCTCGCGGATCGAGACGTTCGCGTGGATGATGCAGTCGCGGCCGATCGCCGCGCCCACCCCGACCACCACGTTCGGATACAGCACCGATCCAGCGCCGATGCGGGCGTGGGCGCCGATCACGACGAAGGGACCGACGGACACGCCAGCCCCGATCTCGGCATCCGGCGCAATGGAACTGAGAGGATCGATTCCGGGGGCGGGATGACTCGGTTCGACGAACAGGCGCAGCGCTTCGGCGAACGCCAGGTATGGATGACCGGTGCGCAGCGTCGCGCAGGGCGCCGGCGGGTCCGTATCCCGCAGGATGATCGCCGTGGCCTTCGTGCGCGCCAGCATCCCGAGGTAGCGGCCGTTGGCGAGAAAGGTCAGGTCGCCCGGTCCGGCCTGCTCGATGCCGGCGACACGAAAAACCTCCGCCTGGCCATCGCCATCGAGTCGGCAGTCCAGGCGCTGTGCGATGTCCCCGAGTTGCATCACCTGCGGTGGCGGAAGTATATCACGCGTTTCCGGGCCTGATTTCAGGCGCTTCGCGATCCGGCGCGCGCGAGATACCCCGGCAGACTGGGAAGATGGAGCCGATCCGCAATCGCGTGCACGCGCCGATCGCGCTCATCGGCAGGCGCCCCGATCGCCTGCCGCAAATCGGCGAGCGCCTCGTCCTGACGGACCTGCCAGCAGATGCGCTGTCGCGCGTGGCGCGCCCCTTTCCACGAGAGGACGTGACCGCCGAGGCTGAGCGCGAAGTAGTAGGCCACCACGTTCGGTCCGGGCAGCAGCATGAACACGGCCGAGCCGATGAGCCCGGCGGCATCGATGGCGATCCAGCGGCCGTGCCGCTCCGCATCGCGCTTGAGGAGCCGCTGCACGATGTCGATGGCCTGCCGATCCGGGCAGTCGGCCGCCGCGACGATCGTGACCGTCTGCTCGCCGCGCAACTGCCAGAGCACGCGTTGTTCGCGCACGCGCCCGGCCGCCCAGTGGCGGAAGCGCGAGCGCCAGCCGCCGTCGCCGCGTGCCTGCGGGTCTTCGTGTTCGAGCGAGGCCACCCACGCACGTCCGCGATCGGCCACGCGGCCCATCATCCCGCGCTTGGCCGGTTCGACCCGCGGCGCCGTGGGTGCCGGCGCCTCCGCGTACAAGCCGTAGCCGGAGCCGAGGGGAATGAGATAAATCTCCATTACAATCGTCGTTTGGACAATATCACGCACACCCTCGTCGGGCTCACGCTCTCGCGCACGCCGCTCGAGCGCGCCGGACGCGGCACCACGGCCGCCCTGATCATCGCCTCCAACCTGCCGGACATCGACGTGGTCATGGCACTTCACGGAGGCCGCGCCGCCTATCTCGCCGATCATCGCGCCTTCACCCATAGCGTGTTCGGGATCGTCGTGCTGGCGATCGTCACCGCCGCCCTCGTGCGATCGTGGGAGCACCGGCCGCGCCGCCACACGTCGCCCGAGCCTCGCGAGCCCCTCGCGTCCTGGACGGCCCTGATCGGGGTGTCGCTCGTCGGCACCATCGGGCACGTGCTCCTCGACCTGGCGACCCCGTATGGGACGCGGCTCCTCAGCCCGCTGTCCGGCGTCTGGTACTCGGTCGACTGGATGCCGATCATCGATGTGTACTTTCTCGCCATCCTGATCGGCGGCACGGCGGCGTTCCTGCTCCGCCGCGAGCGCCGGCGCGGCATTGCGGCCGCCGTGATCCTGCTCAGCCTCGGCTACTACGGCCTGCGTGCCGCCTCGCACCAGGCCGCGCTCCACGAGCTCGGTGCCGAGTTGGCCGCTCGCGGCATTCACCCCTGCACGGCGGATGCCGATCCGTCCCAGGCCGCGCTGCTCGCCCTGTACCGCTGGCCGAGCAGCGCCCCCTCGGGGGAAAACGGCTCAGTTGCGGCCGGAGAATCGAGCGACTGTCTGCTCGAAGCCGCCGCTATCCCGACATTCCTGTCGCCGTTCGTCTGGCGCATGGTGGAGCGGTACGCGGATGCCTACGAATTGACGGATCTCGATGTCCGGCCGTTCGGATTTCCGGGCGGCTCCTCACCCGGCACGCTGCAGGACATCCGGTTCCCCGATAGCCACGCGCCGGCGGTGGCGCGCGCGGCGCAGGCGCCGGACGCACGCGTGTTTCTCCATTTCGCACGCTTTCCGATGGCGCACGTCGAAGAGGCGGGCGGCCGCACAGCGGTGAGCTGGACGGATGCGCGCTTTCTTGGCGGCATCACGCGCCTCGTGCCCGCGCACCCGCAGACCTCGCCGTTCCGCCTCACGGTCACGCTCGATCCGCGAGGCGACATCCTGTCCGCGAGTTTTGGACAATAAGCCGATGCCCTATCTTGGTGCCCACATGTCCGTCGCCGGCGGCCTCCCGATGGCCGTCGATCGCGCCGCGCTCCACGGCTGCCGCGCGCTGCAGGTGTTCACGCGCCCCACCAGTCAATGGCGCGCGCGGCCGCTGCCGCCCGACGAGATCCGAACGTTCCGCGAACAGGCCGAAGCCGCCGGGCTCGTGCACCCGGTGTCGCACGCCAGCTATTTGATCAATCTCGCCACGACGAAGCCCGGCCTTCGGAAGCAATCGATCGAGGCCTTCGCGGATGAGCTCGATCGCGCCGAAGCGCTTGGCCTGCTCGGCGTGGTGCTCCATCCCGGTTCGTACACCGATGGCAGCGAGGAGCACGGCTTGCGCCTGATCGCCGAGGCCCTCAGCGACCTGCTCGCCGCCAGGCCTGCTGGCAAGACGATGGTGTTGCTCGAGCACACGGCCGGCCAGGGGACGGCGCTCGGCTACCGGTTCGAGCAGCTCGCGACGCTGCTCGCGCATCTCAACGGCCATGCGCGCGTGGGCGTCTGTCTCGACACGTGTCACCTGCTCGCGGCTGGCTATGATTTGTGCACGGCGGAGGGCTACGAGGCGACGTTCAAGGAGTTCGAAGGCCTGATCGGCCTGGATCGCTTGAAGCTGTTTCACGTGAACGATTCGAAAAAGCCCTGCGGCAGCCGCGTCGACCGGCATGAGCACATCGGGAAGGGATGCCTCGGCCTGGAGCCGTTCAGGCGGCTCCTCAACGACGCGCGGTTTCAGGAGCTGCCGATGGTGCTCGAGACGCCGAAGACGGAGGGACTCTCGCGCGGACCGCTGCAGGTGGACGAGCTCGATGAGATGAATCTCGGGGCGCTACGGCAGTTGATCATTCCTCGTTCCTGACCATTCGTCCGCAAAGACGTCCGCCTCGAACCTGAAGACCTGCGCTCCCTTCCGCCACGCGTCCGGCGGCAGCCCCGCCTTCCGGCAGGTGTGGGCCAGAAACGTCTCGCGATCCCAGCCCCACTCGGTCGCCACCTGCGGCAGCAGCAGCCCGCGCCGGCGCCCGTGCTCGACGATGAGGCCGTGACGGCCGATTTCGATCGTCGTCACCTCATCGACGGGCTCGAGCGCACCGAGCACGGAGATCTCGAGATCGACGGCCGGCCACTCGGCCGCGGTGACACGGGAAAATCGCGGATCGCTCGAGGCAGCGGCCACCGCGCAGTGCCTGACCACCTCGAGGATCGGCCCGCCGTCGAGATCGCCGATGCAACCGCGCAACTCACCGCCGCACCGGATGGTCACGAAGGCGCCGGCCTGCCGATCGCGCAGAAGGCCCTCGGCATCGGTGACGCACGCGCTGGCGCCGATCGCCAGGTTCGCCGCGATCGCCTCGCGCGCGACGCGCAGGAGCAGGGCACGTTCGGCGGGACTGAGGGGCTCGAGCATCCTTATGTTTCGTTGAAATTGCCGAAGGCCGCGGCGACATAGCCGACAACGGCCGTCTTGTCGCCGGAGATGTCGCCCGAGTCGCCGTACTTCAGGATGGCGGCGTCGCGTGCGCCGAACGCGTACGCGGCCTGCATCACCGACACCATCGGGCCGCCGCCGCAGGCGTGCGAGGGCTCGCGTTCGAGCACGTCGAGCAGGTCGTCGGCCGAGAACCGCGCGATACAGTCGAGCACCCGGCTGTCGAGCCGCCAGGCGGTCGCGGCATTCTGGTAGTGCGACAGATCGGAGCTGGCGACGAGCAGCGGCCGCCGGTTCGCGAACGCCTGCGCGATCGCCTCGCCGAGCGACCGGACCGTCTCAGGCGTTTGATATCCCATCAACACCGGCACGATCGGCACCGTGGGCAGCAGATGGCGCAGGAACGGGAGCTGCATCTCCAGCGAGTGCTCGCGGACGTGAACATCGGTTCGCCGGACGACCAGCGGGGATGCGGCCTCGAGGGCCTGCGCGCCGGCCTCGTCGATCGCGAGCGGACCCAGTGGCGTTTCGAACGCGCCTCGATCCCAGACCGCCGCGCCGTCGAACCCGACAAAATGCGAGGGTCCGATCAGGACCACCACGTCGTACGATCCGGGCGCGGCCGCTCGATAGGCATGCGCGGCGACCCCCCCGGAGAACATCAAACCTGCGTGCGGCGCGATGAGGGCGCGGATCTCACCGTCCGGCGCGCGGCGGGCCTCGCGCAGCCCGCGATCGACTTCTTCGGTGAGCGCGGCGGCCGAGCGCGGATACCAGCTGCCGGCGACTGCCGTCGGACGAATCTCCAGACCAGTCATGCGGGCGAGGATTTTAGTAATCTTAGCATCCAGCCATGCCTGCTCGACTCACACCAGAAGCGCTCCAGCACCTCGCGGCGCTCGCCTCGCTCGAGCTGGATCCGCATGAAGAGGACGACTTCGCGCGCCAGCTCGGCGACATCCTCGGCTACGTCGATGCGCTGCGGCTCGTGGACGCCACCGGGGTCGCGCCGATGTCGCACGCGGGATTGGGCGCAGGCCGCGAACGGGACGATACCGTCCAGCCCTCGCTCCCACGCGACCCGATCGTGGCCGCCGCGCCGGATGGTGACGAGGCCACCGGCCTCCTGCGCGTGCCGCGGGTGATCGGATGACGCCGGCGCAGGGCGCTGCCGCCATCCGCGACGTCATCGTCAGCGGCGCGCGATCCGCCGAAGAGATTTGTCGCGAGGCGCTTGTGCGCATCGAGCAGGAGAACGCGCGGCTCAACGCGTTCACGGCCGTCGGTGCCGAACAGGCGCTCGGACGCGCGCGTGCGCTCGACGCGCTCCGCGCCCGCTCGCGCGACGCGCTCAACGCCCTGCCGCTCGCCGGGGTTCCGGTCGCCGTGAAGGACAACCTCTGCACACGCGAGCTGCCGACCACCGCCTGCTCCCGCATCCTCGCCGGCTATCGTTCTCCCTACGACGCGACCGTCGTCTCGCGGCTCGAATCGGCCGGCGCCATCATCGTCGGCAAGACGAACTGCGACGAGTTCGCGATGGGATCCTCGAACGAGAGCTCCGCGGCAGGGCCGGTGCACAACCCGTGGGATCTCGACCGGACGCCAGGCGGATCGAGCGGCGGGTCGGCGGCCGCGGTGGCGGCGGCGCTCGTGCCGATCGCGCTCGGGTCCGACACCGGCGGATCGGTCCGCCAGCCCGCCGCGTTGTGCGGGGTCGTCGGGTTGAAGCCGACCTACGGCCGCGTCTCGCGCTATGGCCTCATCGCGTTCGCCTCGTCGCTCGATCAGGTGGGGCCGATCGGGCGCCGCGTGGAGGACGTGGCCCGGGCGCTGTCGGTGCTCGCCGGTGAGGATCCAGCCGATGCAACCTCCTCGCGTGAGGCCGTCCCGGATTATTCAGCGGCGCTCACCGGCGACGTGCGGGGTGTACGAATCGGCGTACCGAAGCATCTGCTGCAGGAAGGCGTCGACCCGGACGTTCTGCAGGCCACGACCACCGCGCTCGAGACGCTGCGCGCCCGAGGCGCCCACCTGGTCGATGTGCAGCTGCCGCGCGCCGCGTATGCCATTCCGACCTATTACCTGATTGCGACAGCCGAAGCGGGCTCGAACCTGGCCCGCTACGACGGCGTCCGGTATGGCGCGCGCGCCCCTGGCACCTCGGAGGGCGCGCTGGCCGCCATGTATCGAAAGACGCGCGATCTGGGGTTCGGTGCGGAGGTGAAACGGCGGATCCTGCTCGGCACCTACGTCCTCAGCGCCGGCTACTACGAGGCGTACTACGTGAAGGCGCAGCAGGTGCGCACGCTCATCGCCGAAGACTACACGCGTGCGTTCGCGCAGGTGGATGCGATCGCGCTGCCGACGGCGCCGGCGCCCGCCTTCAGGCTCGGCGAGCAGGTGAACGATCCGCTCCGGATGTATCTCAATGACGTCTTCACGGTGAGCGCCAACCTGGCGGGCCTCCCCGCGGTGAGTGTGCCGTGCGGCCTCACGCGCGCGGGACTTCCCATCGGACTGCACGTGACCGGCAGACCGTTCGAGGAAGAAACGATTCTGAGAATGGCGGAGGCGTACGAGCGGGATCGCGGCGCTATGCCGTCGCCGTATCCCGATGGTGCGTGAGCGCCCAGATCACCGCGACGATGCAGGCGATGGGTAGCAGGATGATGGAGCCGACCGTCAGGAGCACGACCGCGCCCACCAGCCCGATGCCCAGGCCGATTGCCAGCACCGGCACGGCGAGAATGAGGGCCAGCGGCAGCATCAGCAGGCTGAATATCAGCTTGATGGGCAGCAGTACGAGCCCGACGACCAGGCGGATCGCCACGATGCCCACGAAGGCGATCGCCGAGACGACGAGCGCCGCGCCGATCAGACTCGTAAAGAGACCGAATTCGATCATGGCCAGCTCCTGCGTCCTTTGACGAGAGCCGCGGCTACGTTGTTTCTTCGGCCGGCGGCTCGTGGGCTTCGGGCGCGATGTACGGCACGAGGCCCCGCCGAACTTCTTCCATCGCCACGCGCTCGGGCTTGTGGGCCGACTCCCCGCGGGTCAGGGGCATGGTGGCGAGGTCCAGGCGCGGGAGGGCCCCCCGCCGGAGCTGCTTGGCGCGCAGTGCGGCGATGTCGACGAACAGGAAGCGGCTCGTCGGCGGCTCCACCGGCTCCTCGGGAATGCGCGGGGCGGCAAGGGGGACCGGCTGCAGCTCGACGGCTTCCATCAATGGCTCTTCAGCATCCATAACACTCCAGCCTAGCAACAAGGGCAGGAGCGCGGCAAGAAAAAAAGCCCGCGCACCTGCCACTGGCAGGCCGCGGGCCTCAGGCCACAGACATCGGGCCCGTGGCCCTGTCTTCCCCTTACGCCGCCGTCTGGATGTCGATCCGCTTCGGCTTGGCGTCCTCGCGGCGCGGGAGCCGCACCGTCAGCACGCCATTCTTGTACTCGGCCGAGGCGTTCGAGCCGTCCACGCTCGTCGGCAGCGAGAACGACCGGCTGAAGGGGCCGTAGCTCCGCTCGACGCGGTGATACTGCTCCTGGCGGACCTCGCTGTCGGCCTTCCGCTCACCCGAGAGCGTGAGCAGGCCGTTCTCCACGGTGATGTGGATGTCCTCGCGCTTCACGTCCGGAAGCTCCGCCTTCAGGAAGAGCGCCCCGGGCGACTCGTAGATGTCCACGGCCGGCGCCCAGCGCCCCGACAGGTCTTCGCTGCCCGCCTGGCCGTAGAACACACGGTTCATCCGCGCCTGGAGAGCCGCCGCGTCACGAAATGGATCCCAACGCACAAGAGTCATGATGACGTGTCCTCCTTAGCTTTCGACGTATTCGCCGTCGACCACTTCTGCATCCTTCACCTCGGAGCCGCCGGCCGGCGCACCGGCATCGGACGTCCCGTTGGCCTGGCCCTGATAGAGCGATTCGGCCACTGCATGCGACGCGCGCTGCAACTCCTCGAGCGCGCGCCGAATCGCCGCGACGTCCTCGCCCGACGCGGCGGTCCTCGCGGACGCGAGGGCCGATTCCACCGCGGCCACCTTGTCGGCGGCCAGCTTCGCCCGATGCTCGTCGAGCGTCTTCTGCACCGAGTAGCTCAGCGCATCGAGCTGATTGCGCACCTCGATGAGCTCACGCCGATCCTTGTCGTCCGCCGCGTGGCTCTCGGCCTCGCGGACCAGCCGATCGACGTCGTTCTTGCTCAGGCCCGACGAGGAGGTGATGGTGATCTTCTGTTCCTTCCCCGTCGCCTGGTCCTTCGCCGAGACGTTCACGATGCCGTTCGCGTCGATGTCGAAGCTCACCTCGACCTGCGGCACGCCGCGCGGCGCGGGCGGCAGGCCCACGAGGTGGAAGCGGCCCAGGGTCCGGTTGTCGCGCGCGAGCGAGCGCTCGCCCTGGAGCACGTGGATTTCCACGCTCGTCTGGTTGTCGGCCGCCGTCGAGAAGAGGTCGCTCTTGCGCGTCGGAATCGTCGTATTCCGCGGAATGAGCGTCGTCATCACGCCACCCTGGGTCTCAACACCCAGCGAGAGCGGCGTCACGTCGAGCAGCAGCATGTCCTTGACCTCGCCGGCGAGCACGCCCGCCTGCACGGCGGCGCCGACTGCCACCACTTCATCCGGATTGACGCCCTTGTGCGGCTCCTTGCCGAAGTACTGCTGCACGAGCTGCTGCACCTTCGGCACGCGCGTCGAGCCGCCGACGAGGACGACCTCGTCGATCTGCGCCGGCGAGAGGCCCGCGTCCGCCATCGCCTGCTTCACCGGGCCCATCGCGTTCTGCAGCAGGTCGTCGACCAGCTGCTCGAACTTCGCCCGCGTGAGCGTCATCGCCAGGTGCTTCGGGCCTGACGCATCGGCCGTGACGAACGGCAGGTTGACGTCGGTTTCCATCAGCGACGAGAGCTCGATCTTCGCCTTCTCCGCCGCTTCCTTCAGCCGCTGCACGGCCATCCGGTCCTTGCTCAGATCGATGCCGTCGGTCTTGCGGAACTCCGCGACCATCCAGTTGATGATCCGGTCGTCGAGATCGTCGCCGCCGAGGTGCGTGTCGCCGTTGGTCGACTTCACCTCGATGACACCGTCGCCCACTTCGAGGATCGAGATGTCGAAGGTGCCGCCGCCGAAGTCGAACACCGCGAGCGTTTCGTTCTTCTGCGTAGCGAGCCCATAGGCGAGCGCCGCCG
>JANWLS010000182.1 GCA_025450765.1 Vicinamibacterales bacterium | reverse complement strand
GGACCTCTGCGTCGAGATCGTCGAGGCCCTGCTGGAGCTCCTCGCCGACAGCTTCGCCCTGCCCGGCCCATTCGACGATCACGGCGAGGTCGTCGCTGCGCCGCCGGAGCGACTCGATGAGGTCGCGCTCCTGTTCGAGCCGGCGCCGCCGCTGCAGCACCTTCTGCGCCGCGGCCTGGTCCTTCCAGAAATCCGGCTCGGAGGCGCGCGCCTCGAGGGCGTTCAGTTCGTGAAGAGGATTGGAGGCCTCAAAGATAGCTCCGCAAATCAGCGGAGCGTTTGGCAAGGTCCTGGTACCGGCGGATAAGATCTTCGAGGACGAGAGGCATAAGGGAGTCAACTTCTCTCAAGTTCGTGGCGGGGCCCCACCCCCGCCACCTGTACCTCGCGCCCTCACCGGGCGCTCGGCATGATACTCACATCGCTTGGCCTGGAGCGGCATCAGTCCGGGACACGCCCGATTCCTGTCCTCCAGGCGGCCAGGAACGCGCCGATCGCGATCGCGACGCACAACCACGCGAACAGATCCCCGATGCGGCTGTAAATCGTCCGGTCGGTCAGGAACCGCACGGTGCCGACCATCGTCAGCGGCTCGAACAGGTTCGACCGCGAGATGACCCGGCCATACGGATCGACGAAGCCGCTGATCCCCGTGTTCGCCGCGCGCGCCAGGTAGCGGCCTTCCTCGACAGCCCGCAGCGAGGCCTGTTCGAAGTGCTGGTACGGCGCCGACGATCGCCCGAACCAGGCGTCGTTGGTAATCGTCGTCAGCAACTGGCTGCCTTCGACGACGAAACGCCTGACCAGCTCAGGATACACAATCTCGTAGCAGATTGCCGTGCTGGCCGGATGACCATCGAGCGGCAGCAGCGTCGGCTCGGTGCCGGCCGAGAAGTTCGAGACCGCCTGCACGAGGGGCGCGGCGAAGAAGAACACGGTCTTCAGGGGCACGTACTCGCCGAACGGCACCAGGTGCATTTTCTTGTAGAGCCCGCCGACCTGTCCCGCCGGGTTCACGACAATCGCGGCGTTGTAGTAGCGCGGTGTCGCCCCCTGCTCGATCCAGTCGCTGCCGACCAGCAGCGTCGTGTGCGTCTCCCGCGCGAGATCTTCGACCGCCCTCGTCCCGAGCGGGTCGCCGCCGAAGACGAACGGCGTCGAGGCTTCCGGCCAGATGATCACCTGCGCGCCATGACTCGCGGCCACGCGGCTCAGGTGCAGATACGTCTGGAACACCGAGCCGCTTCGGGCCGCATCCCACTTCTCGTTCTGCGGCACATCGCCCTGAACCAGCCCCACACTGATGGCCGTTCCCTCGTGCGTCAGCCGGCTGTCGTGCAGGCGCCGCCCGCCCCAGAAGCCGACCGCCATGACCCCCGCCACCGTGAGTGCGATCGGCACGTAGCGTCGGCTGCCGGCTGCGATGAACAGATAAGCGAGCGCCGCGCTCACGAGCGCCACCAGCGCGGACAGACCGTATACGCCGACGATGCTGGCCAGTTGCGCGATCGGCAGCAACGGCGTCTGGCTGTAGCCGAGCAGCACCCAGGGAAATCCGGTGAACAGGCGCGCCCGTCCCAGTTCCGTCGCCACCCACACGGCCGGCGCGAGCAGCACGGCGGCCGCGCCGATGCGGCGTACGAGAAAGGCCATCACGAGGGCGAACAGCGCGGGATAGAGCGCGAGATAGGCGACGAAGATGATGTTCACGCCGACGGCGATGGGCGTCGACAGGTCGCCGAAGTTCGCCATCACGGCCGTCACCCAGTACAGCGTCCCGCCGAAATACACGGCCGCCGTGACGAGACCGAGCAGGAACGCGCGACCGGCGCCGGGGACGCGACGCCGCGGACCAGGGCCGCCGCCGAGCGCCACGAGCAGTGGCAGCAGCGCCAGCCACGCCAGCGCGGGATGGCCGAATTTGGGGAAGCTGAGCGCCAGCAAGGCGCCCGAGATGATGGCTAGCGCGTAATCCAGGGCTTGAACTGCTCTTCTTTCCGGAGCCTGTTGGCCGCCGCCTGTGCCTGCGCGCGCGTGTTGAACTTCCCGACGCGCACACGGAACACGGCGGGCCCTCCGCTGGCCGGCGGCACCACGTAGGCGCGGTAACCCTTGGTGACCAGGCGATGGGCCACGGCGTCGGCTTCCTGACGATCGCGCAGCGCCGCGACCTGCACCGCGAAGCCAGGGCCACCCGACGGCGCGAGCGCCGGATCAGCCGGCAAGGAGGCCGCGGCTGGCGCCGCCGGCGCCTGGGCATCCGACTCCTCCACCGCATCCGGCGGATCGGGCATCGCCGCTCGAGAAGCCGGCGTCGCCGCGGCCGCACCACCCGTGACCAGATGCTCGGCGGGCGGCGTCTTCGCTTCCAGACGATCGTAGTACGTCAGCGGCGGCTGACTGGTCGACGCGGGCCCGGCCGCTGGCGTAGCCGTCGCGGGCACGTCGGGTGTGGCCGATGGATCGCCCGCCGGCGTGACGAGCCCGGCGCCTGCCGGCGCCCCGAAGGGAGCAGCGGCGGCCTGGGCGTTCACCTGCGCGCGGACACCGCGGCCGACGAGCACGCCACAGAGAAAGATCACCACCGACACGACGGCGGCGGCCATGAACAGGAAGACGAGTGGCTTGCCGTTGAGAGGAAACTCCCGGCCGTCAGGGAGCGGTCCGTCGGTCATGTAAGGTGTGCCGATTCTAACACGGCCCGACTACGGCTGCGGCCGCGCCGCGCCGCGTTTTGGCGATGGCTTGGCGGTCGCCTTCAGGCGATCCAGCACGGATTGCGCGCCGTCGACCGCGGGATCGAGCGCGAGCGCGCGGGTCGCTTCGCTGCGCGCGCCGTCGCGGTTGCCCGCCTGCAGATAGGCCTGCGCCAGCGCGGCGTGCGCGTCCGCGGTCTCTTCGCTCCACAGCGAGATCTTCAACACGCTGATCGCTTCTTTCGTCCGGCGCAGCCGCAGATACACCCGGCCGAGCAGCAGCTGGGCGTCAGCATCGTACGGCGACAGAAAGAGACAGCGCTTCAGGTCGGCAATCGCCGCGCGATCGTCGTGTTCGCCGGCCAGGCGCTGCGCCCGTTCGAGATAGAACGCCGCGGTGGCGTCACGATCCTCCTGCCGGCTGTCGCTGAGCACGCCCGACACATCGGGCGGCCCGCCGAGGACCGTATCGATCCGGGCCAGGCCTCGCGGCACCACCGGCATGCCCGGCGCCGCCTTCCGGATCCGATCCGCGTAGTCGGACGACAGCTGGCCGGCCAGCGCGCGCTCGCGTTCGGCCTGCGCCTGCTCTCCCGACGCGCTGAGCGCCACGGCCAGCACGAAGTGCGCCGCCCCGTCGGCGGGATGTCGCCGCACGGCTTCGCGCAGCCAGTAGATGGCGGCGTGCGCATCGTGCTGCAGCCAGTAGGTGTAGCCCAGGTTGAAGAAGTAGTCGGCATGATCCGGATTGGCCTTCGTGGCTTCCGTGAAGAAGTACGCCGCCCGTTTCAAATCTCCCGAGCCTGTGCTCCGCAACTGCACGATCCCGAGGTCGTTGAGGATGGCGGCCGCCGGTGTCTCGCGGGAGAGCGCGGACAGCGTGCTCTCGGCGTCGCCGTACTGCTTCAGGCGGATGAGCGAGAGCGCGGCCCGGAAGCGCGCCTGCGTCCGGAGGCCGGAGTCCTCGCTCACCTCGCGGACGACGGCGAGCGCCTGGTCGTCCTCGCCCTGGTCGCTGTACACGGCCCAGAGCGCCAGGCGGGCGCGATCGAGCCCGGGCGCCAGGGCGATCGCCGAGCGCAGGTAGCGGACGCGCGTCGCCGGATCCTGCGCGAGCAGGCCCTTGATGTAGTCCTGGAAGGCATCGAGGGAGGGATGATTGGCGACGAGCGCCGCCTCGCTGATGGTCGCATGCGGCGCGAGCGCCTGCGCCATCCGCGCGCACAGGCTGAAGAGGTCCTTGAGCGGGGCCCGCAGGTCGACCGGTGCGTCCATCCGGCCGGTGTCGATGTGCAGTTGCCGCACCCGCGCGACCAGCGTCTCCCCGTCTTTCGAGTCCTTGCCGTCTTCGAGCCGGAGCGTGCCGCGGATGATCCGGGTCGCGCCGACCAGCCGGGCGACGCGGATCGCCGTGGCGTCGGTCAGTTCGACATTGAGCGGGATCTGCAGCTGCTCGAAGGCGCGCCGCCGATCCTCCCGCGCCACGACCGGCTGATCGAGCCGCGCCAGATCCTCGCCGAGGAGGACGGCCGCGCCTTCCGACATCCAGTAGATCCGGCCGACGTGACGGACGTCGGTGAACGGCAGGACAAGCACGCGTCCCGGAGAGGCGGGCGCCTGCGCCGCCACGCCGGGAGCGAGGCCGAGCACCAGCAGACCGACGAGAAGCGCAGCCATGCGCGCGGAGGCGTGGAGGCAGGGACGTTCGGGGACGTGCACGTTCATGAGAGACGAACTTCCGAAGGGGCCGGCTCCTCGGCCGCCGCGCTGACGGCGATCGTCAGCGTGCATTCGCTGCCGCCGGTGCCCCGGCAACTCTCGATCTCCACGTGAGCCGGCAGCGCGAAGCGCTCGAACAGCCGGGTGACCGCCGCCGCATAGAATTCGCAGAGCGGCGTGGGCGACGGCTCGCGGACATCGCAGAAGACGGAGTGGGTGATGACCAGCCGCGCGGCGCCGCGTCCGCGGCGGACGGTGGCGCGGCTGCGCACCCAGCCGTCCCGGACGAGCTGCGCACCCAGCCGGAGAATGCGGCGTCGCCGGAGCCACGCCGGGGCGATGCCTCCCGACGAACGAGCGCCGCGCCGAAGCCCGTCCACCGTCCAGTCGGCGGCGTACGAGCCGGCTTGCGTCATGATAATGGAATAGGCGTCGCCTTCGCGACGCAGAAAGCTGAGGACCGCCGACAACTGCGCCTGGCCGATCGTGCCGCCGCGCAGCCCCTCGGCGCTCAGCCAGTTCTCGTAGAAGTCGAGGCGCGAGGGAAGAACGTCGCCGATCGCCTGATGAAGGCTCGCCACGATGACGCGCCCGATACCTGCTTCGCTCATTTTTCTGGTAACTTAGGCCGGAGGTTGCGCATGCGCGAGACGCCGGGCCCCACAGCCCGCGCCGATGCTGGAACGCCACGCGTGAGCGCGGCCATTCTCGCCGGTGGCCGCGGCACGCGACTGGGTGGCCGCGACAAGAGCACGCTCGAGATCGACGGCCGCACCCTGCTCGCGCGGCAGGCCGCCGTGCTCCACGAGCTGACCGACGACATCCTGCTCGTCGGTGTGCGTGCACCGGACCAGTCCGAGCGCGCCGTGCCGGCGGGCGTCCGCGTCGTGGCGGACGAGCGGCCCGGCTGCGGCCCGCTCGGCGGCCTGTACACGGCGCTCCGGGCGTGCGCGGCGCCGCAACTGCTGGTGGTCGCCTGCGACATGCCGTTTCTCTCGGCGCCGTTTCTCCGCTTTCTCGTCGACGCGGGACGCGAGGTGGACGCCGCGCTGGTAGGCAGCGACGATGGCTACCATCCGCTGTGCGCCTCGTACCGCACGAGCTGTCTCGCGGCGATCGGCCACCGGCTGGACCACGGGCGTCTGAAGCTGAAGGAGCTGCTGGAGGATGTGCGAGTGCGCGCCATCACGCCGCTCGAAGTCGCCCGATTCGGACCGGAGCAGATGCTGCTCTTCAACATCAACACGCCGGACGACTACGCGCGTGCCGGTCACCTGGCCGGAGGCGCGGTCCCTTTGAGCTGAACCCATCGGCGCGCACCATCAGGACGCCGCACCGACGCACGACATCGTAACCGCACGCCTTCAAACGAGTCAAACCACACCGACCATGCTGCTGCCCGTTGAACACGCGATCCGCGAGGCCGTCGCGACGACCATCGGCCGTCTCTATCCCGCGATCGACGCGCCGGAGATCGCCGTCGAGATGCCGCCGACTCGCGCGCTCGGCGACCTGGCCATTGCCATCGCCTTCCCGCTCGCGCGCCTGGTGCGCAAGGCGCCGCGCGCGATTGCGCAGGAGCTGGCCGTCGCGCTGGGACCGATCCCGGGCGTTTCTCGCATCGAGGTGGCGCCAAACGGCTACCTGAATGCGTTTCTCGATCGCCCGGCCTTCCTGGCGGCGCGGCTTGGCTCGGCGCCGCCCACCCCGGCAGCCGCCGATCGCACCAAGACCATCGTCGAGCACACGGCGATCAATCCCAACAAGGCCGCGCACATCGGGCATCTTCGGAACGTCGCGCTCGGCGACACCCTCGTCCGGGCGCTGCGCTTTTCGGGCGCGCCGGTCGAAGTGCAGAACTACATCGACGACACCGGCGTCCAGGTGGCCGACGTGGTGGTCGGCTTTCGTGAGCTCGAGCACCGTGACCTGGCGGCCGTCCGGACGCTCGCCGAAGGCGAGCGCTTCGATTACACCTGCTGGGATTTGTACGCGCACGTGACCGAGTGGTACGAGCAGGACAAGGCACGGCTCGACGTCCGCGCCGCGGCCCTCCATGCCATCGAGCACGGCGGCAACGACATCGCGGAAATGGCCGCCTTCGTCGCCGACCGTATCGTCCGGCGCCATCTCGAGACGATGCGACGGCTGAACGTCGGCTACGACCTGCTCGCCTGGGAGAGCGACATCCTCCGCCTGCATTTCTGGAACCGCGCGTTCGAGATCCTGAAGGCGCAGGGCGCGGTGTTCCTCCAGACGCAGGGGCGGCTGGCCGGGTGCTGGGTGATGCGGATCGAGGAAGGCGGCGACCGCGAACCCGAGGAGCCGGCCGAGGAAGAGGGCGAGTCGCGCGAGAAGGTCATCGTGCGCTCGAATGGGACCGTCACCTACGTCGGCAAGGACATCGCGTACCAGTTCTGGAAGCTGGGCAAGCTCGGCGTCGATTTCCACTACCGCGTGTTCACGCACGATCCCGCAGGCCGGCCGCTCTGGTCGACGACGTCCGAGGCGACCCCGAGCGAGAAGGATGCGCCGTCGTTCGGACACGCGTCGCGCATCTACAACGTCATCGACGTCCGCCAGTCCTACCTGCAGGCGCTGCTCGGCCAGGCGTTGCGGGCGATGGGCTACGCGGAGGAGGCCGACCGGTCGGTCCATTTCTCGTACGAGATGGTCGCGCTGTCGCCGAACACCGCGCGCGAGCTCGGATACGCGATCGCCGAGGAAGACAGCGCCCGGCCGTTCGTCGAGGTCTCGGGCCGCAAGGGCCAGGGCGTGAAGGCCGACGACCTGCTGGATACGCTGACGGCGAAGGCGGCGGAGGAAGTGGGGCGGCGGAACGCCGACCTCGACGCCGGCACGCGCGACCGCATCGCCGGACAGATCGCGGTGGCCGCGGTCCGCTACTTCATGGTGAAATTTTCGCGCGGCAAGGTCATTGCGTTCGACATCGACGAGGCTCTGAGCTTCGAGGGCGAGAGCGGACCCTATCTCCAATATGCCGCGGTGCGCGCGAACAACATCTTCCACAGGCTGGCCGAGCGCGAAGGCGTTCAGGCCGCGGCGTTATTGGACGGGATCGCGCAGGTGCCCGCGGCGGAGCTCGACGGGCGCGACGGGCAGCACGACCTGTGGGCCCTCGTCCTCGAAGCCGGCCGTCTCGACGCCATCGTCGACCAGGTCGTCCGGTCGCTGGAATTTTCCGTGCTGGCGAAGTACGCCTTCGGGCTGGCGCAAATGTTCAACGCCTTCTATCATCGGTACTCGATCCTCAACGAGGAAGAGGCCGATGTGCGCAGGTGGCGTGCGGCCGGCGTTATTTACTTCCGCGACCAGTTGACGCGGGCGCTCGATCTGATGGGGATCGAGGTGCCCGCCAGGATGTAGCCCGGCCAGGAGACGTATGCCGCCAGTGATCGGTGTCGCCGCGTGTTCGGCCCTCCCCGACTATCTCGAGTCCATACGCCGCAGCGGAGGCGAGCCCCTGGTGTTGACGCCGGGCGCCACGGCACCGGACGCGGCGCTCGCCACGGTCCGCGGGCTGCTGCTCACCGGCGGTGGGGATGTGGACCCACAGCGCTACGGGCAGACGCCGCACGCGTCCGTGGTGCGCGCCAAGCCGGAGCGCGACACGTTCGAGATCGCCCTCGTCCAGCAGGCGCTCGCCACGGACCTGCCGATCCTGGCGGTCTGCCGCGGCGCGCAGGTGCTGAACGTCGCCTGCGGGGGGACGCTGGTCCAGGACATTCCGTCAGCGGTCGAACGCGCGCTCAATCACCAGGTGTCGACACCGGCCTACGCGATCGCGCATGACGTGTGGCTCACCGGCGAGAGCCTGCTCTGGAAGCTGATGAGCGAAACGCTCGACGAGAGCGATACGTGCGCGGTGAACAGCCGGCATCACCAGGCGATTCTCGACCTCGCCGCGGGGCTGCAGGTCTGCGCGACCGCGCCCGATGGCGTCATCGAAGGCGTCGAGATGCCGTCGAAGCACTTCTGCCTCGCCGTGCAGTGGCATCCGGAGAACTTCTGGCGGACGGGCGAATTCCGCGCCCTCTTCGAGGGGTTTATCGAAGCGTGCCGCTAATAAATTGCGAATGAAGAATTCAGCATTGAGAAAGGTGCTCCAGGCTTTTCGCTATTCTCAATTCTAAATTCTCAATTCACCTCCATTACGATCAGGCTCTCCACGTGGGCGGTGTTCGGAAACAGGTCGAACGCCTCCACGTGCGCGACGCCGTAGCCGGCCGCGATCACCGTCTTCACATCCCGCGCAAGCGTCGCCACATCGCACGAGACATAAACCAGGTGCGCCGGACGGATCCGCAGGATCCCCTTCAACGCCTCGGGTGAGAGGCCGGTCCGCGGCGGATCGACCAGCACGGTCGCCTGAACAGCCGCCGCATCATCGACGTCGGCGAGAAACACTTCCACCGGGCTATGGGCGGTCTCGAGCGTCGCCGGGTACGACGCGGCGTTGACGGCGAGATCCGCGGCGCTATGGCGATCGCCCTCGACCGCGACCACCTCCCGGTCGCCAGTCGCGGCGAGCGCGGCCGCGAACAGTCCGACGCCGGCATAAAGGTCGAGGACGCGGCCCGGCGGGACACGGTCGGCCACGCGACCGAGGAAGTGCGGCAGCAGGTAGCGGTTGGATTGAAAGAAGGACTGCACGTGATGGCGGAGATGGACCGTGGCGCCACTCCCGCCCACCGGGAGCGAATCGGTGACGAACGGCTGCCCGCCCTCGCGAGAGCCGTGGCTTCCAGCACCGGACCAGCTCAGGCCGGTGACGCCCTCGACCGTGTCGAACGCGTCTGCCGGCAGCGGCGGTGCCCCCGCTGCGAGCCCCAGGTGAACCGCCCGATCCGTCGCCTCGACGTTCTCGGCCAGGTCGATGTCGGTCACGCTTCCCGCCTGAACCCGACCGAGTGCGTGTTCGAGCGAGGCGAGTGAGGCCAGCGTCGACGGCAGCAGTTGGCGCGTACCAGCCGCATCGCACAGCTCGTGCGTCCCTTCGCGAAAGAACCCGATGCGACGCCCCCGGACATGCAGCCGGGCGCGCAGGCGATAGCCGGTGTCCTGCGGCGAAGGGGCGACCGGAATGGGGCCGTCGAGTTGCACCCCGCCAATCCGCGCCAGCGCATCCCGCAGAATCTCGCCTTTGAGGGAGGGCTGACGCGTGTAGGCGACGTGCGCGAAGGCACAGCCGCCGCAGGTCCAGTCCGGACCGGGGTCTCGCCGATCCGGCGATGCGTCGAGGATCTCGACCGGCTCGGCGTACGCGAGCGTCTTCTGCACGCGCGAGACCCGCACGCGCAGTCGCTCGCCCGGAATCGCCTGGTCGATGAGCAGCACCTGCCCCTCGTGCCGCGCGATCATCCGCCCGCCCGCCGCAGGCTTCTCGATGATCACGGTAAGCTCCGATCCGGGGCTCAGCATCACAGCGACAGCGTCGGCAGCGCCCACTGCTGGCGCACCAGTCGCCGGCGGCAGGCATCGAGCGCATCCTCGTACACGTCGGGCGCCATGCGCGATCGGAACGGCGCCAGCTCGTCGGCCGCCTCGCGCGCCAGCCGCTCGCGGGCGTCCGGCGCCAGGACGGACGCGGCGATGTCGAGCAACTCGCGGTCGAGGGCCACCAGCCGCTCGACGAATTGCGTGCGCGCCGATCCACGGAGTGTCCGCGCGACGCTCAGCCCGGCATCGAGCTCACGGACGACGCGCTCGATCGTGGCCTGCACCGCCTCGTCGAGATCCTGGCGCGTCCGCACCATCGTGAGCCGCACGAGCACGCGTTCGAGGTGGGCCGGAAGCGACGGACCTCGGGGCGCGTGCGCAGGATCTTCCGGCCCTGAGCCTGCCTCCGCTGACACGTCCACGGCGGGAATCCGTCCGGCGAGGCCCACGGCGCGCCGCCACTCGTCGAACACATCGAGCACGTCGGCCTCGCAGAAGTCGATGCGCACCGGCCGCCGGCGCGGTCCCTTCGCGTAGTAGCGCTCGAAATAGCGATCGATGCCGCGCGCCGCCACCTTGAAGGGAATCCCCTGCGCGGCCCACCCGCGCACCCGATCGAAGGATGGCCCGACGATGCGAACGAGATGACCGTCGTTCTTGCGGCAGAGATAGGTTTCGAGATCGCGGCAGTACTGATCGGGATCCATGGGGAACTCTGTCGCTGACGAACGGAGAACGAAGAACGAAAAAAAAGAACTCCCTTCCTGCGTTCGACGTTCTACGTTCGACGTTCTACGTTCCTCTCCCAAATAATCCGCAAGCCCTGCAGCGTGATATCCGGCTCCGTGGCTTCGAAAACGGTGGTCTCGGGGGACCACGAGCGGCGCGAGGCCGCCGGTGGCCACGCCCACGATCGCTCGACCGAGCTCGCCGGCGATCCGCGTCATGAGCCCTTCCACCATGCCGAGGTAACCGTAGAACAGCCCGGACTCGATGGCGCCGATCGTCGTCTGCCCCACGACCGTCTTCGGCTTCCGCACATCGACGCGCGGCAGCCGTGCCGCGCGCTGGAAGAGGGCATCGGCCGCAATCTGCGGCCCGGGACAGATGACTCCGCCCAGGTATTCCCCGCGCTCGGTCACCACGTCGAAGGTGGTCGCCGTGCCGAGGTCGGCGATGACGATCGGCTGCGCCCGCCGGCCATAGCGCTCGAAGGCCGCGATGCTGTTGGCGATCCGATCGGCGCCGACCTCCGCCGGACGCTCGTACAGGATCGGCATCCCGGCGTTCGTCCGCGGATCGACCACCAGCGGCTCCCGGCCGAAGTACCGCTGCACCATGCCCGAGATGATCGGCGTGAGCGGCGGAACGACCGAGCCGACGACGACGCTGTCGATGGCGGATGGTTCGAGCCCGTGATGACGGAAGAGGCCGGTGATGAGCAGCCCGACTTCGTCGGCCGTCCGTTCGCGGAGCGTCAGCAGGCGCCAGCTGGCCAGCAGGGACGTGCCATCGAACACGCCGACGACGATATTGGTGTTGCCGACGTCAATGGCGAGAAGCATGACAAGGTCCAGGGCTACGGGCTACGAGCTTCGAGCCAGACAAGAGCTTCGTGACAGGGCCTGCGGCCCGCAGCCTGAAGCCTGGGGTCCGACTGTCACTTCCAGACGATCTCCCCCGCCACGATCCGCTCCACCGCGTCGCTCGTCCGGACGAGCAGCGCGCCCGTGTCGTCGATGCCTTCCGTACGGCCGTGACGGGGGCCGGACGGCGTCGCCCACTCCACCAGCGACCCGCGGCTGCCAGGCGCGAGCGTGCGCCACGCGCCGAGAATGTTATCGAAGCGGCGGGCGCGCAGCTCATCATAGCGCGCCGCCAGTCCCGCTAGTGCCTCGGCCAGGACCAGGCCGCGGTCGACGCCGCGTCCCAACTCCGATTCGAGCGAGGTCGCGCGCGGCGCGAGATCCGGCGGGTAGGCAGCCGGACGGATATTGATGCCGAATCCGAGGACGATCGCCTGCACGCCGCCGGTGGCGGACACCGCCTCCGCCAGGATGCCCGCGAGCTTGCGGCGCCCGATCACCAGGTCGTTCGGCCACTTGATGTTGACGGGCAAGCCGGTCGCGGCGCGGATCCCTTCGGCGAGCGCCACGCCCGCCGCGAGCGTGAGGAGCGTGACCGCCGGCGTCAGCACGTCAGGTGCGGCCGGTCGCAGCACCACCGAGACATACAGCCCGCTGCCGGGCGGTGAGAACCAGGTGCGCCCGCGGCGGCCCCTGCCCGCGGTCTGTTCGTCGGCGACGATCGTCGTCCCCTCGGGCGCGCCGCTCGCGGCCGACGTCATCGCGAGATCGTTGGTCGAGCCGATGGTTGGAAACCAGGTGACGCGGTGCTGGAACGGACCGAGCCGGGAGCCGGCAGCGTCCAGCGCCCCGGCGAATTCGTCCGGGAGACTCGGGTTGGCCATCAATCCGCCGCTCAGGCCTCCGGCCTCAGACCGGTTCGATTTCGAAGCTCAGGTCGACTGCAGGCGCCGAGTGCGTCAGCGCGCCGATCGAGACGTACTCCGCGCCGCTCGCGGCGAGCGCCGGCATCCGATCGAGCGTGACGCCGCCGGAGATCTCGATCTTCGCGCGGCCGCCAACCCGCCGGACCGCTTCGCGCACCTGGTCGGGGGTCATGTTGTCGAGCAGGATGATGTCGGCCTCGCCGGACAGGGCCTCCGCGATTTCGTCGAGCGACTGCACCTCGACTTCGATCGACATCTCGGGCTTGGTCTCCCGCATCCGGGCCAGCGCTTCCTTGATGCCTCCGGCCAGCCGGATGTGATTGTCCTTGATGAGCACGCCGTCATCGAGCGCGTGGCGATGATTCACGCCGCCGCCCGCGCGCACCGCATATTTCTCCAGCTCGCGCAGCGTCGGCGTCGTCTTGCGCGTGTCCAGGATGGTGATGCGGCCGCCGGAGGCGTCCACGAACCGGCGCGTCAGCGTGGCGATCCCGGAGAGGCGCTGCAGGAAGTTGAGCGCGGTCCGCTCGCCGGTGAGCAGCGCACTCGCGAAGCCGGTCACTTCGGCGACCACGTCGCCCGGCTCGCACAGATCGCCATCCCGCTTGAAGCCCTCGAACACCACGACCGGGTCGAGCTGCCGGAATGTCTCTTCGGCGATGGCAATCCCGGCGAGCACGCACGGCGCCTTCGCCACCAGCGTGCCGCGCGCCCGCTGGTGCGTGTCGATGGTGGCATTGGTCGTGATGTCGCCCCAGCCGAGATCCTCCGCGACGGCACGCCGGACCAGTTCCCGGTAGACGCCCGGATCGAGCGCTCCGAACGGTATGACTTTCATCCCACCAGCTCCGCGAGAATCCGCGTCAGTTTCTCGCGCTGCTCCCCGAGCTCGTGATGCTGCCGTGTGGTCTCTTCGACCACCTCGGGGTCAGCGCGCTCCCGAAAGTCCGGGTTGGCCAGCTTGGCCTGCACGCCGGTCAACTGCTTGTCCAGCCGCGCGAGCTCGCGGCGAATCCGCTCCTGCTCGGCCTCGCGGTCGACGATGCCCGCCAGGGGAATGTGCACCTGGAGCCGGCCGACGACCTGCCGCACCGTGTCCGGGCTGCGCGGCACGCGCTCGACCAGAGTGAGCTCGTCGAGGCCGGCCAGGCGCTTGATGTAGGCGGCGCCATCGGTGAGGATCTGCCGATCGTCCGGCGCGGCGCCATCGATGAGCGCCGTCAGCTTTCGCGATGGCGGCACGCCGCGCTCCGCCCGCGCAGTCCGGATGGCAGTGGTCACATCCTGGATCAACGTCATGGCGGCCGCCGCGCGCTCGTCGATCCAGCCGGCTTCGTAGGTCGGGAAGGTGGCACGCGCAATCGTCTGGTGGACGCCGTCGCGCGCCAGGCCGTCGTCCCGCCGCTTCGGGATGGTCTGCCAGATCTCTTCGGTGACGAACGGGATGAACGGGTGGAGCATCCGCAGCACGCGATCGTGCACGTCGAGCAGCACTGCGATCGCCTCGTCGCGCTCGGCGCCCGTGGCCTGCAGGTGCGGCTTCACCATCTCGATGTACCAGTCGGCATACTCGTGCCAGAAGAAGTGGTACACCTGGTGCGCGGCCACGTCGAACCGGTATTCGGTGAGGGCCGCCTCGAGCTCGCGGGCCAGCACGCTCACCCGGTGCAGGATCCAGCGATGGATGAGCGCGAGCCCCTCGAAGGCGGGCACCGGCAGCCGCGCCGGATCGTCGCCGAGATTCATCAGCAGGAAGCGCGAGGCGTTCCAGATCTTGTTGATGAACTGCCGATAGCCGGTGAGCCGACCCTCGGAGAGCGCGATATCCATGCCCGGGGACGCCATCGCGGCCAGCGTGAAGCGGAGGGCATCCGCGCCGATCTCGTCCATCAGCTGCAGCGGGTCGACGACGTTGCCCTTCGACTTGCTCATCTTCTGCCCCTGCGCGTCGCGCACGAGGGCCGTGATGTAGACGTCGCGGAACGGGACGTCTCCGGCAAACCGCAGCCCGAGCATGATCATCCGGGCGACCCAGAAAAAGATGATGTCGAAGCCGGTGACCAGCAGGTCCGTCGGATAGTAATGCCGCAGATCGTCCGTGTCGTCCGGCCAGCCGAGCGTGCTGAACGGCCACAGCCCTGAGCTGAACCAGGTGTCGAGCACGTCGGTCTCCTGGCGCAGCGGTCCGCCACACGCGCAGGCGGCGGGCGTGTCCTCCGCCACGATCATCTCGCCGCACGTGTCGCAGTACCACGCCGGGATCCGGTGGCCCCACCAGAGTTGCCGGGAGATGCACCAGTCGTGGATGTTCGTCATCCACTCGTTGTACGTCTTCGTCCAGTTTGCAGGGACGAACCGGATGCGGCCTTCCTCCACCGCGCGGATCGCTTCGGACGCGAGCGGCGCGATCTTCACCCACCACTGCAGCGAGATGAGCGGCTCCACCACGGTGCTGCACCGCTCGCAGTGGCCGACCGCGTGCCGGTGATCGTCAACACGCTCGAGCAGCCCCTGCCGTTCCAGCGCTTCGACGATGGCGGCGCGCGCCTTCGTGCGATCCAGGCCGGTGTAGGCCCCGGCGGCGGCCGTCATCCGTCCGTCCTCGCCGATGACGGCGATCTCCGGCAGGCTGTGCCGCTTCCCCATCGCGAAGTCGTTCGGGTCGTGCGCCGGCGTCACCTTCACGGCACCGGTGCCGAACTGAGGGTCGACAAAGGCATCCGCGATGACCGGGATTTCCCGGCCGACGATCGGCAGGCGTAGCCGCGCGCCGACCAGATGCCGGTTCCGCTCGTCCTCGGGGTTCACCGCCACCGCGGTATCCCCCAGCATCGTCTCCGGCCGCGTCGTCGCCACGACCAGGAAGCCATCGCCGTCGACGCGAGGATACCGGACGTAATACAGCTTGCCGGCGGTCTCGCGGTGCACCACTTCGAGATCCGACAGCGCCGTCCGGCAGCGCGGGCACCAGTTGACGATGTACTGATCGCGATAGATCAGACCGTCGCGGTACAGCGAGACGAACTCGCGGCGCACCGCGCGGCTGAGCGGCTCGTCGAGCGTGAAGCGCTCGCGTGACCAGTCGACCGAGTCGCCCAGCTTGCGCATCTGGCCGGTGATCGTGTCGTGGCTCTGGCGCACCCACTCCCACACGCGCGCCTCGAAGGCCTCGCGTCCGAGCTCGTCCCGCGTCTTCCCTTCCTTCGCCAACTGCTTCTCGACGACGTTCTGCGTGGCGATGCCGGCGTGGTCGGTGCCTGGCAGCCAGAGCACGTCCAGCCCCTGCATCCGCTTCCAGCGCACGATGATGTCGGGAAGCGTGTGATTCAGGGCGTGACCGATGTGCAGCGAGCCGGTGACGTTGGGCGGCGGCAGCACCATGCTGAAGCGCGGACGTCCGCTGGCCGGATCGGCGCGAAACGCACCAATCTCCTCCCAGTAGGCGTACCACTTCGGGTCCACCTGCGCGTGATCGAAACCTTTGGGCAACATGGGGCTGTCGCTGACGAATTGAGAATTCAGAATGGAGAATGGAGAAATCTCCCTTTCCTAATTCTCAATGCTCAATTCTCCATTCTCAACTGATCACTCTTCCCGGATCTCCGCCTTGATCCGCTCGATCTCCGCGCGGATCAGCCGCTCGGCGACGCGCTCGACGATGTCGCGCACGAGCGCGGGGTCGATCTGGGCGGCGATCGTTTCTTCCGTGCGCGATTCAGACCCCCATCCCGACGCCGGCGCGTCCGGCAGCCTGGGCAGCGGCGTCTCCGGAGCCGGTGGCGGCGAAAGGCTCAGGGCCGTGAGGCTTTCATCCAGACGCTCGAAATAGCTGTCCAAGTCCGCTGGCTTGGCGGTCTCGCCCTCAGGGCGGCTCCCGGGGGCCGCCCCTGCCGGCTCACCCTGCTGCACACTCGACCTGCCCGCGCCGGCGAGCAGCTCGATGACGCGGCTCAGCACGATCTCCGGATCGAACGGCTTCGCCAGCACGCCGTCGCAGCCGCACGCGTGTGCCCGGACCGGATCCGCCGGCTCGAAGGCGCCGGTGAGGAGCACCACCGGGATGCGCGACAAGGCTGGCGTCCGCTTCACGTGCGCCGCGATGTCATAGCCGGTCGGCGCAGGCATGGCGATGTCGGCCAGGATAATGTCCGGGGGATCGCTCTCCAGGCGGGCCAGCACCGAGGCGCCATCCGGAACCGCGACCACCTGGATCGGCTTCCCGTCAAAGGTGAGCTCGAGCAGCCGGTGAATCGCTGGGCTGGCGTCGGCGAGCAGGAGCGTCTGAGCCATTGCGGCCGGCCGCGCGATCAGACGCGCTCGAGGCGCGTGCGCACGTTCCGGGTGATGAAGTCGATGATGTCCTGCATCGGCGTCCCCGGCAGGAAGCCGCCGTTGATCCCGATCTTCCGCAGCTTCTCGATGTCCACGTCCGGGATGATCCCGCCGATGACGACCAGGACGTCCTCGAGGCCCTTCTCCTTGAGCAGTTCCATCACCCGCGGGCAGATGTGATTGTGCGCCCCCGACAGGATGGACAATCCGATCACGTCGGCATCTTCCTGCAGCGCCGCCCCGACGATCTGCTCGGGCGTCTGCCGCAGCCCCGTGTAGATCACTTCCATCCCGGCATCCCGCAGCGCCCGCGCAATCACCTTGGCGCCGCGGTCGTGCCCGTCGAGCCCGGGCTTGGCAATCACGACGCGAATCTTCCGGCTCATATAATCGGGACCTCTTCGTACTCGCCCCAGACCTCGCGGAGCGCATCGCACATCTCGCCAACCGTGGCGTAGGCGCGCACCGCGTCGATGAGCGGCGGCATGACGTTCTCGGTCGACGCCGCCGCCTTCTTCATGGCGTCCAGCGCGCGCTGCACGTGGCCGTTGTCGCGACGCGCCTTGAGGGCCTCCAGCTTGGCGATCTGCCGTTCGGCCGCCGCCTCGTCGATGTAGAGGATGGCCATCGGCGGCTCGTCTTCGGCCACGTAGCCGTTGACGCCGACGATGATCTTCTCCTTGCGCTCGACCGACTGCTGGAACTGATACGAGCTCTCGGCGATCTCCCGCTGCGGATAGCCGCGCTCGATCGCCTCGACCATGCCGCCCATCCGATCGATCGTGTCGAAATACTGGTAGGCGCCGTCTTCCATGTCGCGCGTGAGGCGCTCCACGAAATACGAGCCGCCGAGCGGATCGACAACGTTCGTCACGCCGCTCTCGAAGGCGATGACCTGCTGGGTCCGGAGCGCCAGCGTCGCGGCCGCGGCGGTCGGGAGCGCCAGCGCCTCGTCGAGCGAGTTGGTGTGCAGCGAGTTGGTGCCGCCGAGCACGCCCGCCAGCGCCTGGAGCGCCGTCCGGACGACGTTGTTGTAGGGCTGCTGGGCGGTGAGCGAGACGCCCGCCGTCTGCGTGTGGAAGCGCAGCTTCAGCGACCGCTCGTCGCGCGCGCCGAAGCGATCCTGCATGACCTTCGCCCAGATTTTCCGCGCCGCCCGGTATTTCGCGATCTCCTCGAAGAAGTCGCTGTGCGCGTTGAAGAAGAACGAGATGCGCGGCACGAACTCGTCCACGGGGAGCCCGGCGTCGATGCCGTACTGCACGTACTCGATGCCGTCGCGCAGCGTGAAGGCGAGCTCCTGCAGCGACGTCGCCCCGGCCTCGCGGATGTGATACCCGCTCACCGAGATCGTGTTCCAGCGCGGCACCTCACGCGCCGAGAACGAGAACACGTCGGTGATGAGCCGCATCGACGGGCGCGGAGGGAAGATGTATTCCTTCTGCGCGATGAATTCCTTCAGGATGTCGTTCTGGATCGTCCCCGACAGCGTCTTCCAGTCGGCCCCCTGCTTCTCGGCGACGACCAGGTACATCGCGTAGAGCATCGGCGCCGGCGAATTGATCGTCATCGACGTCGTGATGTCGGCGAGGGCAATCCCGTCGAAGAGGGTCTCCATGTCGGCGAGCGACGCGATACTGACGCCGCACTTTCCCACCTCGCCGAGCGACAGCTCGTGGTCCGGGTCGCGGCCCATCAGCGTGGGCAGGTCGAAGGCGACGCTCAGCCCGGTGCCGCCGGCCTGGAGCAGCTGCTTGTAGCGGCCGTTGGTCTCCTCGGGCGTGCCGAACCCGGCGAACTGCCGCATGGTCCAGAGCTTGCCGCGATACCCGGTCGGGTGAATGCCGCGGGTGTAGGGGAACTCGCCCGGGTTGTTCAGGTCGCGGCCGTACTCGACGTCGCGCACATCGTCGGGCGTGTACAGGCGCTCGATCGGCCGGCCCGAGATCGTGGTGAACGGAACGGCGCGTTCCGGGGACTTTTTCAGCGTCGGCTCGAGGACCTCGCGCTCCCAGCGCTGTTTGTCGGTTTCGGTGCCATTCAGGACGCTTTTCATAAGCAGTCATTATATATGACCGCTCGGGCCGCCCCGGCCGCCGCCGCGGGGGCAGATCGTGTTTCGTGCACCAATTCGTGGACACTTGTGCAAGAAACAAGATCTGACCCCGGTATGTTAGGCTGGGCCGTTCGGCATCCGCAGTTCCGGCGATTCCGGCGTGTCGCGCCTTCGCCCGGCTGCCACAGGAGCAACATGGCCGCACACGGCACCATTTTCGGCGCAATGCTCGAAGAGTTCGACGTCGCCGCCCGCATCCTTTCTCTCGAGCCTGGCATCTGGAAGATCCTCACCACCCCCAAGCGACAGATCATCGTGTCCTGCCCAATCCAGATGGATGACGGGCGGATCGAAGTGTTCACCGGGTATCGGGTGCAGTACAACATCACGCTCGGCCCCGGCAAGGGCGGCATCCGCTACCATCCGGACGTCTCGCTCGACGAAGTGTCGGCCCTCGCGGCCTGGATGACGTGGAAGTGCGCGGTCGCCCACGTGCCGTTCGGCGGCGCGAAGGGCGGCGTCATCTGCGATCCGAACAAGATGTCGCGCCGCGAGCTCGAGGCGCTCACACGGCGCTACGTGGCGGAGATCATCGACGCGATCGGGCCCGAAAAGGACGTCCCGGCGCCCGACGTCAACACCAACGCGCAGGTGATGGCGTGGGTGATGGACACCTACAGCATGCACGTCGGCCATACGACCACCTCGGTCGTCACCGGCAAGCCCGTCGAGCTCGGTGGATCACTCGGCCGCCGCGAGGCGACCGGCCGCGGCGTGATGATTGCCACGCGCGAATCCGCGGCCCATCTCGGCCTCGACATGAAGCGCGCGACCGTCGCCGTCCAGGGCTTCGGGAACGTGGGATCGATCTCGGCGCAGCTCATTGCGCAGCTCGGCTCGAAGATCGTCGCGATCGCCGACTGGAAGGGCGGCGTCTACAACGCCAAGGGGCTCGACATCGAAAAGCTGCTCGAGTACGCGCCGGCGCACGAGCACAGCGTCGCGGGCTTCCCGGGCGGGGATCCGATCTCGAACGAGGATCTCTTCAAGATGGAGGTCGACTTCCTGATCCCGGCCGCGCTCGAAAATCAGATCACGATGAAGAACGCGCCCGGCATCCGCGCCAAGGCGGTCATCGAAGGGGCGAATGGGCCGACGACTCCCGAGGCCCACGAGCACCTGCACAAGCGCGGCGTCTTCGTGGTCCCTGACATCCTGGCGAACAGCGGCGGCGTGACGGCGTCGTATTTCGAGTGGGTGCAGGATCGATACGGCTACTTCTGGACCGAGTCGGAAGTCAACGACCGGCTGGAAGCCAAGATGGTGCAGGCGTTCAACGCCGTCTCCGGCATGGCGAAGAAATACAACATCGACATGCGCACGGCCGCCTACGTCGTCGCGATCGATCGCGTGGCGACCGTCACGCGCATGCGCGGGATGTACGCTTAACTCACCACCCGGAACGCGACCAGTGTGCTGGCCTTCGAGCTGCCGCTGGTCGCGGTAATCCGCACGAGATACTCTCCCATCGGCAACGACGCGAGCGGCAGATCGATCTGATCGCCGCCGCCCGTCTGCGCGGTCACCGGGAGGGCCGCCATCGACTGTCCCGCCCGATTGAGCAAGGCGCCGTCGAGCGTCGGGGTCGCCCCCCCGGGAGCGTACACCTGGAAGCGCATCAGGAGGCGATCCGATCGCGAGAACTCGCGCCCGGCCGTCGGCACCGGATTCGCCTCGGTCGTGAGCTGATGGTATTCGTAGGCGCTGCGCGCCAGGAGCAGCGCGGGCGTGCTCAGGGCGACCTGCGGCGTCGTGAAGTCCGGTACCTGCATGGCCGTGTCATTGAAATCCAGCACGTGGCCATCCTGGCCCTGCACGGACATCTGCAGCTTCATCGGCCCGGGGGCGGCGTCGAAGGTGACTTCGGAGGGCGCCACGGGCCCGCGGAAATACGGTGAGCCGTCGGGGGCGATGGCGGTGAGCATGACCTTCGCCGGCTGCTGCGCCCCATCGCTCCGCTCGCCGTAGGCGGGCGTCGCCGGCTGCCAGACGAACCGCACCTGCGTCTTGCCGTTCTGGCCGCGCGAGGTCCCGATCCACGTCCGGACCACGTCGTGGTGCGCGCTGCTCGCGACCGACTCGAGCGCATGCGCAATTTCGGGTGCGGGGCCCGTGCGAACCGGCGCCGGCGCCTTCGCGCGTGCGGTCTCCGCCGGCGTGAGCGCCCAATAGCCCCTGCGCGCGCGCACCGACAGGCCCGACTCCTTCACGGACACCTTGATCTCGTGGAACTTGCCGTCCGAAGGCGCCTCGCTCGAGGTATAGCCGATCAGGTAGTAGTGCGCCGAGTCGCGCGCGAGCTGCGCCAGCCCTTTCGACATGTCGTTCTGGTTGACGATGGCGCGGCCGTCGGTGCGGTCGGCGAGGACGCGCAGCGTGTCCTGCGTCTGCGAGAGCATCTTCGCGTCCATCTGCGCCCCGACGTCCTTGTCGATCCCGTACTCGAAGGGCGCGAGACCTCGCGGGTCGAGGGCGTAAATCGACGCATTGTTCCGATTGGCCGCGCTGAAGACATTCTTCAGGTCCTCCTGCACGTCCATGCTCGAGAAGAAGTTCTGCGCTTCCTCGCGCGGATCGCCCTGGCCAGCCATCGGGTCGGTGGCCGCCGGATTATCGAGGCCAGGCGCCGACGCAATCGGGTCGCGCAACTGCGGTGGCAGGTAGTCCGTGTAGCCTTCGCTCACGAGCAGCACGGCCTTGCGGCCCTCGCGCAGCGTCCCGAGATAGGTGACGAGCCCCTTGAGCGCGGAGAGCGACACCTGGTTGCGGATCTGCTCGACCGTCTCGGCCGGATAGTTCGCGTACTTCTCCTCGATGTCGTTCCGCGGCGTGTAGTCGCCCTTGCGCCCGAGGAAGCTCTCGATCGCCTTGGCGGCCGCGTGGTGATCGCGTGACAGGCTGACGTCGGCAATCGGCGTGAGCGGATACATGATCGCCACGAGATCCGAGGGCGCCAGGTCGTTCTCGAGGAACTTCTCGAGCTGCGCCCGCACGGCCATCGAGTCGCCCCGTTTGACGTGGTAGTCGTCGAGGAAGATCGCGACGATCCGCACGTTGTCGGCCGCGGCCGCCTCCTGCTGCTGCTCAGGCGTCCGCAACGGCACGTCAGGCTCTTGCCCGACCGGCTGGTGCTGGTCCACCGAAATCAGCTGAAAGGTCTGGATCGTCTGGAGCTTGCCGTCCTCCCGCACCTGGAAATCCGACGGCTTCAGATCGGTGACCGGATTCCCGTTCTTGTCGGTGACGTGCACGTCGACGCGGACGAAGTTGATGCCGGCCTTAAAGGTGGGCGGGGGCGGCCCGGGCTGGGCCGGCGGCGGTGTCTGGGCTGGCGGAGGCGCGTTCTGGCTCTGCTGTCCGCGTCCGCTGAGCGGCGCCGCCAGCAGCATGCACAACGCGGCCGCCGCGGCTACGCCGGGCAGGGTTCGCCAGCGCCTCGACATGATTTTGATGATAACATTTTGGGTCTTCGCAATACGGAATATCCCCTCTGACGGAGAACGAGACGTGACGATCGAGAAACAAGTCGAAGCCGTGCGCCCCCTCACCGAACTGGTCGAAGACGAGCGGATTTTCCGCGACAGCGTCTATGAGTTCGCGGACCGCGAGATCCGCCCCCTCGTGCGCGACATGGACGAGCACGCGAAAATCCCGCGCGACCTGCTGACCAAGCTCTTCGATTTGGGCGTGATGGGCATCGAAATCCCCGAGAGCTTCGGCGGCGCCGGCGCGAGCTTTTTCCACGCCGTGCTCGGCGTCGAGGCCCTCTCGCGGGTGGATCCCTCGATCGGCGTCCTCGTCGACGTGCAGAACACGCTCGTCATCAACGCCCTCATGCGCTGGGGGAACGAGGAGATCAAGCGGCGCTTCCTGCCGCGCCTGGCGTCGAACACCATCGGCGCGTACGCGCTTTCCGAGGCCGGCTCGGGCAGCGATGCCTTCGCGCTGGCGACGCGCGCCGTCGAAGCCGGCGACGGCTTCCGCCTCACCGGCCGCAAGCTCTGGATCACCAACGGCAACGAGGCCGACGTCTTCATCGTCTTTGCGAACCTGAATCCCGACGCCGGCTATCGTGGCATCACTGCGTTCCTCGTCGAGCGCAGCTTCCCCGGCTTCACCGTCGGCACGAAGGAAGACAAGCTCGGCATCCGCGCGAGCAGCACCTGCGAATTGCTGCTCGAGGATTGCCAGGTGCCGCGGGCGAACGTGCTCGGCGAGATCGGCAAGGGCTACAAGGTGGCCATCGAGACGCTGAACGAAGGCCGCATCGGGATCGGCGCGCAGATGATCGGGCTCGCGCAGGGCGCGCTCGATCACACGATCAAGTACACGAAGGAGCGGAAGCAGTTCGGCAAGGCGATCGCCGACTTCCAGGCGGTGAAGCACCAGGTGGCGCGCGTGGCCGCCGAGCTCGAGGCGGCGCGCCTCCTCGTCTACAACGCCGCGCGCCTCCGCGACGCCGGCCAGCCGTTCCTCACGCAGGCGGCGATGTCGAAGATTCTCTCGTCGGAAGTCGCCGAGCGGATGGCGTCGCTCGCCGTCAATCTCTACGGCGGCTACGGCTTCGTGAAGGACTACCCGGTCGAGAAGCTCTATCGGGATGCGAAGATCGGCCAGATCTACGAGGGGACGTCGAACCTGCAGCTCGAGACGATCGCGAAGCAGATTATGGGGTGAGCCTCTCGAACACCGGCCGTAATCTCTTCGCCGTCTCGCCCAGCTCCTCCGGCAGCACGCGCACGTCGCCGACCACGGACATGAAGTTGGTGTCGCCGTTCCACCGCGGCACCACGTGGATATGCACGTGGTCGACGATGCCGGCGCCGGCCGGCCGGCCCAGGTTGATCCCGATATTCATCCCCTGCGGCTGATACACCTCGGTGAGCGCGACCTCCGCGCGCCGCGTGAGCTGCATCAACTCGGTCAATTCATCGGGCGTCGCGGCGGCCAGCGATGGAATGTGCCGCATCGGCACGATCAGCAGGTGCCCGCTGTTGTAGGGATACAGGTTGAGGATGACGAAGCAGGTGGTGCCGCGGTGCACGAGGAGCGGCGCCGCCTCGTCGCTGGTCAGCGCGTCACAGAAGATGCAGGGGTCGTCGGAGGACCTGCTGCCGGTCACGTACGCGCGTCTCCAGGGGGACCACAGGCGTTCCAAGGCGGCCGCCGCTAGAACGGGATCGCCGGGCCGCCGCTCCCCATCAATCCCGGCGCCACACCGGCCTCGGCGACGGCTTCGCGGTTGATGAGCTCCTTCAGTTCCTTGCCCGGCTTGAAATAGGGAACCTTCTTGGGCGGGACATCCACCTTGTCGCCCGTCTTGGGATTGCGGCCCTTGCGAGGCTCGCGTTTGCGCAGGCGGAAGCTGC
>JANWLS010000181.1 GCA_025450765.1 Vicinamibacterales bacterium | reverse complement strand
CTCCGCCGTCCGCACGCCGACCGGCACGTTCCTCGGCGTGCTGAAAGGTTTCACCGCGACCGACCTCGGCGCGCTCGTCGTGGCCGAAGCGGTCCGCCGCGCCGGCATCGATCCGACTATCGTCGACGAGTGCGTGATGGGCAACGTCGTCTCCGCCGGCCTCGGCCAGGCACCCGCGCGGCAAGCGGCGCTGCGCGGCGGGCTGGCCGATCACGTCGCCGCGTTGACCATCAACAAGGTGTGCGGCTCGGGCCTGAAGGCCGTGATGCTCGCGGCGCAGGCCATTGCCACGGGAGACGAGGATGTCGTCGTCGCCGGCGGCATGGAGTCGATGAGCAACTGCCCGTATCTCCTGCCCCGCGTCCGCGAAGGTCTTCGCATGGGCAACGGCTCCGTCGTCGATTCGATGATCAACGACGGCCTCTGGTGCTCGTTCGAAAACCTGCACATGGGGAATGCCGGCGAGGTCGTCGCCGAGCAGTTCAAGGTGACGCGCGAGCAGCAGGACGAGTACGCCGCGCAGAGCCATCAGAAAGCGGCGGCCGCGACGGCCAAGGGCCTCTTCAAGGACGAAATCCTCCCGGTCAGCATTCCGCAGAAGAAGGGCGATCCGCTGCTGATGGATCGCGACGAGGCGATCCGTCCGGACACCACGAAAGAGTCGCTCGCGGCGCTCAAGCCGGCCTTCAAGAAAGGCGGCACCGTCACCGCCGGGAATGCGCCCGGCGTGAACGATGGCGCCGCGGCGCTCGTCGTGATGTCCGCCGAGCGGGCGCAGGCCCTCAATCTCGAGCCGATGGCGCGCATCGTGGGCCAGGCGGCGAGCGGGCTGGCGCCGAAGCTCGTCCTGATGACGCCCGTCGAAGCGGTTCGCAAGGTCGCCGCGAAGACAGGCTGGAAGCTGCAGGACGTCGACGTCTTCGAGCTGAACGAAGCGTTCGCCGTGCAGGCCGTCGCCGTGCTCAACGAGCTCGGGATCGACCCGGCCAGGGTCAACGTGCACGGCGGCGCGGTCGCGCTCGGCCATCCGATCGGCGCGAGCGGCGCGCGCGTGTTGACGACGCTGCTCTACGCGTTGAAGCATCGAGGCCAGAAGCGCGGCATCGCGACGCTGTGCCTCGGCGGCGGCAACGGCGTGGCGCTGGCGGTGGAGATGATATGACCGATCACACGATTCACACCGTCGGCGTCATCGGCGCCGGCACCATGGGCAACGGCATCGCGCAGGTGTTCGCGCAGCACGGCTTCACCGTGCAGCTGCACGACGTCGCGCAGCCCGCGCTCGATCGCGCCCGTCAGATGATCGAAAAGAGCCTCGGCAAGTTCGTCGAGAAGGGCAAGCTGACCGCCGTGGACCGCGACGCGGCGCTCGGCCGGCTGAAGACCAGCGTCACGCTCGACACCTTCGCGGAGGTCGATTACGTCGTCGAGGCGATCGTCGAGAACGAAGCGGTCAAGCGCCGGCTCTTCGGCACGCTCGATACGGTGGCGCGGCCACACGTGATCCTCACGTCGAATACTTCGTCGATTTCGATCACGGCGCTCGGCGCGGCAACGAAGCGGCCGGACCGGGTCCTCGGCATGCACTTCATGAACCCGGTGCCGCTGATGACGCTCGTCGAGCTGATTCGCGGGCAGGCGACGTCCGAGGCATCCATGAAGACGGCATCCGAGTTGTGCAGGCAGCTCGGCAAAACACCGGTCGAAGCGGCCGACTACCCCGGCTTCATTGCCAATCGCGTGCTGATGCCGATGATCAACGAGGCCGTCTTCGCGGTAATGGAAGGCGTCGGGACGCCCGAATCGATTGATACCGTGATGAAGCTCGGGATGAATCACCCGATGGGACCGCTCACGCTCGCCGACTTCATCGGCCTCGACGTCTGCCTGGCGATTCTCGAGGTGCTGCACCAGGGGCTCGGCGATCCGAAGTATCGCCCGTGCCCGCTACTCCGCCGTATGGTGGTCGCGGGGCATCTCGGACGCAAGTCGGGCCAGGGCTTTTACACGTATCAGGCCTAGCACGATCACGATCGGCGCCAGCACCAGCACTTCCCACCCCACGTTGAGCAGGTTGCCCCAGATGAACTGCTGGGGCAGCCAGTACCGCCGCGACACCGAGTCGAAGATCGAGACCTTCGAGATGTACCAGCCGTGGCTGAACGGCCAGAGCGCCATGATGCCGAAGGGCGGATTGGTGTCGGCGCCGAGCCAATCGAGCAGGAGGTGGCTGCCCCACGCCGCCCCGCAGGTCAGCGCGACGCGTGCGACCGGAAGGCCGCGCCAGCGCGCGACGAGCGCGGCGATCACGGTGACGATGATGACGGCGCCGATGCTGTGGGTGTAGGTGCGATGGGCGTTGAAGAGGAGATCGAGGTCGGGCGCCGCAGCCAGGATCGCGCAGGTGACCGTGAGGCCGCCGCCCCAGCGCTCGTAAAGCCTTCGTACGGTCCCCTCCCGTTGTGCCTTCGTGCCGTTGTGGTTCCCGCGAGCCTTCGTGTCTTTGTGGTTCACCCACGAGACGGCGACGCCCGCCAACGCATGTCCCACCGGAGTCGGCACCCGGCGACGGTAGCAGTCTTCGCCAGGGGCGGCAAGCCTGAGGTGGCAATTTCTGCGACCGCGGACCACTGAGGCGAAAGTGGCAGTACCGATAAGTCGCTGAAAGGGTGGCGGTTCTTCTGATCTTTCCGGCGAGTTTCGCTTGACTTTCGTCCGGCACGACTCTAGAATGCATTCCCGACATCGTCCAATAAAGGAGCCTCGATGCCTGCCGACCGCACGTCCGTTTCTCATCCCCCGCAAGAGGACCGCGTCGATCGCGAACGCCTGAAGGCGCTCGAGATCGCCGTTGGCCAGATTGAAAAGCAGTTCGGCAAGGGCTCGATCATGCGCCTCGGTCAGAAGGGGGCGATTGCGCCGATTGCCTGCATTCCGACCGGTGCGCTCAGCATCGACTTCGCGCTGGGGATCGGCGGGATGCCGCGCGGCCGCGTCATCGAGATCTTCGGGCCGGAGTCATCGGGCAAGACGACCCTCGCCCTGCAGGTGATTGCCGAGGCGCAGAAGCGCGGCGGGATGGCGGCGTTCGTGGATGCCGAGCATGCGCTCGATCCGGGTTACGCGCAGAAGCTGGGCGTCGACGTCGAGAACCTCCTGGTCTCGCAGCCCGACAACGGCGAGCAGGCGCTCGAAATCGTCGAAGTCCTCATCCGTTCGGGCGGCGTGGACGTCGTCGTCGTCGACTCGGTGGCGGCGCTCGTGCCCAAGTCGGAAATCGAGGGCGACATGGGCGAGGCGCAGATGGGCCTTCAGGCGCGGCTGATGTCGCAGGCGCTCCGGAAGCTCACCGGCGTCGTGTCGAAATCGAAGACGTGCCTCATCTTCATCAACCAGCTGCGCGAGAAGATCGGCGTCATGTTCGGCAATCCCGAAACGACGACCGGCGGCCGCGCACTGAAGTTCTACGCGTCGGTCCGCGTCGACATCCGCCGTATCGCGAGCATCAAGGACGGCGACCAGGTGGTGGGCGGGCGCACGCGCGTGAAGGTGGTGAAGAACAAGGTGGCGCCGCCCTTCCGTGAGGCGGAGTTCGACATCATGTATGGCGAAGGGATTTCGCGCACGGGCGACCTGCTCGATCTCGCCGTCGATCGGCGTGTCATCGAGAAGAGCGGCGCCTGGTTCTCGTACGACGGCGAACGGCTCGGCCAGGGCCGCGAGAACGTCAAGCAGTTCCTGAAAGAGCACCCCGACATCTTCAAGACGGTTGAAGAGAAGGTGCGCCGGGAAATGGGCATGTCGGCCGGCGACGCGGAACCCGCCGCGGTCTGAACGGCCGGGGGTTCCGCTCCCCTGCCGCTTTGCGGTACGCTGGAGGCATGCTGCAGCAGACCACCGATTTCATCGCGCTCGAAGAGGCGTACGGCGCGCACAACTACCATCCGCTCGACCTCGTGCTCACGCGCGGCGAGGGCGTGTGGGTGTACGACATCGACGGCAAGCGCTACCTCGACTGTCTCGCCGCGTATTCGGCGGTCAATCAGGGGCATTGCCATCCGCGGATTCTGCGCGCGTGCGTCGACCAGGCCGAGCGGCTCACGATTACCTCACGCGCCTTCCGCAACGATCAGCTGCCGCAGCTCTACCAGGTGCTCCACGACCTCACCGGGATGGAGATGATCCTGATGATGAACTCCGGCGCCGAGGCGGTCGAGACGGCGCTCAAGGCGGCGCGCAAATGGGGCTACCAGAAAAAGGGGATCCCCGCCGGCCGCGCCGAGATCATCGTCTGCGCGAACAACTTCCACGGCCGCACGATTTCGATCGTGAGCGCCTCCTCCGACGAGCAGTACCGCGACGGGTTCGGTCCCTTCACGCCCGGCTTCGTCACGATTCCGTTCGGCGACGCGAAGGCGCTCGCGGCGGCGATCACGCCGAATACGTGCGCGTTCCTGGTGGAGCCGATCCAGGGCGAAGCGGGCGTCGTGATCCCGCCCGAGGGCTTCCTGCGCGAGGCGGCGCGGATCTGCCGCGAGCAGAACGTCCTGCTCATGACCGACGAAATCCAGTCGGGCCTTGGACGCACGGGACGCCTGTTCGCCGGCGATCACGAAGAGGTGACGCCAGACGTCCTCATCATCGGCAAGGCACTCGGCGGCGGCTTCTATCCCGTCTCCGCCGTCCTCTCCTCGCGTGAGGTGCTTGGGGTCTTCCGTCCCGGCGATCACGGCAGCACGTTCGGCGGCAACCCGCTCGCCTGCGCGATCGCGCGCGAGGCGCTCGGCGTCATCGTCGACGAGCACCTGGCGGAGCGCTCCGCCGAGCTCGGCGCGTACTTCCTCGATCGCATCCGGCGGATCAAGAGCCCGGTCGTGAAGGAGGTGCGGGGCCGCGGCTTGTGGATCGGCCTCGAGCTCGATCGGCCCGCCCGGCCGTACTGCGAAGCGCTCAAGGAGCGCGGCGTCCTCTGCAAGGAGACGCACGAGCGTGTCATCCGCTTCGCGCCGCCGCTCGTGATCACGCGCGAAGAAATCGACTGGGTCATCGAGCGCCTGCAGCCGGTGCTGGCCGCCTAGGCGGCGCCCCGGTTCACGATCGCATCGCACGCGATGCTCTCCCCCCTTCTTCACGCCGACATGGCGCTGCGAGGCTGGCTCGCGGCGCCGCATCTCACCGCGCTCGATCCCGTCATGGTCGGATTGAGTGCCGCTGGGCGCGGCGGCGCCATCTGGCTCGTCATCGGCGCGCTGCTGGTGCTCACGCGCCGGCTGCGGCTCGCGGCGTTCTGGCAGGTGGTGCTCGCGATCGTCCTCGCGCTGGCGCTCAACGACGCGGTGATCAAGCCGCTTGCGGCCCGGCCGCGCCCGTTCGTCGCCGCCCCGGCGCAGGTGCAGGTGGTGGGAACGCCGGCTTCAGGCTATTCCTTTCCGTCCGGTCACTCGTCGACGGCGGTGGCCGGCGCCTACATGCTGACGGCGTACGATCCGCCACTGCGCGCGGTCCTCTGGCTGCTCGCCGCCCTCATCATGTATTCACGGATCTACGTCGGCGCCCACTACCCGTTCGACGTCTTCGGCGGGGCGCTGCTCGGACTGCTCGTGGTCTGGGTGGTGATCGGCGGCCGCGATGGCGTCCGCCTGGCGCGGCGACGGGTTGGGCGGCAACCGTCGCGCATGCTATGATGCTGGTTCTGCCCGGTGAGGTTTTCGTCCTCTCCTGCGCGATCTTTCCTGGTGTGCCGAGGTAGCTCAGTCGGTAGAGCACAGCACTGAAAATGCTGGTGTCACTGGTTCGATTCCAGTCCTCGGCACCAACTTTAACTGGGGCTCCGCCCCAGACCCCGGCTCACTTCGTTCCGCTCGCGATCCGGCTCGCTCCACTTCGTTCGCGGGCGCGCCTTGCGCGCCGTGAGCCTCGGGACTCCGCCCCAGACCCCGGCTCACTTCGTTCCGCCCTTCGATGCTGCTCAGGGCGCCCCGAGCAGGCGCCGAGGGGCGCTCGCGGGCGCGATCGCCGCGTCAGGAATGGCCGTTGTCACCGGCTCCCTGTGAGAGCGGAACCACCGGACATTCCTTGTCCGCGCTCCAGACGTAGGCGCATGACGTGCAGCGCCGCCACGCCATGTCGAACGCTTCAGAGTGAAGCAGAGCGACACTGGAGCGATCGCACTTCGGACAGACCGCCGGTAGCTTGTCACCCGGAACTTGCATGGCCGACATCTCCTCTTCTGAGAAATCCAGGAATCGGTACGACGCGGCGACTCAGTGCGCGAACCGCGGCCGGGCTTTCACGTGGCCGTCGTAATCTTCATCATGGGCGTGCCGGGCGAGTAATAGCTGCTGATCCCACAACTGGGACACGTCACCCGCCAACCGACCGATGAAGCGCCCGCTCTCTCAGGACTATCCACGGCCTTGAGGGCGAGCGGCGCCCCACACGACCTGCACGCGAACCCGCACCACCATTTGCGCTGGATATCAGCCATCTTCGCTGTCCCTCAGGATCGGCAGTCGCGCTGTCGGGACCGATCAGCCAGGTTCAGTTCGGGGGATGGCGTGGCGGACCGCGCGCGTCTTGGCAGGCGCAGGCGCATGGTCGTGCGGCCGTTTGCCGATTCCGCGTTCACCTCGCCGCCGTGGGCTCGAACGATGCGCTGCACGATGTACAGCCCCAGGCCCAGGCCGCTTTCACTTCGTTCCGAGCCGTCAGCCGAAAAGGCGCCAAACAAGCGAGGCCGCATCTCCGGCGGAATCTCGCCGCCGTTGCTGATCGACAGGAGGATCTCGTCGCCGTTGTCCTTCATGCCGGCCACCACAGGATCGGTCCCGTGAATCAGCGCATTATGGACGAGGTTTCCCAGGACCTGCCGCATCAAGTCCGGGTCCCAGCGCACGAGAAAATCACCCGCCGCGGCCTCGGCCGTGCAGTGAACAACCCGATCGGCACGGGAACCCTGCGTCTCCTGAACGGCCTGGATGACGAGCCCGCGCGCATCGACGCTGCTCAACGAGAGCGGCAACGCCCCGCCGAGCCGGTATCGTGTGAAATCGAGTAACTGCCGAATCATCCGCTCCATGCGCTCGGCGCTGGCCTCGATGCGCCTCGCCGTCTTCTGCGTCGTCTCGTCGAGCCGTCCCGGTCGTGTCGACAGGGCCTGGGAGTTGGACAAGATCCCGTTCAGCGGGGTCCGCAGATCGTGTCCCAGCATGGCGATGAACAGTTCGCGTTCGTAATTGCACTCCCGGGCGAACTGGTCTCCCGCGCTGGCGACGGCGTGATCGATACCTGCGTTGAGCATCGCCACCGACTTCAGCGCCGGCACGGATTCCGGAGGCAGCGCGCCGGAATCAGCGTACAGCCCGACGATGACCTCGCGGAGCCGCCGGTACTCGGAGACCACCTGCCGGAAGTCGTAGCCGAGTTGAAAGCGCAAGCTGGCGTGGCGCTCGGGCAGATCGCCGAGCACAGCGGGCCCACCTTCGCCCTGCTCGCTCGCATCGGCGAGTCTGTCCAACATGTCGGGGACGCATCCGCGAAGGATCGAGGGTGCCAGTCCGGCCGTTTCGGGGAGCTCAGCCGACCGCGCACACCAGGCGTCGAGGATGACGCGGCGATGCAGCCGGATGAACGTCCCGACGCCGGTCAGATGAGGCCCAATCAGTTGCGTGCCGAACGGACTCAGGTAAACAGGCGCCGCACGGTCGGTCATCCTCTCTCCCAATGCGCGCGCTCGCGTGTCGCGTACGCGCGGGAGAGATTCCAGATCTCACCGCAGTTGGTGCAGCGCCAATAGGTCTCAGCACGAGGCGCTGCCGCGGCCGTGACGGTTGCCGGCGATCCGCAACTCGGACAGGTCGGCGCGACAACGTGCGAAGATGAAGACGATCGTGGCGAGGTTGAAATGAAATCCCTCAACGGCTCCTCCCAGATGTGCTTTGGTGAGGGCCGGTGGCCGGAACGGCCGCGGGGGCTCAGGAAAGCGAGCAACGCTCAGTGTAGCACGAAGCGCCGCCGCGTGCGGATTCACGCGGCGGGCGTTCTCTCGGCCGTCATCACATCCACGAGATGCCGAGCGCCACGACGGCCAGCGCCATCACCAGCGTGGCAATCCAGCCGACGATCGCGAGCCATCTCGGCAGCGTGAAGTCGGCCATCACGGCGCGACGACTCGCCAGCCGCATCATCATCGCCATGACCGGCACGGCGGCGATGCCATTCAGCACCGCGCTCCAATACAGGGCCCGGATCGGATTCAGTCCCGCGAAGTTGAACGCGACGCCGAGCGTCATCCCCACGACGATGGTTCCGTAGAACGCCCTGGCGCGCGAGAGCGGCCGCCGCAACCCGACACGCCACGACGCGATCTCGCCGAGGGCATACGCGGCCGATCCGGCCAGGACCGGGAGCGTCAGCATGCCCGTGCCGACGATGCCCGCCGTAAAGATGACGAACGCGAACGGACCCGCGAATGCGGCGAGCGCCTGCGCCGCCTGTGACGACGTCTGCACATCCGTCGTTCCGCGCGCGTGGAGGGTGGCCGCGGTCGTGATCACGATGGCGAGCGCAATCAGGTTCGAGAGCGCCATGCCCACGTAGGTATCGATCCGGATGCGCGTGAGCTCGGCGGGCGCCTGCTCGGGCGCGGCGGTCAGAGGACGGGCCGCGGGAGAAGCCTTTTCGTCCTCCACTTCCATCCCGGCCTGCCAGAAGAACAGGTACGGACTAATCGTCGTCCCGAACACCGCGACGATGGCCATCAGATAGTCACCGTGCACGGACACCGACGGCCAGACCAGCGCCCAGCCGACCTCGGTCCAGCGGACGTGCACGAGGAACGCGCAGATCACGTAGCTGAAGAGCGAGACACACAGCCACTTCAGCAGCGACACGTAGCGGGCATAGCGCACGAAGATCTGAAGGCTTGCCGAGAGCGCTCCGAAGGCCACGACGTACGGCAGGGCCGGCCCGCCGACGAGCAGCTTGAGCGAATCGCCCATGGCGCCGAGATCGGCGCCGATGTTAATCAGGTTCGCGCAGAGGAGCAGGCCGACGATTCCGCCCGACACCCACGCTGGATAGTGCTGCCGCAGGTTGCCGGCGATCCCTCGCCCGGTGACGCGTCCGATCCGGGCGCTGATCTCCTGAATGGCGGCCATCAACGGATACGCCAGCACCAGCGTCCAGGCGAGCCCGTACCCGAACTGGGCGCCCACTTGCGAGTAGGTGGCGATTCCACTGGGGTCGTCGTCGGCGGCGCCGGTAATCAGCCCGGGCCCGAAGACCTGAATGAGAACTCGGCGTTTGGCGGGAGGGACCTCGATCGAGGGCGACGGGTCAGCCATGGCGGGTGCTCGCCCTCGGTCGCGTCCTAGCGGGTCTTCGGCCGGGGCCTCTCGTTGGCTGCCGCGCCGATCAGCACGAAGACGACGCACAAGACGAGGAGGACGCCGATGGTCAGCTCGGCCGCACTCCAGGAAATACCGAGCACGCCGATGACGGTGAGGACACCGATCGGGATCGCCGCGAGGAGACAGATGAAAGACCAGTACATCATCGTCGCCCGCAGACACTGCAAGTGAAATGCCGAACACCCGACGCGACCCTACATAGTTACTCGGCTTACCAAGCCCCCAACTGCACAGCCTGGGTACAGTCGCGGCCTGATTTATCAACGATTCGCGTGCGCGAGCTCGTCCGTTCATGTCGTGGCGCGCATTTCGCGTTGACCCGGCGCATGACCATACGCGCCCGACACAACGAGGCTCGCGTTCAATACATCGCGCGGGCAGGACTCCGGGGAATGACGGGCGGGATCGCCCTGATGCTGCTGGCCGCCTCGGTTGGCTGCTCGAGTCCGAGCCAGCCAACGACGACCGCTACGCTGTCGGTCCACCTGCAGGCAAGTGAGGCCGCTGATCAGGCGAGCGTCGACGCGCTGCCGGTCACGGTCGTGAGCGCGTCCGGTGAGACGATCCAGGCGCGAGCGCAGAATGGGCTTGCCACGTTCGTGGTGCCCGATGGGCAGTATGACGTGGGGATTGAGTGGCTTACGCCGATTCGGCGCCCCGTGACGGTCCCTCCATCCGGCGCAAACCTCGTCGTCGTGATTGGGCCGGACGGCCCCGAGCCATAAACGGGACGGACGGCAGGCTGCGGGCGCCGGGCTCGTTGCGAAGCCCGAGGCCCGCAGCAGGTCCGCGGCGTACCTCTTATCGCGCGGGCGGATGCCAATTCAGAACAATCGTGAGCGGAACAGCGCCGCCCTCCACGTCCTGATCGAGCAGCAGCCGCCCGTCGGGCGCGACGGCATAGGCCTGCTTGTGGAGCTGGAGGAAGCTATCCATCCCGCTGTGAGGTACGAGAATTTTCGGGGCTGCGATCTGGACGGCCTTGTCGTGGATCGTCAGCGCCGCCGCCATCAGGGCTCCGTCCGGCGCGACGAAGTACACGACGCGTCCATCCGGTGACCAACGCGGTTGCAGGCCACCAGCCAGAGACACCGGCCACGGGCCGATGGAATTCGGGAATCCCTGCACCATCACCTGCGGCTGACCGGATCGATCCGTCACGTAGGCCACCCAGCGGCCGTCCGGCGAGAAGGCGCCGGTCGTGACAGTGCCCGCGCCGCTCGTGACCGGTAGAGGTGCGCGCATCTCGCCCGTCATCGGCAGCGCCCAGAGGTCGTATCCTGTCTGATCGACCCGATTGGCCAGTAGGTATCGCCCGTCACGTGACCAGTCGAGCGGCTCGATGTGGCCGCCGATCAGGAAGCGTGCGGCGCCCGCGCCACTGGCTGGTTTGAGATAGATACCAATGGGGGTGCGCCCAGAGGAGAACGCAATCTCGGAGCCGTCCGGCGACCAGACTGGGTAGCCGTCGTCATCGGGATTGTTCGTGAAGCGCGTCAGGGCACCGCGCGTGAGATCCAGCAGCCAAACGTCCCGGTTGCCTGCGACCGTTCGATCCAGCGCCGCCACGCGGCCGTCGGGAGAGACCGCGGGTGCAAGGAGCAGCGCCTTATCCGGAGCAGCCGCCGCGCCGCGCTGTTTTCCGGTGTGATCGAACCAGTTCAGCTGATGCATGCTCGTGCCGCTGCCGTACGCGATCGCGCCGGCGGCGGACGCCGAGAATCCTGGGTTGAAGTCTGTTTCTCCGATACCGCTGCTCGTGATCGTCAGGACGGGGCCGACAAGACGCTGGTAATCCGGCGCCAGACGCTGAGCCACGAGCGCGCTTCCTCGCACGAACACCAACAGGTCGGGCCGCAGAAAGGCCGCTGGCCCCAGTGCCGTCGTCAGGCGCACGGGTGGCATGCCATCAAGTGAACTGATATCGATTCCGCCTCCCCTGACGCCGGGCGCCTCGCTGAACACGAAGTGCCGGCCATCGGGGAGAAAGCTCGGCCAGGGTCCCCCGATGACGGAGTACGGCCCCACCGGCTGCGGGGGTCCGCCGGTGTCGGGCACCTGGTACATCTTCCCGGTGCCGATCGCCGCAAACAGGATAATGCCCTGGGCATTCCACGTCCCCTCGGCCCCGGCCCCCAGAGCCGAACCGGCACTCGTCAGCAGT
>JANWLS010000180.1 GCA_025450765.1 Vicinamibacterales bacterium | reverse complement strand
GGCGCCGGGTTCCCGACCGGCATGAAGTGGCAGTTCGTCCTGAAGGACACGCCGAAGCCGAAGTACATCTGCTGCAACGCCGACGAGAGCGAGCCGGGCACCTTCAAGGACCACGTGTTGATGGAGCGCAACCCGCACCTGCTCATCGAGGGCTGTGCGATCGGCTGCTACGCGATCGGCGCGAAGGTCGCCTACATCTATATCCGCGGCGAGTTCTATCACGTGCAGCAGGTCCTCGAGCGGGCCATCGACGAGGCGTATGCCGCCGGCTGGCTCGGGAAGAACATCCAGGGCTCCGGCTTCGACTGCGACGTCTACGTGCATCGCGGGGCGGGCGCCTATGAAGCGGGTGAGGAGACCGCACTCCTCGAGTCGCTCGAGGGCAAGCGCGCGCAGCCCCGGATCAAGCCGCCGTTCCCCGCGGTCGCGGGCCTGTACGACTGCCCGACCGCCGTGAACAACGTCGAGACGCTCTGCAATGTGCCACTCATCCTCCTGCACGGCGCGGAATGGTTCGCCGGACTCGGGCCGGAGAAGAACGGCGGGCCGAAGCTCTATTGCATCAGCGGCCACGTGGTGAAGCCGGGCGTGTACGAAACGTCGATGCACACGACGCTGCACGAGCTCATTTACGGCGACGCCGGCGGCATCGCCAACGGCCGGCAGCTCAAGGCGGTCATTCCCGGCGGATCGTCCGTGCCGATTCTGCTGCCGGATCAGCTCGACATCCCGGCCAGCTTCGACGGGGTGCAGAAGGCCGGATCGCTCCTCGGCTCGGCCGGCGCCATCGTCATGGACGACACGACCTGCATGGTGTGGCTCGCCGAGAACCTGCTGCACTTCTACCAGCACGAGTCGTGCGGCAAGTGCACGCCGTGCCGTGAAGGCACGGACTGGCTGCTGAAGATTCTCCAGCGGATCGAGCGCGGCGAAGGCGAGCTGCGCGACCTCGATCTGCTCGACAGCGTGGCGAACAACATCATCGGCAAGACGCTCTGCGCGTTCGGCGACGCAGCGGCGACGCCGGTGCTGACCACGCTCACGCATTTCCGGCACGAGTTCGAAGCGCACGTGCGCGACGGCTGCTGCACGCTGCCGGCGCCGTGGCGCGCGGGCCGCGTGGTGGCGACGCACTGAGTGGAAGTCATGACACCGATCCTGGTCGCGCAGATCGTCCTGCTGCTCTTCGTCTTCTTCATGCTGCTCAACTCGGCGGCCATCATGGTCTACGTCGAGCGCAAGGTGGCCGCCTTGCTGCAGCAGCGGATGGGGCCGACGCTGGTCGGGCCGCGCGGGCTGCTGCAGCCGCTGGCGGACGTGATCAAGCTGATGTTCAAGGAGGAGCTGCGGCCCAAGGCGGCCGACGCGTTCCTCTTCACACTGGCGCCGATCATCTCGGTGACGGCGGCCTTCGCCGCGTTCGCCGTCGTGCCGTTCGGCGCCGAGACCACCTTCTTCGGCCTGTTGCCGCATCCGATCAGCCTGCAGGTGGCCGACGTCAACGTCGCCGTCCTCGTGATCTTCGCGGTCGCCTCGATGGGCGTCTACGGCATCGTCCTCGCCGGCTGGAGCTCGAACAGCAAGTACTCGCTGCTCGGCGGCCTGCGCTCGTCGGCGCAGATGATCAGCTACGAGCTGTCGTACGGGCTCGCGCTGGGCGCGGTGCTGCTCCTCGGCAACTCGATGTCGCTGACCGACCTCGTGAACGCCCAGGCGGGCGCCTGGTTCGGCATCCTGCCGCGCTGGTACATCTTCCTGCAGCCGGTCGGCTTCGCCATCTTCTTCATCGCGGGGATCGCGGAGACCAACCGCGCGCCGTTCGATTTTCCGGAGGCGGAGCAGGAGCTGGTCGCCGGCTATCACACCGAATACAGCAGCATGCGCTTCTCCATGTTCTTCATGGCGGAGTACATCAACATGGTCACCGTCTCGGCGGTCGCCACCGATCTGTTCCTTGGCGGCTGGCACGGCCCGTGGCTGCCGCTGTCGCTCGGGTGGATCTGGTTCCTGGCGAAGGTCGGCTTCCTGCTGTTCTTCTACGTCTGGATGCGCTGGACGCTGCCGCGGTATCGCTACGACCAGCTGATGGATTTCGGCTGGAAGGTGCTGCTGCCGATTGCGGTGATCAACCTGCTGGCGACGGCTGCCGGAGTGCTCTACTTTGCTGCCTGATCAGATCCTGTTCTACGTGCTCGGCGCGCTCGCGGTCGGCGCCTCGCTGCTGGTCATCGGCCAGAAGAATCCGATCCACAGCGTGCTCTGGCTGATTGCCTCCTTCGCGGGGTTGTCGGGCCTCTACATCCTGCTCGACGCGCCGTTCGTGGCCGTCATCCAGATCATCATCTACGCCGGCGCGATCATGGTGCTCTTCCTCTTCGTCGTCATGCTCCTCAACGCGGGGCACGAGGACACGGGTGAAGACGAGGCGCGGCCGGTGTCGGTGCACCGTTCGGCGATCCGCTTCGGCGCGCTGCTCTCCGGCGTCCTCGTGGTCGAGCTCGTGTGGGCGCTCGTGAGCGCCGGCACGCTCGGCGGCGTCTTCGGGAGCACGGCGACGCTGCCGCCGGCCGTGAGCTCGGTCCGGACGATCGGGCGGGCGCTCTTCACCGATTACGCGTTCGCCTTCGAAGTGACGTCGATCCTGATTCTCGTGGCGATGGTCGGCGCCGTCGTCCTGGCGCGTCGCGAGGCGACCCATCCGGCGCAGGCCACGGACACCGGCGCACGGTTGCCCGGACCGGCTGAGCCGGCCCTCCGCGTGGAGGTCGGCGACGAGCAGGCCGAGCGGGTGTTCTGATGCTCAATCAATATCTCATTCTCTCGGCGGTGCTCTTCTCGATCGGGACGCTCGGCGTCTTCGTCCGGCGGAATCTCATCACGATCCTGCTGTCGATCGAGATCATGCTGAACGCGGTCAATCTCACGTTCGTCGCCGCCGGCCGCGCCTATGGGGCGGTCGACGGGCAGATCATCGTCTTTTTCGTCATGACCGTCGCGGCGGCGGAAGCCGCGGTGGGGCTGGCCATCGTGATTGCGCTCTTCCGCCACCGGGCGTCGCTGGATCCTGACGCCTTTACGTCGCTGAAATGGTGAGCTCACATCTTCTCGTCATCATTCCGCTGCTGCCGCTCGCCGGCTTCGCGGTCAACCTGTTCTTCGGGCGGCGCCTGTCGAAGGCGCGGTCGGGGGCCATCGCCTGTGGTGTGCTCATCGCGGCGTTCGCCGTCGCGGTGGCCGCCGTCTGGGCGATGGTGGGGCAGCCGGCGGGGAGCCAGGCGCTCGAGCAGACGGTCTTCAACTGGATCACCTCGGGTGATTTCCGGGTGCCGTTCACGCTGCGGCTCGATCCGCTGTCGTCCGTGATGATTCTGATCATCACGGGGATCGGCTCGCTCATCCACATCTATTCGACGGCGTACATGCACGATGAGACCGACGCGGAATTCGCGCGGTACTTCTCGTACCTGAACCTGTTCGTCGCCTTCATGCTCGTGCTGGTGCTCGGCGCCAGCTTCCTCCTCATGGTCGTCGGATGGGAAGGCGTCGGGCTCTGCTCGTACCTGCTCATCGGCTTCTGGTACCGGAAGAAGAGCGCCAACGACGCCGGCAAGAAGGCGTTCGTGGTGAACCGCGTCGGCGACTTCGCGTTCCTGCTCGGGATGTTCCTGGCGTTCGTGCAGTTCGGCACGCTCGACTTCCAGGCGATCGCGCGCGATGTCGCGCCGCTCGCGCCCGAGGCGACCTTCGGCGTCCTCTCCCTGATGACGCTCCTGTTCTTCATCGGCGCGACGGGGAAATCGGCGCAGATTCCGCTCTACGTCTGGCTGCCGGACGCCATGGAAGGGCCGACGCCGGTCTCCGCGCTGATCCACGCCGCGACGATGGTCACCGCCGGCGTCTACATGATCGGGCGCAACGCGGTGCTCTTCAGCCATGCGCCGCAGACGCTCGAAGTGGTGGCCGTGATCGGCACGCTGACGGCGCTCGTCGCCGCGACCATCGGGCTCGTGCAGAACGACATCAAGAAGGTCCTGGCGTACTCGACCGTCTCGCAGCTCGGCTACATGTTCATGGCCATGGGCGTGGGCGCCTGGGCGGCCGGCATCTTCCACCTCCTGACGCACGCGTTCTTCAAGGCGCTGCTCTTCCTCGGATCGGGCGCGGTGATTCACGCGCTCGCCGGCGAGCAGGACATGCGCCGGATGGGCGGGCTCCGGAAGGAGATGCCGATCACCTACTGGACGTTCCTGATCGCGACGCTCGCGATCGCCGGCGTCCCCGGGCTCTCGGGCTTCTTCAGCAAGGATGCGATCCTCGGCGAAGCCTACATGACGCATCACGCGTTCCTGTGGGCGATCGGCGTCTTCACCGCCTTCCTGACCGCCACCTACATGTTCCGGCTCGTGTTCCTCACGTTCCATGGTGAGGCGCGATATGCCACGGCGGGTGCGGCGGCGGCCCCGCACGGCGCACCGGCTCCGTCGGCCGATGCGGCCCACCGGGCGCATGGCGCGCACGCGCACGACGCGCAGGCGGCGCACGCCGGTCATGGACACCACCTGCACGACGCGCCGCCGGCGATGGCGATCGCGCTCATCGTGCTGGCGATCGGGGCCGCGCTCATCGGTTACATCGGGGTCCCCGCCTCGCTCGGCGGTTCCGACGGCCTCGCGCATTTCCTGGCGCCGAGCTTCACCGTCGAGCAGACGGTCGAGGGTGCATCGGCCGCGACCCTGCCCGTGCACGAAGCCGAAGGGGCACAGGCCACCGAAGGTCTCGAGATGGGGCTGATGACGGTGTCCGTCGTCGCCGCGCTCGCCGGCATCGGGATCGCGTTCTTCTTCTTCCTGAAGCGACGCGAGGCCGCCGATGCGGTGGCGGCGCGATTCGCCGGGCTGCACCGGCTGCTCGAGCACAAGTACTACGTGGACGACATCTACGACGCCGCGGTCGTCCAGCCGATCCTCATCACCTCGCGCGATGGCTTATGGCGTGTGGTCGATGCCGGCGTGATCGACGGGGCGGTGAACGGGGTGGGCGAGGCGCTCGTCGACACGAGCTCGATCCTGCGGCGGCTGCAGACCGGGTCGGTCCGCGCCTACGCCTGCTCGCTCGTGTTCGGCGTCGTCCTGATCCTCGGCTTCTATCTCTGGTACTGAGCCGCTCATGAATTTTCCGATCCTGACGACGCTCATCGGGCTGCCGATTGCCGGCGCACTCCTGCTGCTGCTGATCGACAACCGCGACAACCGGAACGCGCGGCTGATTCGCAATCTGGCCGTGGCCATCTCGGTGGTCATCTTCCTGGTGACGCTGCTGCTCTGGGCAGGATTCGACGCGTCGAGCGCCGAGTTCCAGTTCGTCGAGCAGCACGCCTGGATTCCGGCCTTCGGCATCCAGTACTACCTCGGCGTCGACGGCATCAGCCTGCTGCTCATCGTCCTCACCGGCTTCCTGACACCGCTCGCCCTGCTCTCGTCGTGGGCCTCGGTCGAGAGCAAGGTGAAGGAGTTCTCGATCTTCATCCTGCTCCTCGAAGCCGCCATGATCGGCGTCTTCGAGTCGATGGACCTGTTCCTCTTCTACGTCTTCTGGGAACTGATGCTCCTCCCGATGTACTTCCTCATCGGACTGTGGGGCGGACCTAAGCGCGAGTTCGCGGCGATCAAGTTCTTCATCTACACGCTG
>JANWLS010000179.1 GCA_025450765.1 Vicinamibacterales bacterium | reverse complement strand
TCCATGGCGGGCACCGAGCACCAGGCCGAGATACGGCAGCATCAGCAGCAGGAAGCTGTGGAAGAACCCGACGCGGCTGCTCGAGCTGTCGGCCCAGAACAGCGCGGCGCCGATGGCCTTGGCGACGAGGAGCCCGATCGAGCCGCCAATGAGCGCCCCGAGCACGTGCGTCATGCTCGTGTCACGCAGGCGGCTCTCGAGCAGGATGACGAGCGCGGCGAGAATGAGGGCAAAGCCGAGATTGACGAGCGGGCCGCCGGCGAGCGGATGGAGCAGCACCGCCGCACTGGCCACGGCGGCTATGAACAGGATCCGGGCGACTGCAAACCAGGCCATGGGAGAGACTCCAGGCAACCGGATTGGAGACCCGCCGCCGGGCGTATCCCGGGACTGGCCTGTCACAGCATAGTGTGTTCGGTGTCCAGGTGCCAACCGCTCATTCGGCCAGCGCGTCGAGTGCCTCCGCGACACTGCGCACGCCGACGATCTCACAGGCGCCCTCGCCGGGCCCTGCCACGCCGGCGCCGGGATCGACATTCGCCTGCGGCACGACGCAGCGGCGGAATCCCAGTTGCGCCGCCTCACGGACCCGCAGCGCCGCCTGTGGCACACCGCGCACTTCGCCCGCCAGCCCGATCTCGCCGAACATCGCCGTCTGCGCCGGCAGCGGTCGATTTCTCACGCTGGACGAGATCGCAGCCACGATCGCCAGGTCGGCGGCCGGTTCGTCGATCGTCATGCCGCCGGCCAGGTTGACGAAGACATCCTCGCCGAGCAGGTTCAGGCCGGCGCGCTTCTCGAGCACGGCCAGGAGGAGCGCGAGCCGCTGCGGATCGATTCCGCTCGCGGTGCGGCGTGCGTTGCCGTAGCTGCTCGTGCTGACGAGCGCCTGCACTTCCACCAGGAACGGCCGCGAGCCTTCCATCGCACAGAGCACCGCCGATCCGGGCGTATCGATAGGACGCTCCGCCAGGAACAGTTGCGACGGGTTCGGCACCGCGCGCAGGCCCCCGCCCGTCATCTCGAAGACGCCGAGCTCACTCACCGCGCCAAACCGGTTCTTCACCGCGCGCACGATCCGATGCGAGTGATGCCGCTCCCCTTCGAAATAGAGCACCGTGTCGACGACGTGCTCGAGCGCCTTGGGACCGGCGAGGCTCCCCTCTTTCGTGACATGGCCCACGAGGAACGTCGGGACGTTCTGGCCCTTCGCCGTGAACAGCAGTTGCGTGGCGGCTTCGCGCACCTGACCGATGCTGCCGGGCGCCGACTGGAATTTCAAAGAGAACACCGTCTGGATCGAATCGACGATGACGAGCGCGGGACGGAGCCGCGCGATTTCTTCGAGGATCCGTTCGAGGCACGTTTCGGCCAGCAGGTAGAGCGGTGCGTGCTCCACCGCCAGCCGCTCGCCGCGCGACTTCACCTGATGCTCGGACTCCTCGCCCGAGCTGTAGAGCACGGGTCCAATCGCCCGTGCCACATGCGCCGCCGCCTGCAGCAACAGCGTCGACTTGCCAATGCCCGGCTCACCGCCAAGCAGGACGAGCGAGCCCGGGACAATGCCGCCGCCGAGCACGCGATCGAGCTCGCCGATACCGGTCGAGAGCCGCGCCTCGGTCGAGGTCGTGATGTCGGCGTACAGCCGCGCCGGGCCAGCGCCGGCCAACGCATAGCGATGTCCGGCGGCGGCCGCAGCACCGGATCCCGGCGATTCAATCGGACGCTCTTCGACGAGCGAGTTCCAGGCGCCGCACTCGACGCAGCGCCCCATCCACTTGGGGGCTTGCGCGCCGCAGTCCTGGCAAACGAAAACGGTCTTGGGGGATTTCATGGAGACACGGTCAAGGGCTGCTGGCTACGTCGGGACCGAAGCCTGGAGCCTGAAGGCCGAGGCCGGCGTCATTCCGCAGTATAGACCCGCTCGATCCGGCTGCCGATGCGGCAGAGGATCTCGTACGGAATCGTGCCGATCGCCGCCGCCATCTCGCGCGCGTCGAGGCGCTGCATCGGTTCGCGGCCCTGGGTGCCCAGAATGACGACCTCGTCGCCGGGCTCGACGGCGAGGCCGGTCACGTCGATCGTCAGCATGTCCATGCACACCGACCCGACGATCGGCACGCGTCGGCCGCGCACCAGCACGACGCCGTGGCCCTCGAGCCGCGCGTCGAGGCCATCGGCGTACCCGGCCGGCACAATCGCCACCTTCGCCGGTTCCGACGGGACCCAGCGCCCACCGTAGCCGACGCGCTCGCCCGCGCGCACACCTTTCACGGCGACGATGCGGCTCGTCAACGTCATCACCGGCTGCAACGCCAGCGTCGTCGCGAGCGGCGGCGGCACGATGCCATAGAGCAGCAGGCCTGGCCGGACCAGATCAAGCCACAGCCTGGAGTCGCGCAAAAGCGCGGCGCTGTTGGCCGCATGGCGAACCTGCGGCCGGCCGCCAAGCCCCTCCACGTCCGCCATCGCGCGCACGAAGCGCTCGCGCTGCTCGCCGAAGAGCGGATCCTCCGGCGCATCGGCCGTACCGAGGTGCGTGTAGATTCCAACCAGTTCCAGGTTCGGGCTGGCCAGCAGCTCGGGAAGCGTCCGCCGCAGGTTGTCGTGGCGGAAGCCGAGCCGGTTCATGCCCGTATCGATCTTGAGGTGATAGCGCAGGCGCGCGCCGCGTGCGGCGGCCGCCTGCTGCAGGGCTCGGCCCGCGGACGGCGAAGAGATGGTCGGCGTGAGCTCGGCCTCGAAGACGCCGGCGAGATCGCTGACGCTCAACGCGCCGAAGACGAGGATCTCGGCGCGCACGCCGGCGCGCCGGAGCGCCACACCTTCTTCGATGTCGGCGCAGGCGAGCATCTTCGCGCCCGCCGCCTCGAGCGCGAGCCCGACGCGTGCGGAGCCGTGCCCGTACGCATTCGCCTTGACGACCGCGATGATGCCGGGCGCGCGTGCGCTGGCGCCGGCCGCCTCCTGCTCGCGCCGGAGATAGTCGGCGATCGCGCGGAAATTCTGCTGCAGCGCCCCGAGGTCGATGCTCGCACGAGTGGGACGGACCACGCGTTCACGCGCCTCCGCGCGCGAGGTTCTCGAAGCGCGTGTATTCCTTGAGGAACGCCACCTTCACCGTGCCAATCGGCCCGTTGCGCTGCTTGCCGATGATGAGCTCCGCCGTCCCCTCTTCCTCCTCGCCGCTATCGTCGTAGCGATCGGCGCGGTAGATGAAGATGACGAGATCGGCGTCCTGCTCGAGCGCGCCTGACTCGCGGAGATCCGACAGCTGCGGCCGATGATCGGATCGTGATTCGACCGCGCGGCTCAACTGGGAGATGACGATGATCGGGACGCCCAGCTCCTTCGCGAGCCCCTTCAGCGAGCGCGAAATCGATGCGACTTCGAGCGTCCGGTTCTCGAAACGGCCGCGCCCCTGCATCAACTGGATGTAGTCGATGATGATGAGGTGCAGGTTGTGCCGCGCCGCCAGGCGCCGGCACTTGGCCCGCATCTCGAGCACGCCCAGGCCGGCCGTGTCGTCGATGAAAATCCTCGCCTCGCTCAGCGTGGCGATGGCCGTCGCGAGCCGTCCCCAGTCCTTGTCGCCCAGAAATCCGCCGCGCAGCCGGTGGGCATCGATCCGCGCTTCGGCCGTGAGCATGCGGAGGAACAGCTGTTCCTTCGACATCTCGAGGCTGAAGATGCCGGTCGTCCGATCGGTCTTCGTCCCGACGTGCTGCGCGATGTTGAGCGCGAGCGCGGTCTTGCCCATCGACGGCCGCGCGGCCACGATGACGAGGTCGCCCGGCTGCAGCCCCGACGTCATCTCGTCGAGGTCGCGGAAGCCGGTCGGCACGCCGGTGACGACTTCGCGGCGCGCGTGCAGCTTCTCGATCGTCTCGAAGCTGCCTTCGGCGAGCGTCCGCATCGAGACGAAGCCGTCGCCGACGCGGTCCTCGGCGATCGAAAAGATCGCCTGCTCGGCCTGGTCGAGGATCACCTCCGGCTCGTCTTCCGCGTCGTACGCGGTCGTCAGGATCCGGTTGGCCGAGTAGATCAGGCTCCGGAGGGTCGACTTCTCCTTGATGATCCGCGCGTAGTGCTCGACGTTGGTCGCCCGCGGCACCCCGTCGACGAGCGCCGCGATGTACGCCGGGCCGCCCACCGCGTCGAGATCGCCCGTCCGCCCGAGCTCCTCCTTGAGCGTCACGAGATCAATCCCCTCGCCGCGCTCGGCGAGCCCCACCATCTTGTCGAAGATGCGCCGGTGCGCGTCGCGATAGAAATCGCCCGCGTCGATCAGCTCCGCGGCGGCGTTGAACGCCTCGTTGTGCAGCAGGATGGCCCCGAGCACGGACCGCTCGGCTTCGAGGTTGTGCGGCAGCGGACGATCGGGGGCAACGACGGCTTCAGCCATACACGAAGGCGCGGGGCGGACCCTGGAATGGATCGCGTTGAAGTGTTGCAGTCTAGCACGCGGCGGCGGACGCCGCAGCCCCGCAAACGCGAAAGGCCGGAAGACAGACATCTTCCGGCCCCACGATTGACGCGCGCGACGGTTACTCGGCGGCGTTTTCGCGCACGACGTGCACGGTGACGTGCGCGACCACCTCGCGATGGAGCTTGATCGGCACGCGGAACTCCCCGAGCTGCTTGAGCGGCTCATGGAGCTGAATACGCCGGCGATCGACCTCGAAGCCCTTCGACGCTACCAACTCGGCGACGTCGGCCGCCGTCACCGATCCGTAGAGCGCCTCGGTCTCGCCGACCTTGCGCGCCACTGACAAATCGAGCTCGGACAGCCGCGCCGCCAGCGCCTCGGCCTGCTGCTTCTCCTCGGCCTCGCGCGCATCGAAGATCTTCCGCTCGCGCTCGATGCGCTTCTTGTTGCCGTCGGTGACGAGCAGCGCCATCTTGCGCGGCAGCAGGTAATTGCGGGCGTAGCCCGGGGCGACCTTCACGACGTCGCCGCGACGGCCCAGATTGTCGACGTGCTCTCGCAGAATCACTTCCATGATGGGTTACTCCGACGCGTAGGGCAGCAACGCCACCTGCCGCGCGCGCTTGATCGCCGTCTGCAGCAGGCGCTGATGCCGCGCGCACGTCCCGGAAATCCGCCGCGGCAGCACCTTGCCGCGCTCGGGCACGAAGGCGCCGATCAACTTCACGTCCTTGTAGTCGATGACGTCGATCTTGTCCGTGCAGAACTTGCACACCTTCCGCCGGCGGAACAGCGACCGGCGCTGGCCGCCGCCGGCGCCCGACCGTTCGCCGCCGCGCGAGCGGCCGCCCCGTCCTCCACTCCGACTGTTTCCCTGCGGCATGATTACGCCTCCGCCTCGTCTTGATCCGAATCCTCGTCCTCGTCGCGGTCCCGACGGATCCGCGCCTCATCCTCCGCCGAGACGCCGCGGCGCTCCCGGCGCTTCTCGGCTTCCGCCTGGCGCTCGGCCTGCATCCGCTCGGCGATCTTCTGCCGCTCGTCGATGCGCACGACGAGATGGCGGATGATGAGATCGGTCACCTTCAGCCGGCGGTCGAGCTCCTTCATCAGCTCGCCCGTGCCGGTGATGGTCTCCAGGACGTAGATGCCGTCCTTGTGGCGCTTGATCTCGTACGCCAGCTTGCGCCGGCCCCAGTTGTCGGTCTTGTCGATCCGGCCCTCCAGCCGTGTGACGATGCCCTGGATCTCCTCGTGGGCCTCGTTCACCTGCTGGTCGGTCGCATCGGGCGACAGGATGTACAGAAGCTCGTATTGACGTTCGCTCATGGGTCTCCTTTCGGACGCCCTCTCCACGAGGACGGCCAGCCTCGGTTGTACGGCTGGCAAGGACTAGGTGTGTTCCTCGGCGTTGAACCGGTTCATGACCGCGGCGATCCCGTCCCCGATGAAGACGGCGACGGCATCGGCCGCCCGCTCGATCATCTCCCGGATGGCGGCCGCTTCATCCGGCTCGAACCGCCCCAGCACATGATCCTTCAGATCGCGTCGCGCATCACCGCGGCCCACGCCGAGCCGGAGCCGCGGAAACTCGTTCGTGCCCAGCGACGAGATGATCGACGCCAGGCCGTTGTGCCCCCCGGCCGACCCGCGCACGCGTGCGCGCAGCCGTCCCATCGGCAGATTCACATCGTCGGTGACGATGAGCAGGTCGACGGGATCGACGCGGTAGTACCGCAGCGTCTCGCCGACCGCCTGGCCGCTCAGGTTCATGAACGTGAGCGGCTTGAGCAGCAGCACGTCGGGCTGGCGGACGCGCGCTTCGAGCGACTCGCCGCGTCCCGCGGCGAACTCCGCCCGATGGCGCCGCGCGAGCTCGTCGACCACCTCGAACCCGACGTTGTGCCGGGTGTCGCGGTAGCGCGCACCGGGATTGCCGAGCCCGGCCACCAGCTTCACGGCGCGTCCGCTACTCTTTCTCTTCGGCCTTCTCGGTCTTGCCCTTCTTGATGACCTCGGGCTCGGCCGCCGCCGCCGGTGCCGCTTCGGCCGCCGCCGGCGCCTCTTCGGCCTTCGGCGCGATCACGTGGACGAGCAGCGTGTCCGCCTCGCTCACCGGCTTCCACTTCACGTCGACGGCCATGTCGCGCAGCCGGACGCCCTGGTGCAGCATCAGGTTGGAGATGTCGACCTCGATGTGCTCCGGGATGTCGCCCGGCAGACATTCGATGTCCACCTCGCGGTGCACGAAGTCGATGAGGCCGCCCTGCTGCTTGACGCCAGGCGCCTCGCCGCGCAGCACGATCGGCACCGTGACGGTGAGCATCCGATCCATCGCCACGCGGTAGAAGTCGGCGTGCAGGATCTCGCGGCTGACCGGGTCGACCTGGTAGTCCTTGACGAGCACGCGCGCGTCCTCACCGCCGAACTTCAGGCCGATGAGCGTGTTGACGCCCGCCTCGGAGTGCAGAATCTTCAGGAGCGCCTTCGGCTCGACGGAGATCGCCGCGGCCTCGCGCTTCTCGGTGGCGCTGCTCGATCCGTAGAGCACCGCCGGAATCCTGCCCTGCCGCCGGAGGCGGCGCGCTTCGTTCTTTCCCCGGCTGTCGCGGGGCGTGGCTTCAAGTGTCGCGTCCATGATGTGTTGATCTCTCTCGTGATGTTTCCGGCCGGACTACACAAACAGCGAAGAGACCGAGGTCTCCTCGTGGATGCTCCGGATGGCCTGGCCCAGCAGCCGCGCCACCGACAGCACCGAGATTTTCGAACAGGCGGCCCGCTGCGGCGTGTGCGGAATCGTGTTCGTGATGATCAGCCGCTCGATCGGCGCCTTCTCGATGCGCTCGATCGCCGGCCCCGACAGCACGCCGTGCACGGCGCAGGCGATGACGCGCGCGGCGCCGTTGCCGACGAGCGCAACCGCCGCCTTCTGGATCGTCCCCGCCGTGTCGATGATGTCGTCCTGGATGATGCACGTGCGGCCGCGCACGTCGCCGATCACGTTCATCACCTCGGCCGTCCCGTCATCCGATCGCCGCTTGTCGATCACCGCCAGTTCCGCCCCGAGCCGCTTCGCATAGGCACGGGCGCGTTCCGCGCCGCCCGCATCCGGTGCGACCATCGTCAGGTCCGGGTACTCGAGCCGCGCCAGGTGCTCGATGATGACCGGCGCGGCGAAGAGGTGATCGACCGGGATGTCGAAGAACCCCTGGATCTGCGCCTTGTGCAGGTCCATCGTGAGCACGCGGTTCGTGCCGGCGGCGCTCAGCACGTTCGCCACGAGCTTGGCCGAAATCGGGACCCGCGGCTTGTCCTTCCGATCCTGCCGCGCGTACCCGTAATACGGCAGCACCGCCGTGATCCGGGACGCCGACGACCGGCGGAACGCGTCCACCATGATCAGCAGCTCGACGAGGTGCTGATCGACGGGGGTCGAGGTCGGCTGGACGATGAAGACGTCGGTCCCGCGGATGTTCTCGTCGATCTGGAACGAGACTTCGCTGTCGGGAAACCGCCGCAGCCGCGCCTGTCCGAGCGGCACTCCCAGGTAGCCGGCAATCTCCCGCGCCAGCTCCGGGTGCGCGCTGCCCGAAAAAATCTTCAGTTCGCCGAACCCGGTCGGCACGAAATGATCTCCTATCGCGGAGGGCAGCATAGTTCAATGAGGCCGTGCCCGCGGTGCGGGCCATTGCCCGGGTCGACGCCGCCGTGAGACTGGCTGGGGCGGAAGGATTCGAACCTTCGAATACGGGATCCAAAGTCCCGCGCCTTACCGCTTGGCCACGCCCCACCTTTATTAGCCGGGGCTCTGCCCCGAGTGGCGCTTCCCTGCCGACGCAAACGCTTAGTCTATACGATGCCTGGGCTTGCGGCAAGAATGGCGGAACTATCGCGGTTGGCGCGGTGTCATCGTGCGCGTGACGAGTGCCTGCCATCCGGCACGCAGGCAGCTCCGCATCGCCCGTTCGGCCGCCGCGCGCGCACCGAACAGCCCGAAGACCGCCGACCCGCTGCCTGACATGGCGGCGTCGCTCGCGCCGCTTCGCCGCAGCCGATCGACGATGGCGCCTATCTCCGGATGGCGGGCCACGACCGGCGGCTGGAGATCGTTGACCAGTTCATCGGCCGGGTACGGCCAGCCCGCGGGAGCCTGCCGTCCGGCTCCGCGCGCGCGGCCCGGGCGTGAGTCCGGCTCGGATGCGTGTGGCGTCGACGCTCGATCGAGCCAGCGATAGGCCTCCACCGTCGAGACGCCGAAGGCCGGCACCACCAGCGCGACCCAGGTGGGCGGCAGCGGCGAGAGGGGATAGAGGCGATCGCCCCGGTCGACGCCGAGCGCCGTGCCGCCGCGCAGCAGGAACGGCACATCGGCACCGAGCGTCGCGGCCAGCCGCCCAAGCTCCGCCGCCGACACCCGCACACGCCACAGGCGCGCCAGCCCGCCGAGCACCGCGGCCGCATCGCTGCTGCCGCCGCCCAGCCCCGCCTGCATCGGGATCCGCTTCACGATGTGGATCCGGACGTTCCGCGGCTCGCCACGCCGGCCGCTCGCCTGCCACAGCGCCGCCGCCGCCTTCCACGCCAGGTTCGCTTCGCCGGCGGGGACCGCCGGATCGCTGCAGGTGATCGTCATCGGTCCCGGCCGCGGCGTCATCGTGATGAGATCGTGCAGCGCCACGGTCTGGAAGATCGTCCGGAGTTCGTGATACCCGTCGGTCCGCGTGCCGAGCACGCGGAGCGTGAGGTTGATCTTCGCGTAGGCCCGCACGATCATCGGGCGCCTCCGAGCAGCCCGCTCTGGCGCAGCTCGTCGAGCGTGATCGGCTCGGCGGCGGCGGGTACATCAATCGTGAACGCACGAGCCGGCAGCGTCGTGTTGATGTCCACCTGCGAGAGCTGGAGGCGAAGATCGGAGGAGGGGGCGATCAAGCGGATCGCGTCCGGTCGCCCCTCCGAGAAGTCGGTGTAGTCCACACGCAGCGTCTTGTCATCGGGCTGCGGCAGCAGCGCCGACACGATGCGCCACCCGTTCTGCTCGCGGTGCACGTACACCGCCGCGCCACCCTGCTGGTCCGCCCGCACCCAGTCGCCTCCGTACGCCTGAACCCCGGTGACGGGCGCCTCCGGCGCGCCGCACCCGCTGAGGATGGCCAGCAGGCCGGAGGGCGAGAGGGTCACGCCGGCGAGCGCATCGACGATCGCCGCGGGCTGCGCGTCGCGCAGCACGCGGCTCGCCCGCGGGAGGAGCAGCGTGCCGCGTCCGTGCTCGGCGCCGAGCACGAACACGGGGGGCCCGAAGGGGGCCGCGCCTTCGAGCCGCAGCGAATCCGGCGCGGCGACGCCGGCGAGCAGGTGGCCGCGCACCTTGCCCGCGCCGACGTGGCCGCTCACGGCCACGTCGGCCGTCAGCACGCGCACGTCGCGGCAGGTGCGCGTCGCCTCATCGAAGAGACGCGCCCCGTCAGGCGCGGGCGTGCCCGCGCCCGACGGCAGCGTCCGCAGCGCCGGCGCGCACGCGCCGGCGAGCGGCAGCGCGGCCATCGTCAGCCACACCAGCCATCGCCGGAATCGAGGCCGTCGACGGGGAGAAGAGGGGGGACGCTTCGGGCGCATCAGCGGATTCAGCGCCGCTGAAGCCGCTGCTGCGCCGTCTTGATTTGCTTCTGGATCTGGGTGCGGTCGATCGACGTGCCGTCGCCGGCGAGCGCCCGCTTCCACGCCTCAATCGCATCGGCGTAGCGCCCCTTCTTGAACAGCACCTGCGCGTAGTGGTCCTGCACGACCGAGTTGCTCGTCAGGTCGGACGCCGCGCGCGACAGGTTCTGTTCCGCCAGGTCGAGCTTGTGCTGCTTGAAGTAGGCCCAGCCCAGGCTGTCTAGATAGGCACTGTTCCCGGGATCGATCTCGAGCGCGCGCTTGATGTACCCCACCGACTCGTCGAGCCGGTCGCCGCGATCGGCCAGCATGTAGCCGAGGTAATTCAGCGCCGGGGCGTTCTGCGGATCGGCCTTGATCACCTGCTGCATCGCGCGCTCGGCTTCGTCGTACTTCTTCTCGTTGTCGAGAATCGTCCCGAGCGCGAAGTCGACGCGCGTGTCGCCGGAGAACTTCGGGGCGACCGACTTCAGCAGATCGACGCCGCGGCTGCCCTGGCCGCCATCGGAGTAGAGCTGCGCCAGCGACAGATAGCCGGACAGATCGTCGGGATGCGCCTGGACCGCCGCCTGCAGCAGCTCGACGCCGCGGTCGAACTGGCCGGTCTGCCGCAGCGCCTGCGCTTCGAGCGCCGCCAGGCGCGTATCGTCCGGCGTCTTCTGCCGTGCCGCCTCCGCGAGGTCGATTGCCGCCTTGTACCGCTTGGCGGACACGTTCACCTGGACGAGATACAGATCGATGTCGACGCCCTTCGGCGAGTAGCTGCGCGCCTGCTCGAAGGTCTGGATCGCCTGATCCCAGTCCTGCAGGTTCTGATACGCGAACCCGAGGTGCAGCAGCAGCAGGCCGTAGCGCCCCTTCTCCTCATCGGGCACATCGCTCGCCATCCCGCTCAGCAGCGGCGCGAGGTCTTCGACCACCTGTCGATACTGATGCCGATCCTCGAGCACCTGCACGAGCGCGTAGTGGCCGCGGAGCCCGCTCTTGTCGACCGCGATGAGCTGCTTCGCCGTCGATTCGGCGGCGTCGAGATCGCCCATCTGCCGGTCGGCTTCGGCGAGCAGATACATCGCGCCGGCGTCGTTCGGGCTGTCGCCGACGACCTTGGTGAGGATGTCGTGCGCGCGGGTCGCGCTCTCCTTGCCGGGCTCGTGCAGCAGCGCCGCGGCCCAGCGCGTGCGAAGCGGCACGCTGTCGGGCGTCTGCGCGACGATGTGCTCGTAGGCCGCCGCGGCATCGGACCAGTGGCCCGTCTGCTCGGCGAGCGCCGCCAGTTCGAGATTGAGCTGCGGATTGTCCTGCGCCTGCGCCCGCAGCAGATCGAGCGCATCCTGCTCCTGGCCCGCGCCGACGTAGGCCTCGGCCAGCAGCCGCACGGGCGGCACCCATCCCGGCTCGTCGCCCACGAGCCGCTTCAGGACCGGAATCGCCTTGTCGTACGTCTCCGTCCGGATATAGAGCTGGCCGAGCGTGATCTGCGTGTTCGGATCCGGCAGCACGTTCTTCGGCGGCTGCGCCTGCTCGAGCTCGGAGATGGCGTTGGCGATCGTCTGCGGGTTCGCGCGATCGCCGCGCACGCGCGACGCGTCAATCAGGCCCAGCACGCGATGCGCGTCGACGTTGGCCGGATCGATCTTGATGGCCGCCTGCGCCGAGTCGGTCGCCTCGCTCAAACGCCCCTGCTTCATGTAGAGCGTCGCGAGCTCGGCCGGAATCGCCGCGGCGGTCGGATCGAGCGCGGCCGCCCGCTCGAACGCGGTAATCGCACCGGCCGCGTCGCCGTCGGTCTCGAGCTGCTGCGCGTGAACGAACTGGTAGTAGGCGTCGGCGCGCCGCGCTTCGGCCGTCTGCGACGGCGTCGCGGCGTCGGGGGGCGAGCCGGCCGGGGTCTGCGCCGACGCGCCCGCGCCGGCCATGAACATGGCAAGAAGGCACGACGCGACGGCGGCCGGCAACCTGATCATCTTGGGTCGATTCTTCCACAAAAGCGCCGAACTGTCATTTGATATAGTGCAGCGATTACGCGAGGAGAGTGCCCATGCCGGTCGATCCGGAGCTGCTCGAAATCCTGGCCTGCCCCAACTGCAAGACACCGGTCACGCTGGTGCACGACGGGGCCGGCTTGAAGTGCGGAAAATGTCACCGGGTGTACCCGATCAAGGACGACATCCCGGTGATGCTGATCGACGAGGCGACGATCGAGCCGTAGTCCTTGAAGATCCTTCTCATCCGGCTGCGTGAAATCGGCGACGTCGTCTTCACGACGCCCGCCGTGCACGCCCTCCGGCGGCAATACCCCCACGCCGAGCTCGAGTACCTGGTCGAACCCGCAGCCGCCCCGATCCTGACGGACAATCCGCACCTGTCGAAACTGATGGTCGTGCCTCGC
>JANWLS010000178.1 GCA_025450765.1 Vicinamibacterales bacterium | reverse complement strand
GTTGCAGATTGAACGGCTTGTTTGCGTAGTGATACGCCCCCTGCTTCATCGCCTCGACGGCATAGTCCACCGAGGCCGCACCGGTCAGCATGATGACCGGAATCTCGGCATCCAGGGCCTTGATCTGTTTGAGCAGCTGCAGACCATCGCAGTCCGGCAGCCGCTGGTCGATGACCACGACATCGACCGCATCGGTGCTGCATCGCTCGAGCGCCTCGTGCCCCGAGACAGCCTGCAGTACCCGATATCCAGCCTGCGCCAGCCCCTGATCGAGGGCCCAGCGGATCAGCTCTTCGTCTTCAGCAATCAGGACTATTGGTTGGGAACGCGACATGTCTCCGAATCCGGAAATTTGGAGGCGCTGGCAGACGTCAGGTTCCGGAAAGGACCCGCACGTGTGTTCTATACGACGGGGACTGGAGAGGTGTTACAGCGTCCGAAGGCCGCGAAGCACGCCGCTGTAGCTGGCGGCGATCGGATACCGGCGGCCGACGCCGAATGCCTTGGACGTGATCTTCAGGCCGGGAGCGGCTTGTCTGCGTTTGTATTCCGCACGGTCGATCATCCCGATGACGCGCGTCACGAGCGCCGGATCGAACCCCAGGGCCGTGATGGCGGCCAGATCGAGGCTGCGCTCGACGTAGGCTTCCAGAATCCGATCCAGGACGTCGTAGGGCGGCAAGGTGTCCTGGTCCGTCTGGCCAGGCTTCAGTTCGGCGCTCGGCGGCTTGGTCAGGGTCGATTCCGGGATGACCGCCCGCCGGCCATTGACGAAGCGCGCCAGCTCGTAGACGAGCGTCTTCGGCACGTCGCTGATGACGGCGAGCCCACCCGCCATGTCGCCGTACAGCGTGCAGTAGCCGACGGCGAGCTCGGACTTGTTCCCCGTCGACAGCAGCATCGCCCCGAACTTGTTGGCGAGCGCCATCAGGATGGCGCCGCGGATGCGCGCCTGCAGGTTCTCTTCGGTGACGTCCTCGGCGAGCCCCGAGAAGACGGGTGCCAGCGTGTCGAGGAACGCCGTGAACGGGCCGTCGATCGGAAGGTAGCGGTAGGTGATGCCGAGGTTCGCCGCCAGCGCCTCGGCATCGCGCACGCTGTGGCCGGAGGAGTACCGGGACGGCATGGCGACGCCGGTGACGTGCGCCGCCCCGAGCGCGTCGACGGCGAGCGCCGCCGTCAGCGCCGAATCGATGCCGCCGCTCAGCCCGATGATCACGTCGCTGAAGCCGCACTTCCGCACGTAGTCCCGCAGGCCCAGACAGATCGCCTTGTAGGCCTCTTCGATGCGCCCGCCGCTCACCTCGGCGACATCGCCGGCGATGCTCCCGGCGGCCTCCGCGTCAGGCACGTCGTAGAGGAGAAAGTCCTCGTCGAAATCGCGCGCACGCAGCACGATGCGGCCGGCCGGGTCGAATGCGATCGAGTGGCCGTCGAAGATGAGCTCGTCGTTGCCGCCGACCTGGTTCACGTAGAAGAAGTAGCGGCGATGCTTGCGTGCGTCCTCGCCCACGAGCTCGCGGCGGAGCGCCGCCTTGCCCAGGCTGAACGGGCTCGACGAGAGGTTGATGAGGAGATCGGCGCCCGCGCGGACGACTTCGTCGACCGGGTCGCGATGATAGAGACGCTGCGGCCAGATCGCCTTGGCGTTCCAGACGTCCTCGCAGATCGTGACGCCCAGCCGGCGGCCCTTGAACTCGATCGGCGCCACCTCGTGGGCCGGCTCGAAATAGCGATCTTCGTCGAAGACGTCGTAGGTCGGCAGGAGGGATTTCATCCGCGTGCCGGCGATGCGTCCTCGATGGCACAGCGCGACGGCGTTGAAGAGCCGCTTCCCCTCCGATGACGGATTCGGCGCGGCGTAGCCGACGAGCAGGCCGAGCGCATCGTCGGTGAGCGCCGCCAGCCGATCGACGAGCGCGAGATTGGCGTCGACGAAACCGGCGTGGGACAGGAGATCGCGCGGTGGGTAGCCGGTCGCGGCCAGCTCGGTGAAGATCACGAGATCGGCACGAGCGGCGCGGGCGCGCTCGACCGCCTCGCGCATCCGCGCGAAGTTGGCGTCGAACGCGCCAACGGTATAGTTCAACTGCGCGAGCGCGAGGCGCATAGGAAATTCAAGAGGTCCGAAGCCCGAAGCCGGCGGTCTACGGTTTCTTTCTCCAGTACCGGGCCAACCCCGCCCAGCTCAGGTCGAACCGGCCGGCGGCCTCGTAACTGGGGCGATTGGCGTCCGGCACGGCGCGAACCAGCTCGCGCTCCATCTGCTCCTGAAAGGCGCGCGCGTGCGCCTCGTCCGAGCCGGGCTCCTCGAGCGAGGCGCGCACGACATCCCCCACGTGCGCCAGGGCCGTGAGCAGCGCGTCGAAGTGCGCGTCGGGCTCGCGCCACGGACCGAAGTGCGTGACGAACACGTCGGCGGGCTTCCACGCGCGCAGCCGCGCGATGCTGTCGCGCCACACCTCGAGATCGATGTCCGGCGGAGGCGTCGGCGGAATGATGTAGCCGTCGGGCCGTCGGATGCCCCCCGTGTCGCCGACGAACGCCAGGCGCGTGTCGCGATCGAGATAGCTCACGTGGTGCGACGCGTGGCCCGGCGTGTAGGCGACCTCGAGACGGCGGCCCGCGACGTCGAGCTGTTCGCCTCCCGACAACACGCGAATATTCCTGGACGGCACCGGATCGAACCGGCCCCACAGGCGATCCATGTCGGCGCCGTACAGCCGGGTGGCGCTCGCCAGCAGCTTCTCCGGCGCGATCATGTGCGGCGCGCCGCGCTCGTGCACACAGACTTCGATGGCCGGGTTCTCTCCCACGATCGTGCCGGTCGCCCCCGCATGATCGAGATGGATGTGCGTGAGCAGGATCGTCCGGACGTCGCCGATGCCGAGACCGGCGTCTGCCAGCGTCTTCTTCAACGTCGGCCATGTCGAGGAAGGGCCCGGATCGACGAGGGCCACGCCGCCCGCATGGCTCAGCACGGCGGTGGCGATCACGTGGGGGAATCCGAGGAACTGAAGGTCGACGTAGCCGAGACCCGGCGCCAGAGGCTTCACAAGTAACAAGATCGTATCATTACAACCCTGGTGCTTGCATTTCGCCGGGTCGCGGCCGACACTGGAAACATGCTGCGGGCTGCGCGTTCGGGCTGTCTCCTCATCATCCTTTTCGCCTGCGTCGTACCAGGTGCGCTCGCCCAGGAACCGGCGCGCTATCTGGCCGGCGGCGTCCCGTCGCAGCCGCCGAACATCGTCGGCTGGGAGCAGGCGACCGCTGCGATCCACATCGACGAGTCGGGCGCGGTCACGAAGGTCACGATGCTGCGGACGACGCCGGGCTTCGACGATCGCGTGGAGGCGGCGCTGTCAGGATGGCGATTCCATCCCGCGACGGATGCCGACGACCATCCCGTCGCGAGCGACACGGTCGTGTCGTTCATCTATCGTCCGCCCGTGCTCTACAACCTGGCGACGATTGGTAACCCGCCGGAAGCGCGTGCGGTGCCGCCGCCCGACGTGCCGTTTCCCACCAGCACGAACACGCCGATGTATCCGGTGGGCGCGACGGGCGACGACGTGGTGGTGATGCAGGTCGATGTGAGCGCCGACGGCACCGTCAAGAAAGCCGGCGTCCTCTCGGCGCCGTCGGGCTTCGACGAGGTCTCGCTGCAGGCGGCGCAGCAGTGGCACTTTCGGCCAGCACAGGTCGACGGCCAGCCCGCGCCCGCCGTGGCGTACATCGTCGTCGGCTTCCGTCAGCCCGTCACCCCACCCCCGCCACTTGTCATCGCGGCCGACGTCGCGGCGAGCTGCTCGGATGCCTGCGACATCTCGACCGAATAGTCAGATCCCTCCCAGCGGTCTGCGCCGGGCCAGTAGAACGTGAAGACGACGCGAGTCGTGTCGGGCAACGACGCGGTGTCGAGATCCGCGACATGGACGCCGAGCCCCGTGTCCCACGTGCGAACGTCCTGCACGTCCTTCCAATCACCCGTTCCCCAATGCACGACGGCGGGCTCGAGGGCTTCGATTCGCAGCTTGCGGCCGGTCGGCATCACGCGCACTTTGTTGTTGAAGCGCCAGATGACGGGCGGCGTCGGGACCGCAGCGCCGCCCAGATACCGCTCGGCGGTCTGCAGCGGCTGATCGAACACCCGCCCATCGTCGAGCGAGCGGCACATCTTCACGTACTCGGCATGCGCCCAGACGAGCGGCCGCGCGGACCCCGAGGCGTGTCCGTTGAAGAGCTCGCGCGCCGGAATATCCGCGGCGTCCCACACCTGTTCAGGCAGCAGACCGCTCTCCCCGGCAAAGGCTTCCATCGCCGTCAGGAGCTTCTCCGCCTGGTCTTGATGACCCGCCGCGAGCTCATAGTGCGCGCGCTCGCCCGTCAGGAGGGGCCATGCCCGTCCAATCCCGGTGCCGTCGAACGCGCGTCCATCCTCGTGCTCGCCGTACCCGTCTTCGTTATAGCGATGCCATGACGGGCCGTTCGCGGTCTCCACTTTCAGCAGCGCGTCGATGACCTTCACGGTATTCAGCATGCGGGGATCGTCCGGCGCACGCAGACCGAAGCGCACGAGCGCCAGGGCATCGGGACTGACGATCACCTCGGCGGGCTCGTCGCTCTCGGCTGTCGGCCGATTCTTGATCGGTACGAACCCCGCCACAGGTGATGCGGCGGCTTCCGGCTCAGGTGGCGAGATGCGGACGTAATATCCCTCGACGCCGATCCGCCGCGCGAGCTCGGTCCCGGCCGCGTACATCCAATGGTCGATGCTCTCGTTCCAGGCATCCGCCGTCGTCGTCAGGTAGGCCGCCATGGTTTCTTCGCCATTCAGCCGGGCCAATTCAGCGGCGGCCAGCAGCGCCGCGATTTCGGCGGCGACGGTGAACGGCGAGTAGCCGGGATCCTCTTCCCACCGATCCTGCTGGCTCACGGGGCCGTTGCGGACGATGAAGCCGGCGGCGCGCTGCACCATGGGCCAGCAGGCGTCCGCCTCTTCGGCCGTGACGGCCGATTCCCGCTTCGCGAGGTCGACGAGCAGGATCGGCAGCGCCGTTTCGTCCATCTGGATGCCGTTCCAGTAGGGCGTGCCGTCGAGCCACATGTTCTGCGGCCAGTGGCCATCGGCCTCCTGCGCCACGCGCAGATAGTCGAGCACCGCGCGGGCGCCCTTTCTCGCGCCGATGGCGAGCAGCCCGCCCGCGGCTTCGACGAGATCGCGCGGCCACACCAGGTGGTAGCCCCCGAGATCGCCGTCGCCTTTGCGGCTGCCCCACGGGATCGACAGGCTGGCGATCAGGCCGCCGGATCGCGGCTTTCCGTCGTGAGCGCGCAGCACCATCGCGCTCATGCGCACGAGCGCGCGGCGCCTCGGATTGCGCCCGGCCGACAGCGTCAGCTGCCCGATCCACTGCTGCCAGCCCTCGATGTATTCCCTTCGCGTGGCTTCGAATCCGTCCATCAGGCTCCAACTGGCCATCTGCGCCGCTTCGTTGCCCGTCGTGTCGAAGCCCAGCGTCAGGTCGAAGGCGCCGCCGCACGCGTGAAGATCGATTTCGCCGACCATCGCGACGTTGCCGTTCGGGGCGTGGTCGTAACACGCGCGCAGTTCGCCGTCGCGGGAGAGCTGCTGCCATCCATCCGACGTGCCGACGTACCCGACCGAGCGCGCACGCCACGGCGCTGACGAGGCGAGCGCGAGCGACAGCGCGAACGCTGTCGTCCCACCGGCCACATCGCGTGCGGCGAACAGCATCGGCCGCCCCTTGTACTCGCCGACCCACGCCGTGTTCCCCGCACCCTGGTTGCCCAGATGCGGCGCGAGCAGCACGTACAGGCGGTAGTCGTCCAGTGTTCCTTTCAGCGGAACGAAGCGGACGCGTTGCCAGACGACCGGCCGCCGCGGGTCGGCGAAGATTTCCTTTTCAATCCGGTAGTGTCCGTCCACGCAGGTGTTGTGCAGCAGGTAGGCCGGGACGCCGGCGGACACCGGCTCGATTTCTCCACGCGTGTGGCGCTTCTCTTCGGAGAAGAAGCGGTCCGGGCCCGTGATGAGGAAGCCGCAGTCGCGCGTGCAGGCGCGGTCGATGCGCGGATAGTAAATCTCGTTGAGGACGCCGTGGCTGATGGTGAACCAGACGCGGCTGGTGTCGCTGAGGGCCGTGCCGATCCCGCTCTTCGCGCTCGAGGTCCACCGCGCCGGGATGCCCGGCCATCCCGGCGCCGTCGACTCGGTTGTTTCGTCAGACATGTGCGGCGGTCCCTCCCCCGTTCCACTCCACCACCACTTTGATTTCGTCCGCGCCGTGGTGCGCCAGCGCGGATCCCACATCGTCGAACCGATGCCGATGCGTGATCAGTCGGGCCGTGTGGTCGGCCCACTGCTGATGGGCGCGCTCCAGATCCTGCACGGCCTGTTCGAAGTGGCCGCGCGCGGCGTTGACGCTTCCGAGCATCACCTGGTTCCGCAGCACGAGCCGGCGGATGAAATCGCCGGCCGGCAGCGTGAGCGGGGGGCCTTGCGCCGGGATCCCGGTGAGCACGTACGCGCCGTTGACCCCGAGCGCTTCCAGCAGATCGAACTCCACCTGCGGAATGCCGGCGGCTTCCACGATCAGATCGACGCCCCCCCCATACTCGGCAGCGATCTGGTCCGCCTTCACTTGCCGCCCGTCGATGTAGCGGCCACCGATGCCGGTGAGCCAGGTGGGCCGGGCGGTGTTCGCATCGACGACATCCAGGCCGAGCACCTCGGCACCGCGCAAGCGCAGCACCATCGCGGCGAGCAGGCCGACGGGTCCCAGGCCTGCTACGAGGCACGTGCGGCCGGACAGCCAGTTTGGCGACGTCGACGCGTCTGGCAGCCGCTTCACCTGAAGGGCGACCGCTTCGTCGATCGCCTTCTCGACGATGGTGAGGGGCTCGGTGAGCACGGCGAGCGGTTCGATCGCCGGCGGCACACGAACGACGTACATCTCGCGATCGACCACCGTCTCGGCCTGGTAGCCGTCGAGGCCCCAGATTCCCCGTTCGAGGTACCCTCCGGTCTCGCACATGTCCGAGCGGTTCATCGCGCACGGCATGCAGTGCCCGCACCCGCGGCGCACGGTGAAGACGGCGAAGTCGCCCGGCCGCACGCGCGTGACGGCGCTGCCCACCTCGACCACCTGTCCCATCATCTCGTGGCCGACGACGAGATCCTGCTGGCCCTCGGGGGCCTTGGCACGCCCGCCGCGCGCCTCCTCGCGATCGGTGCCGCAGATGCCGACGTACCGCACGGCCATCTTGATGGCGTCGGGCGCGTCCAGGTGCGGCTCCGCCCGATCGACGAGCCGGAGATTCTTGGTTCCAGGAGTGATGGCGATCGCTTTCACGGCAGGGCTCCTTTCGCGTCGTTGCGCAGGCGGCAGCGTCAAGGTAGAGTAAGCGCCACGCGTCTATGCAACCTCTATCGTCCGTTCAAAACCCGACATCGAGTCAAGCCGCGGCCGTGCCGGCCTGGGCGCGCGGCGTCGCCGCCGGGATTGCCGCCGCCGGATGCCGCGACCTGGTGTACGTGCCGGACAATCCGCTGTCGCACGTGCTGCGCACGATCGCGGACGACCATCCGGAGCTGCACACCCTCGTCGCCACGCGCGAGGAAGAAGCCTTTGGCATCGCTGCCGGTCTCTACCTCGGCGGCCGCCGGCCCGTCGTGCTGCTCCAATCGAGCGGCCTCGGCAACTCGCTGAACGCGCTGTCGACACTGCTCGTCGCCTACCAGATGCCGGCGCTCATCATCATCAGCATGCGGGGCGATGCCGGCGAGTGGAACTGGGCGCAGGTGCCGATGGGACGGCTG
>JANWLS010000177.1 GCA_025450765.1 Vicinamibacterales bacterium | reverse complement strand
GGTCCAGAAAAGCTCCGCGATGGCGTCCGGATCGAAGTCCGTCCCCGGCTTGACGGCGCCGGCGATGGTGACGGTCGCCGCGTGGATGCCATCCTCCCGGACTCCGGCGGCAATCAGCGGCTGCGCCGAGCGCAGAGCGGCCTTCCCGATCGAGAGGCTCGCCAGTGCGGGCACCGGATTGTCGGCGAAGCCGCCGCTGGTGGCCAGCAGGGTACCGCCGCCGGCTGCCCGCAGGACCGGCGCGGCTACCTGTGCCGCGACGACCGCGCCGAGGACATCGACGTCGTGCGCGGTGCGGAGCCGCTCGACGGTGGTGTCGAGGATCTGGCCTGGATCTGGCAGGGCGGCGTTGTAGACGACCACACCGGGGGCCCCGGGCGCGCTGAAGATCCGTTCGAGCGTCTCGCGGTAGCCGTCCAGATCGTCAATATCCGCGCCGATCGCCTCGATCTCAAGGCCCCCGCCGCGCAGTTCAGGGGCGAGCCGGTCGAGCGTTGCGTCATGCGAGATCAGCGTGCTGCGGAACCCCTCGCGGCCAAAGCGCCGGACCACGGCGGCGCCGACCCCCGGCCCGGCCCCGATCAGCAGCAGATGATTGGGATCAACGGGCTCGCGCATATTCCACCTCCAGGTAGGGCTTTCGCTCGGCTGCCGGCCGGGTCAATATCCGACCGACTGGCGGATGAACACGATGTGGATCCGGCCTGGATCCTCCTGGTGGATCTCCAACACCTTGCCCACACGGCTGTTCATGCCGTACGCGGCCAGGGCGCGCCCATCCTCCAGGGGCAGGCTGTGACGGCGGATCCGCTCGTGCGCCGTTTGTAGGTCGGGCACCAGCTTCTGCGTTCCCACGACGAAGATCACGCTCCCGGCGCCCCAGGCGTAGGACGCGAGCTGGCTGCCCGAAGCCGAGGCGGCCACGAGGACGCCGTCCCTGGTGACCGCGTGCACGCTGCCGAGGGCGTACTCCGCCTGGCCCGCAATTCGCTTCATCTCCTGCTTCTGCGTGGCGAAGTCGAGCTTCAACATCGCATTGCGCGCGGAGTCGTAATCGCCACTCGAGTTGATCGCATCGGCAATGCCGGTCTCGTCCAGGGTGACCGAGGTGTTGGTCATGACTGAAGAGCCGTGCGGGATACGCGCGAGGACTGCCGCGCGGGCTGCTTCGAGGCCGTCCACGATCTCGACGCCGAAGCCATGCTCTTCGAGCGCCACGGTCGTGTCACTGAGGGTCTGATCGTCGGCGAGCGCAGTGAACCGCTGCGAGGCTTCGGTGGTGGTCATGGCATCGTGTCCTTGATCGTGGAGAGGGTTTCGGGATCATGCGCCCTCTGCGGGGCGACTCGCATCCCCAAAACCCGTAGTCGCCCACAGCGGCCGCGAGCCGGCCTAGCGACCACTTCCCTCCGCGCTGCGCTCGGCGCGAGGGGCGAAGTACGTGCGGGCGAGCAGCCAGGCCACGAGCAGGCCGTAGAGCAACGCGATGCCGGCGCCCAGCACGTTGTTGCCGATCCGGTATCGCCCGACCTGGTGCAGGCTCGCCGTGCTCGAGACCTCGTGCAGCTCGATGGTCAGGATCAGGAACGCCGTTCCGAATGACGTGATGTACAGCTTGCTTGTCCTGGCGCCGATCGTCAGGATCGCGATCACCGCACACGCAACCGCGGTCGCGGGGTAACCGAGGTCGAGGTTCAGCGTGATGATCACGAGGATGGTGCCGACGATCGTCGAGATCGCCCGGCCGACGCCCCGCCACCCGGTCATCTGCGAAAGCGGCCTGATGACCAGCATGGCGGCGGTGGCGATCCAGCCCGCGTAGGGGATGTCGAAGATGTCGCCGACCAGGATCGCCGTCGCCGCGGTCAGCCCGAGCAGCACGCCGTAGGTCTTGACGTGCGGGGGGCGCATCGCCAGCAGGCGCTCGCGGACGTCCGGATCTCCCGGGAACTCGTGCACCGGCAGGGTCACCAGGCACGACCACAGCGACCCCGCCATGAATGCGACCGTCAGCGCGGCGGCCTTCGAGACCTCGTACCCGGTACCGACTCCGAGCGAGGGGATCAGGATGCCGAGCAGCAGGGTACCGGCCGGCCGGCGCGCCGCGAGCATCGTCGCGCCGAGGCAGATGACGAGGAACAGGCCGGCTGACACGACCGGGATGTGAGCCGAGTTGATCGTCGCGCCGACCAGGATGCCGACCCCGAACAGGCAGCCGATGATCCCGTACAGGACGCGCAGCTTGCGGCGGGGCGCGATGCCCATGAGCGACGTCGGCAGCAGGCCGATGGCGAACGCGACGCCCGGCGTGAGGTGGCCGAGCGCGATCAGCGGGATGGCTGGGGCGACGCCTACCGCGGCGTGCAGGGAGTCTGCCCGCGTGAAGCGAATGTACTCGGACACCGGGCGATTATGCCAACCAGGGCAGCCTTCGCCTGGCCGCGATGCGCCCGGCAGCCGTCGGCGTCATCGGCGACGCCGAGTCCAACCGCGCAATCAGCGTGGGCTACTGCCATCTGGGGAACGGGCATACATCAGATCGGGGATGGCCGATGACGCTCGATCCTGCCATGTTCAGCGTGTGAGCGTTCGCCGCCATCTGATCGAGAAGCTTGCCCGCGACTTCCAGCTCTCCATCGCGGAGGCTGCGGACGTCGCGAACACCGATGTGCGGCACGTCCGCCGCCTGCTCGACCAGGGCGTTCTGCCAACAGCGAGCGGCGAGCCGGGGATCGCCGTCGACGAGGTGCGAGCGCTCGACCGGCGGACAGTGTTCGCGGGCAACCTGATCGACTGGCTGGCCTGCGAGCAGCGTCGGGTCTCCGCGCTGCTCGATGAGCGGTCCGCCTAGAACGAGCGGGGTACGATCCGCCGGCGGTGAACATGGGCCGGTCCACCTCCATTCCGCTCGGCCTCGTAGCGGCTTTCGTTCTCACCGCCTGCGGCTCATCCAGCAACCCAAGCTCGTCCTCGACGAGCACGGCCGGGATCACCTCGAAGCTCTCCATAGGCACGCCCACGACCACGACGCCGCCCAGCCCCCAGCAGGAGCTCGATCGCTATCTCGCCGCGATGTACCCGCTCCAGCAGCAGTATCTTCACCTCCAGCAGGCCGGCTTGCAGGCGATCAATGAGGTCAACCCGAACGGCCCCGACGCATCCTGGGCGAAGGCGGCGTCCGAGCTTCGCCAGGCCCAGAGGCAGTTCGACGAGCTGGCCGCGAAGACCGCGAACGTCACGCCGCCGGCGGATCTCCAATCCGCCCATCAGAAGCTCTCGTCGAGCCTGGCGCAGTTCAGCTCCTTCTACGACGCCGCGGCGACCGCGCTCGAGAACCGCAGCGTGTCCGACTTCGTCGCCGCCAGCCACAACCCGATCGTCAACCCGATCCCGGGCGAGCGGACCGCGTGGCGGATCGCGGTCATCGCCGCGGCGCTTCGCGCGCACGCGCACGTCCCCACGTGGGTGCGCCAGGTCGGAACCACCTAGCGGACCCACAGGTCGGCCCGAGGTGACAGGCACTACGATGCCGATCGGCCTGATGCTCCTCGACCACGAGGACGACTGAGCGCACTCCGTGACCCGCAACGTGCACCTCGAGACCCCTGCCGGCTCGCCGCGCGCCCGCGCGCTCGGGATTCCGCTGCGAGGTACGCCCGGCGCGTGGAACGCGATCACCGACGTGCCCGGCGTCGAGGTCGGGTGCACGACGTTGATCGAGGGGGAAGGAGTGCGCACCGGCGTCACCGCCATCCACCCGCGAGGCGGCGCCGGGGCAGGCGACGCCGTCGCGGCCGGCTTCTTCTCCCTCAACGGCAACGGCGAGATGACCGGCGTGTCCTGGATCGAGGAGTCGGGGACGATGGCCGGCCCGATCGCGCTCACCAACACCCACGCCATCGGCCCGGCCCACGCCGGGATCATCAGATGGACGGCCGCGCACCACCCCGAGCTGGCCGAGGCGTGGCTCCTGCCGGTCGCCGCAGAGACCTGGGACGGCTACCTGAACGACATCAACGGCGGCCACCTGACCGAGGGCCATGTCGTGGCGGCGCTCGAGGCGGCCGCGACGGGGCCGTTCGAAGAGGGCTCGGTCGGCGGCGGCACCGGCATGTGCTGCTACGAGTTCAAGGGCGGTACCGGCACCGCCTCGCGGATGGTCGCATACGGCGGCACTTCCTACACCGTGGGCGTGCTCGTGCAGGCGAACTTCGGCTCGCGTGAGGAGCTGGTGATCGCCGGCGTGCCCCTGGGGGAGACGCTCGCCGACGACAACCCGTTGGCCGCGTGGGACGGGGCGCCCGGCGCCGGGTCGGTGATCGCGATCGTCGCCACCGATGCACCGATGCTGCCCGGTCAGTGCAAGGCGCTCGCACGAAGGGTGGGCCTCGGCCTCGCGCGCACCGGCACCACCGGCTCGCACTTCTCCGGCGACCTGTTCCTGGCGGTGTCGACCGGGAACCCCGGCGCGTTCACCCGTGGCGGCGACGCGATGTTCGGGCTTGGTGAGGGCAAGCTCGACCGGCTCGATTTCGTCCCGTGGGGATTCCTCGACCCGTTCTACGCGGCCGTTGCCCACGCCACCGAAGAGGCGGTTCTGAACGCGCTTGTCGCCAACCAGGAGATGACTGGATTTCGGGGACGCCGGGTTCCGCGGTTGCCGATCGAGCAGGTCAGGGCCGTTTTTGCTGCCGACGACGGCGCCGTGGTGGCTCAACCACCGCCAGACTAGGCGCGCCGCGGCCATCGAGCAGCCGATCGACCGGCCGATGCCAGCCGTCGAGCGCCTGTTCGAGGTCGGCCTCGGCGGGCACACTGCCCAGGATCATGATCGGCATCGACTCCTCATCTCGGCGATGCCCTACGCCACGGCGTACACCTCACCGGTCTTCGCCATCCACGACACGCGCCAGCGTGGATGTCTGGAAGAGAGCTCAGAGTCCAATGAACGCCGAAGTCGAGCTCTCGTGAGAACCGTCGTCGCGTGTCCTCGTAGAAACTCGCCGAGCGTCTGTGGCGCGATCATCTCCATCCACTCTTAGGCGCGGCTTCGACCGGCATCTAGGCCACCACCTACACGCGAACTGCGTGCAAGCATGATGCGCCTGAAAATGGCGCATAGAAGTGCCGAAATATGTAGCGCAGAAATGCCCCAGGATGTAGCGCAGAAGAGGCAGGGTTGTGTCCTCGCCCCAATGCCTACCGCGTCTCGGCGGATCTCTCCGCGGCCGGAACAGGCAGCTCGTGCAGACGCTTCGTGGGATGCAACACTCGCGGTGCCTGTTTGCGG
>JANWLS010000176.1 GCA_025450765.1 Vicinamibacterales bacterium | reverse complement strand
GCTCGGCGTCGCCGCGGCGCTGACAGTCGCCGGCATTGAGCCGCGCGATGTGTCGCGGCAGGGTTCGACGCTGCACCTCGGATCCCGCGCGATGCCGCTCGAGTGGCATCGCGTGCAGTCACCGGGCGGCGTGGACAATGTGCTCTGGGGGTTGATCAACTTCCACGGCCCGGCGCTCGGTTCCGATTCGAAGCAGGGCACGTATCCGACGTATTCCTTCTACGACCTGGAATATTCGGAGGAGCAGATCCTCGCGGGCATCAAGCCGAAGGTGGATCCGGCGCTCTTCCGCCACAAGATCGTCTTCGTCGGCGTCACCGCCACGGGGCTGTACGACGTCTTCGAAACACCGTTTGCGCACGGCAAGATGCCGGGCATCCAGGTCCACGCGGCGGTGGCAGACGATGTGCTGTCGGGACGCTTCATGCAGCCGGCGCCGGCCACGACCCGGATCGCGATCGTGCTCGCCTTCGGATTACTCATCGGCCTGGCCGCCACGCTGCTGCCCGCCTGGTGGGCCACGCTCGTCTCGCTCGTCGCGCTCGGAGGGCTGGTCGCCCTCGGCCTCCACGAATTCGCCGTGGGATACTGGCTGAATCTCACGCAGCCCGCCCTCACCGGGGCGCTCGCCTTGTTTGCGGGGGTCGGCTATCAATACGTCGTCGAGGGGCGCGAGAAGCGGGCGGTCACGCGCCTCTTCGGCCGCTTCGTCTCGCCGGAGGTCCACAAGCAGCTGCTGGCGGATCCGTCGCTGGCCCGGCTGGGCGGCGAGCGGCGCCGGATGACGGTGCTCTTTTCCGACATCCGCGGGTTCACGACCGCCTCCGAGCAGGGCGAACCCGAGACGATCGTTCATCTGCTGAACGAGTACTTCACCCAGATGGTCGAGACCGTGTTCCGGCACGGCGGAACCCTCGACAAGTTCGTCGGCGACATGGTGATGGCGCTCTTCGGCGCCCCCGTCGAGGACGCCCGCCACGCCGACCAGGCCGTGCAGACCGCCCTCGCCATGCTGGAGGAGCTCGCCCGCCTGAACGCGCGCTGGCGCACCGAGGGCCGGCCGCCGATTGAGATAGGGATCGGCATCAGCACCGGCCCGATGATCGCGGGACACGTCGGCTCCGAACAGATCATGAGCTATACGGTGATTGGGGACGCGGTGAACCTCGGGGCGCGGCTCGAATCGCTCACGAAGGACTACGGCGCCCGCATTATCATCAGTGACGAGACACGCCGGTCGTTGACCGGCGCCTACGATATCAGGCCGCTCGGCGAGGTCGTCGTGAAAGGGAAGACCCAGCCGGTCGCCATTTTCGAGGTCAGGCCTCACCCATGAAACGTCTGCTCTTCACGCTGCTCTTCGCGACGCTCTGCTCGCCGGCCTACGCCCAGCTGGGCGGCCTGCTGCACAAGGCCCAGCAGGTGCAGGAGGCGCGCAAGACGCTCGACGACCTGAACGTCACCGAGGCCGAGGAGATCCAGATCGGGCAGCAGGTGAGCGCGCGCATCCGCGAGCGGTTCGGCGTGGTGCAGGATCCGGCGGTCACCCGCTATGTGACGCTGGTCGGCATGATGGTCGCAAAGCAGTCCTCGCGCCCCGATCTGCCGTGGACCTTCATCGTCCTCGATACCGACGGTGTGAACGCGTTCGCCGCGCCTGGCGGCATCGTGCACATCACACGAGGCGCGCTGGGGCTGATTCACAACGAGGCGGAGCTCGCTGGCGTGCTGGCGCACGAGGTGACGCACGTCGCGCACAAGCACGCCGTGAACCAGATTCGCAAGGACAAGCTCGTGACGCTCGGCACGCACGAGGCCCTGAAGGATCGGAGCCAGCTGCTGACGCTCGTCACCGACAAGGCGTACAGCCTGGTGCTCGACAACGCCTTCAGTCGCAGCGACGAGCTCGACGCCGACAAGGGCGGCGTGGAGCTGGCCGGCGCAGCCGGCTATGCGCCCGGCGCCCTCGCCGACTTCCTCGTCCGACTCGACGAGCGCAACAGCGACTCGCCGGCGGCGAACGGCCTGTTCGCCTCGCATCCCGATACGCGCGCGCGGATCGACGCGATTCACGCGCTCGCCGGCACACGGACCGGCGCGATCGTCGAGGTGCGCTACACGAGCCACGTCGCCTATAAGCCGACGCCGCTCACGCAAATCGCGACAGTGGTCGACGGATCGGCCGGTCTCGCGGCATCGTCGGGATCGGCAAAGAAGGACGACAAGAAAGCCGACGAGCCGGCGCCGAAAAAGAAGAAGGGATTCGGGCTGGGGAACCTCACGGCCGCCGTGGCCCCCGAGAGCCAGTCGGCGCAGGTCACCGCGTCAGGTGGCGCGCGAGGCGTCGGGCCCGACCGCGCGGCGAAAGGCGGACCCAACCCCGCGCCCGTCGTGGTCAAGGTGACCGCTGCCGAGATCGCCGCCTTCAAGGCCGGGATTCGCTAGACGCCACCCAGCTGGAAAAACGCGCGCAGCCGGCGCAGCATGCCGGCTGGCGTCTGATCGGCCGGTGAAGCCACCGCCTCTTCTTCCGGCTGCGCATTGGCGAGCTGCCGCGCGGCGAGCAGTTCGCTGAGCCGGGTGAGCACGTCGGGACTGGCACCGATCAACCGAGCGAACGCCACCTTCGGAATCTCGATCGCTTCCACTTCCCCGCCGGCGGCGACCACCGTCGCCGAGCGCGGGTCGCCGGTGAGCACCGACATCTCGCCAAAGCAGTCGCCAGGGCCGAGCTCGGCCACCACGGCCTGATGACCGCGCGCCCCCGCGCGGCGCACCTGCACGCGGCCGCGCACCAGCAGGAACATCGACGCGCCGGCCTCGCCCTGCTGGATGATGGTCTCCGTCGCGGAAAACAGGACGATGGAGCTGTCCCGCAGCAGGGAGTCAAGCTGCTCGGGTGCGAGGAAGCCGAAAATCTGGTGCTGGCCGAGGGCTTGGGCCGCCACGCCACGGGCCGTGTCGATCGATCGGTCGGGCTTCGGCTGCTGGACCGTGATCATCGGATAGGGAATCTCGATGCCCGCGCGGCGCGCCCCGTACCAGCACCGCGCGCGCAGATCGCTCAGCACGCGCTCGAAGACGGCGTGGTCGTCGATCCAGACCTTGACCTCGTAGAGGATCGACGAATCGCCGAACGATTTCAGCAGGACGACGGGCGCGGGTGTCCGGCAGACGCCTTCGACGTCGGCCGCCGCCTTGCGCAACACCACCTGCGCGCGCGACGGCGGCACGTCGTAGTGCAGCCCGATCGTCGCCATCACGGCGTGGCGCGGCGTCGGGTTGGCGAAGTTGGTGATGGTGTTGGTGACCAGCTTGCTGTTCGGCACGTCGACGAGCACATCGTCGATCGTGACCAGGCGCGTCGATCGCCACGACAGCTCGACCACCCGCCCGTGCATGCCCTCGACGAGCAGCCAGTCGCCGGTCGCAAACGGCCGCTCGAAGTGCAGGGCGATCCCGGCGAGCAGATCGCCGAGCAGCGCCTGCAGCGCGAAGCCGAGGATGATCGCGACCACGCCCGATCCGGCGAGCAGGCCGGGAACGCGGACGCCATACACGAACTGCAGCGCGACGATGGCCGCCCCGACGACGATGATGATGCCCGTGGCATCGGCGAGCACGCGCGGCGCATCCGTGCGACCCGCATCGCGTCGTCCCCGGCGCCAGAGCAGGCGGTTGACCAGCGTGACGATTGGGAAGGCGGCGAGCACCACCGTGATCGCCAGCAGCGACTGGCGGGCCGTCGTCGCCGCCGGCGAGTGCCAGGACGATACGGACAGGCCCGTCAGCAGGCCGGCGGTGATGGCCAGCAGATGAACGCTCGCGCCGAAGCGGACACGCCAGACGCGGTGGATGATCTGCGCGGCGGCCATCACCACCACGTACGCGGCGACCGCGGCGCCGGCCGACAGCAGCGCGTCGTGAACCGACACTGAGAAGGTCATGAACGGTCCGGTGATTATACCGGACCGTGAATCCCGCCTAGCCGCCCGCGATCGCAGCGATCACGAGAAACGGCTCCGTTCCCCGCGCCACCGCGTCCGGCAGCGGTGTGTCCGGCGAGTCGTGCGAGAGATCTTCGCCGCAGGCGAAGAAGCGGAGGAAGGGCCGCCGCTCGCGCGTCTCGTGATCGCGAATCGTGCCGGCCAGCATCGGAAAGCGCGCCTCGAGCGCGTCGAGCACGGCGCACGGCGTGACGAGGTGCCCGTCGACATCGACGAGCACCTCGTCTGTGACATGCGCCAGCAGACGGAGATGGGCGGGAAGGACCACTCGCACCATGGAACACCCTCAGAACGTCTGGACCTCGACCGACAGCACGGCGGGCAGATCGCGCACGATCGGCGCCCACGTGTCGCCCGCATTCGTCGAGGCATACACCTGGCCGCCCGTGGTGCCGAAGTAGATCCCGCACGTGTCGAGCGAATCGACCGCCATCGCGTTGCGGAGCACGTTCACGTAGCAGTCGCGCTCCGGCAGCCCCTTCGACAGCCCCTCCCAGTCGTTGCCGCCGCCCCGGCTGCGATAGACGCGCAGCTTGCCGTCCATCGGGTAATGTTCGCTGTCGCTCTTGATCGGGACGACGTAGATCGTTTCGGGCTCGTGAGCATGGACGTCGATCGCGAAGCCGAAGTCGGTCGGGAGATTGCCGCTCACCTCGCGCCAGTGCTCGCCGGCGTCGTCGCTGCGCAGCACGTCCCAGTGCTTCTGCATGAAGAGGACGCCCGGCCGCGACGGATGCATCGCGATCCGGTGCACGCAGTGGCCGACCTCCGCCTCCGGATCGGGGAGATACGGCGATTTCAGCCCGCGGTTGATCGGCTTCCACGTCGCGCCGCCATCGTCGGTCCTGAACGCACCGGCGGCTGAGATCGCGATATAGATGCGCTTCGGATCTGTCGGATCGAGCACGATGGTGTGGAGGCACAGTCCGCCGGCGCCGGGCTGCCAGCGCATGCCGGTGCCGTGGCCGCGCAGCCCCGACACTTCCTCCCATGACTGGGCGCCATTGGTCGTCCGGAAGAGCGCCGCATCCTCGACGCCGGCATACACCATGTCCGGATCCGTCCGGGAGGGCTCGAGGTGCCACACACGCTTGAATTCCCACGGGTGCGGCGTCCCGTCGTACCACTGATGCGTCGTGAGCGGCTTGCCGGTCGCTTCGGACGTATCGTAGGCGAACTTGTTGCTCTTCCCGGCAGGTGGCCCTCCGGGCCGCGGCACCGGCTCTCCGCCCGGCACCTCCCAGGTCTTGCCGCCGTCGTTCGACCGCTGGAGCACCTGACCGAACCAGCCGCTCGATTGCGAGGCGTAGATACGGTCCGGATCCGCCGGTGAGCCCTTCAGGTGATAGATTTCCCAGCCGCCAAAATGGGGGCCGCTGACCTCCCAGTTGCGGCGCGCGCCGTCCGAGGACAACACGAACGCGCCCTTGCGCGTCCCGACCAATACGCGAACCTGACTCATGCCTCGCTCCTCCTGCGTCATTGTCGATCGGGCCCGCCCGAAATCGACAGAGCCTTAGACGGAAGAAGCCGCTCCGGCGATCCGTGAAGCCGGGCGCCGGTACGAAGGCCGGGCGCCTACGGCCGAGAAGATCGGAGGGGCGGGCCGTCGTCCCCGCCCTTGACGTCAGGGTGTCCGTTGGGGTAGAAGTGTAGTCCTCATGCGTCTGCAGCCGCCCACGGGCCAACTCGCCACGGCAGTGCGGCAGACGTGTGTCTCGTTCGGCGCGTTCGGGGCGTATTACTTTACCTATTACAAGAGGACCGGGTAGCGCCCTGACCTGAGCGAACGCATCGAGCGACTCAATCAGCCCGCTACCCGAAAGGGAGCGGGCTTTTTCTTTTTCTGGAGCCTGTCATGACCGCCCCTGTCGCCTCCGCCGCCGACCTGACCGACGTCGTGCCGCTGCAGGTGCTCGCCGAACACCGCGAGTACATCGACCGCATCGACCAGACCATCGTCGCGCTCCTCGCCGAACGCGTGCGGATCGGCCTCGTGCTGCGCGACATCAAGCACGCCCTCGCGCTCCCCATCCGATCCGACTCGCGCGAAGAGGAAGTCCTGGCCCGCGTCCGGAACGGCGCGGCCGAGCCGCTGTCGCCCACGGCCGTGGAGCGGATCTTCCACGCGATCATCGCGGAAACGCGCGCGGCCCAGGGCGACGCCCAGTGAGCGCGCCGGCCGACGCCGCGTATCAGGGGACGACCGGTGCGTTCAGCGAGGACGCCGCGCGCGGGATGCTCGGAGACCATGCGCGCCTTCAGCCCTGTCCCACGCTCGACGAGGTGTTCACGGCCGTGTCGAACGCGCACGCGCGCTACGCGGTTGTCCCGATCGAGAACACCCTGGCCGGCGCGGTCCCCGGCTGCGCCGATCTGCTGAGCCGGCACCCCGTCCGGATCATAGCCGAACGGATCCAGCCGATCGCACACGCGCTCATCGCCGCGCCGGGGACGACCCTGAGCGGCGTGCGCCGCGTCCTCTCGCACCCGGTGGCGCTCGCGCAGTGCGAACGCTTCTTCGCGGCGCATCGCGATCTGCAGCCCGTACCGACGTTCGACACGGCGGGTGCCGTCGCTGAAGTGATGACCGACGGGCGGACGGACACCGCGGCGATCGCCAGCCTCCGCGCGGCCGCGGTGCACGGCGGCGACATTCTCGCCGAGAACATCCAGGATTTCGTCGGCAACTTCACCCGGTTCCTGCTGCTGCAACGCGGCGAGGCGAACGAACCGCTGCGCGCGGGCCTGAAGACGAGCGTCATCTGCGTCCTGCCGAACGAGCCGGGCTCGCTGCTGCGCGCCCTCGCGCCCTTCGCGGCGCTCGAGCTCAACCTGTCGCGCATCGAAAGCCGCCCGATCCGGGAAGCGCCGTTCGAATATCAATTTCACCTGGATGTCGGGCCCTGTGATGAAGCGGTGCGGCTGGGAAAGGCGATGACCCGACTGCATGCGCGCAGCCGGGTCGTGCGGATTCTGGGGCAGTACGAGCCGGCACCGCACCCATCGTCGTAGGGGTCCGTGTGGCCGCCCACCATGGCCTATTTCTTGTAGCGCACGCGGATCCCGCTCTTGAGCTGATCGGGCGTCATCGACTGCAGGTGGGCGCTGTCGAACTCCCAGATCAGCGTGTTCCCCTCCTGGCGCGTCGCGTTCTGCTCGAGCACCGTGAAGGGCGCGGTGATCTTCACCGCGACGTGCATCCCGCTCAGCAGCGTCGCAAACTGCTTCTGCATCGCCGGATCCATCGGCATCTGCTGCGCCTGCGCCTTGGCACCCTCCGCCGGATTCACGATCGCACTCGTGATGAGCAGCGTCTGCCCGTCATCGACGACCTTCAGGCCATCGAACGGCTGCGAGACCGGGTTGCCGGGGCCGCCTTCCTGCTTGTCGCCCTGGTCGAACACGATCGCCCCGAGCGCCGCCGCGTTGTCGAACGAGACGCTCACGTTGGCCGTCGACTTCAGCCCGTTCTTGTTGTAGCTGGCGTTCAGCAGCTTGACCCCCGCCGGCAGGTGCTGCTGCATGTCGCGCTTGTCTTTCTCGAAGTCGTCGCTCGCATCGGCGTCCTTCAGCATCGCCGCGCGGGCGGCGGCGAGGTCGGCCGCTGTGGGCGGCCCGCTCTTGCCGGCCATCTGCCGCTGCATCTGCGCCATGAACGGCACCAACGGCTCCCCGTCGACGTTCATGACGAAGCCCGCCTGGCCCGACATGTTCCGATTGAGCGTGATGGATTCCTGCACGTCCAGACAGCCGGACGCGGCGAGCGCCACGCCCATGATGAACACGACAGCCAGTCGCCTCATAGAGCCTCCCTCGGCCTGCGGGTGAAGGTTCAGCTTCCTACGGCCGGGCTGGCATCGTAACATAGAGGTCCTAATGGCGGCCCACGTGCGCGGCCGCCGGAATGTGACATGCCATCCGACGCACACCCGGAGCCCGAGCCGGACGCCGCCGTGCTGCCGGCCGAGGATCGCTTCTTCGATCTCTCGATCGACATGCTCTGCTTTCTCGATTTCAGCGGGCGCTTCAAGCGGCTCAACCCGGCGTGGGAAACGACGCTCGGGTTCACCCGCGCGGAGCTGATGGCGAAGCGCTTCATCGAGTTCGTCCATCCCGACGATCGCGAGCGGACGCTGGTGCAGAACCAGGGTGTCCGCAGCGGAGGCCACGCCCGCTCGTTCGAGAACCGCTATCTCTGCAAGGACGGGTCCTACCGCTGGCTGCTCTGGAACGCAGCACCCGATCCGCGCCGCGAGGTGATCTACGGAGTGGCGCGCGACATCACGGAGCGCAAGCGCGCCGAGGAGGAACGCGAGCGGCTCGTCGCCGAGCTGCAGCAGGCGCTGGCCGAAGTCCGGACGCTCCGCGGCTTCCTGCCGATCTGCGCCTACTGCAAACGGATCAGCAACGACCAGAACTACTGGCAGTCCGTCGAGGCGTACATCTCCACCCACACCGACACCCGGTTCAGCCACGGTATCTGCCCCTCCTGCTTCACCAGCCGCGTCGAGCCGGAGCTCGCCAAGCTCAAGAAACGATAGTCGGTGCGTCGAGTATCATGTCGCGGGTAGCTGGCCGAGGCGGGTGCCTCGGGACCAGCCGCCACACGAGGTGATCGCGATGCGACGGATGCTGCTCGTTCTGCTCGGTGCGGCCGCGTTCATGGCCGTTGGTTTGGCCCAGGGCTCCTCGTCTGGTCCGTACAAGGTGATCAAGACAGACAAGGTCGGCGGCCCGGGCGGGTGGGATTACGTGTACGCCGACGTGAACGGCCGGCGCCTGTACATCGACCGCGGCGCGGGCGAGGCGCCCGACGCCACGCCGGCGCGCATCACCGTCTACAACCTCGACACGCTCGCGCATATCGGCGACATCCCGAACACCGGCGGACATGGCGTGGCCGTCGACCCGAAGACGCATCACGGCTTCTCCAGCAGCAATCCGGTGACGATGTTCGATACGAAGACGTTGAAGGTGATCAAGACGATCACGACCAAGGGAAATCCCGACGGCATCATGTTCGATCCGTACAACGAGCGCATCCACGTCTTCAGCCATCGCGCGCCGAACGACACGGTGATCGACGCGAAGGACGGCTCGATCGTCGGCACGATCGACCTCGGCGGCGCGCCCGAGCAGGCGCAGAGCGACGATGCGGGTCATCTCTATGTCGATCTCGAAGATAAGGCGGCGGTGGCCGTCGTCGACGCCTCGACGCTGAAGGTGACCGCAAAGTACGACGTGAGCAGCAAGGGCCAGGGGCTGTCAGGGCTCGGGCTCGACAACAAGCATCACCTGCTGTTCGTCACCTGCCACGAGGGCGCTGGCGAGGGTCAGCCGCCGGTGATGGTGGTCCTGAACACGGAGGGCAAGATCCTGGATGCGCTGCCGATCGGCAAAGGGACGGACGGGGGCGGGTTCAACGCGAATACGATGGAAGCGTTCAGCTCCGGCGGCCAGGCGGGGACGCTGTCCGTGATCAAGGAGAACAACCCGACGAGCTTCTCGGTCGAAGAAGATCTCCCGACGGCTGAGGGGGCGCGAACGATGACGATCGACACGAAGACGAATCACGTGTTCGTCATCACGGCGAAGATCAAGCCGGCCTCCACGACGGCCGCTGCACCGGGTCAGCGCCGCCGGCGCGAGCTCGTGCCGGGCTCGTTCGAGATTCTCGAAATCGGCCGGTAGTCAGGAAGGGTGGCCGGTCCGGCCAGCGGCCGTGCGCTGAGGCACGAGCGCTTCGATGTCCGCGGCGGGCCGCGCGCCGACCAGGCGGCCGGCTTCGCGACCGTCGCGGAACACGGCGAGGGTCGGAATGGACTGGATGCCGAATCGACCCGCCAGGGCCGGTTCGGCTTCCGTATTGAGCTTCACCACGATCGCGTCGCCCGCCAGATGCCGGGCGGCCTTCTCCACCTCGGGCGCCATCATCCGGCACGGTCCGCACCACGGCGCCCAGAAATCGACGACAACCGGCAGCGCCGACGAGGACATGAGCGCATCGAACGCGGCGGCCGAGCCGATGTCGATCGGCGACGCCGGCGGCGGAAGTGTCGCATGACACTTCCCACACCGCGTGGCGCGATCGAGCGTGCGGTACGGCAGCCGATTCATCGTCCCGCAGGACGGGCACGTCGTCAGGATGCCGCGATCGTCGAGATCCATTCATCGCCTCCGAAGGCGCACCGCGTACTCAATCCGTCGTTTCAGCCGGCGGCTCGCGCAGCGAGAGGCGATCCCATGCGCCGACCCATTCGCAGGGCCGCCCTTTCGTGCGGTAGGACACGAGATCCTGCGCGACCGACAGGCTCACGTAGATGTTGATGCCCTTGAAGCTGTCGGTTCCAGCCGGGTGTGGCGTGTGCCGGCACAGCGTCGCGGCGTCAGGCACCAGATAGATCGGAACCTGCCGCCCATCGACGTCGACGGTGTCGTGGCGGGTGCCGGCCCGGTCGAGGACGAAGTGGGTCTTGCGCCAGTTCTCCACCATCTCGACCGTGATGCGGCCTTCGTTCTGCTCGATGAGGTGCGTGAAGGTCCAGAACCGCATGCCGGTGCCGTTCAGGCCGAAGTAGCTCGGGCGCTGCGTGCCGCTGCCGTGCTGGCTCATTGGATGGTCGGGCTCGTGCACGTTCTGTTCGTTGTAGCTGTCGTGGGCTTCGACGTTGTTGCTGGAGACGATGAAGCGCGCCTGCTTCTCGCCCATGTCGCCCGGCTTCCGCACCGCATAGCGCGCCTGCCCGTACTGGTCCGCCGGAATGCTCTCGACGACGAACGCCTGGCTGGCATCTGAGACGACCCAGTTCGCGCCTCGCGTGCACTTGCCGATCACCGTCTGGCGACCCGACCGCGCGCGATATTCAGGCCGGCCGACCGTGAGGAGCTCGACGGCCTCTCTTGCGTTTCCGGCGAACGCGGCCGCGTAGAAGTCGCCGACCTGCCAGTCGAGCCCCGGCCGGCGATAGCCGGAGAAGGGGTCGGCGAGCGTCGGGCTCAGGATGCCGAAGCCGCCGCCGGCGTAGCCGCTCACCGTGACGCCCCGATCGTTCTGCGCGTGCTCGCTGCCGATCTCGCCCGCCGAGTCGGTGACCGTGAACGGGTGCGCGCGGCGATCGCTCGGGTCGGCGATGAACGTGACGAGGTATTCCTGCGGGAAGAAGTGCTGATCTTCGGAGCTGACGTGAATCGCCTTGCCGTCCTGCGTGGCGTCGCCGAGAATCACGGCGCCGCTGCAGCAGTGAACGATCTCGTCCTCCGGCGCCAGGGCGGCGGTCTGTGAAACCGGCGGCTTCCCCATCAGCCCGAAGTAGCTGTTGATCATCAGGATCTTGTCGAAGTGGCTCAGCTCGTTCGGGAAGGCCGACGCGGCGAGCTCTGTCGCCGCGCCATCGGCGATGCCGGCCATGAGCTCGAGCGCCTCGGGCACGAGCGCTTCGTAGTACGCCTCCTGGTGCCGGAGGTACGCCGCCATCACCGTCGGACGACCTTGAACAGGCAGCAGTTCGCGATACCAGCCTTCGTACACCATCCTGATGAGATCGCCGGCGCGCTCGCCGTACTGCCGGCCGATCTGCTGCCACGATCCGCGCAACTGGCCGAGATATCGGGGATGCGGATCGTAGGCGGGATAGCCATCAGCGCGGTAGTAGTCCGAGAGGCGGCTGTTGTGGCCGGTCCACTCGCGGGGTGTTCGCACAAGCCGCGCGGCTCGAGGCTGCGGGGGGATCGCTCGTGCGGCCAGAGGCGACGCGAACGCGCGCCGTGCGCGCAGCCCGCCGGTGGAGATCATGGCGGCACCGGCCGCCGCCATCTTCATCAACGCGCGCCGCGTGAACCGCACCGTGTCGTTCGCCTGGTCGAACCTCATCGTCTTTTTTTCCCTCCTGCTCGCGCGGCGAGCCGATGGGCTGGAGCGCCTCCGAGGGTTCCCGTGAGCGCACCATACCGCCGCGGGCCGGTGGAATGCAACGAGGATGGGAAGCGGCCGGTTCAGGCTTTCGGGTCGACCATCCGGTCGCCAGAATAGAGGATGGTTCCCACGTGTTCGCCGCGTAACGCGCGGAGAATGTTGCCTGGCGTCCGGCCGTTGATAATCTGGATTTCCCGCTGGTGCTTCGCGGTGCGCATCAACGGCAGCACGAGGCGGTCGAGCGGCAGCGTCTCGAGATTCATCGCCTCGAGCTCGTCGACCGACACCCGCGGAATGAGCGTGGCATCGGGATTCGTCTTCGGATCGGCGGTGTAGATGCCGTCGACGTCTTCGACATAGATGAGGCGCTGCGCGCCATACGAATCGGCGAGCAGAAACGTGCCGGCGTCCGTCCGATGCTCCGGAATCTTCCCCTCCTCCGGCGGAAACTCCCAGAGGTCGTAGGGCGGCACGCCGTTCATCACGACACCCGGGCACGTCGTGAGGAAGAACGCCAGCTGATGCGCCACCAGCATGTGCGGCAGGAAGACCACGCCGTGCTGAGCGAGCAGCGTGGCGATGATGTGCCCATTCTGCTCGGCGTCGGCGGCCGAGAGCGCGGCCAGCACGCCGGTCGGCAGCCCGAGATCGAGGCCCACGCTGAAGATGTGACGCGAACGGATGCCGGCGCCGGTCGCGATGAGGAGCCGGTGATCGGCGAGCGCCTCGGCCAGTTCTTCGACGACGGGCATCACGGCTTCGCGCCCGCGATCCACGATCGAGTGGCCCCCGATCTTGATGACGTTCAGCCACGGCAGGATCCGGATCACCGGCCGCTCGGTCCCCCGGGTCGTCTCGCGGTCGACCAGCGACCGCCGCATCAGCATCGAGGGGACGTGTCGCGCTTCATCAGGCATGGATGATCGTCCCCACGTGCTCGCCGTTGAGGGCGCGCGTGATGTTGCCGGGCTTGAGGCCGTTGATGATCTGAATCTGCGTCATGTGACGGGCGCGTTGGAGGAACTCGACGACCGGCGGTTCGACGACCAGATCGGGCAGCTTGCGTTCCAGCAGCTCCGCCGCCGAGATTTCCGGAATGAAGGTGGCGTTCGCATCCGCCTTGGGATTCGCGGTGTAGAGGCCGTCTTCATCTTTCACGTAGATCATTCGGCGGCAGCCGTAGGTCTCCGAGACGAGATAGCAGCCGGCGTCGGTGCGATGGGGCGGCAGGATCCCCTCGGCCGGCGCGTGCTCCCACATCGTGTAGGGCGGCATGCCGGGAAAGATCACGGCGTTGCGCTCGGCAAGATAGAGCGGAAGCTGCGTGAACTGAAGAATGCCAATCACCGGGATGCCGTGCTTCGCCAGCAGGTATCCGAGGATGTTCGCGTTCTGCACGGCGACCGCCGTGCCGAGCACCGTCAGCACGCCGGTCGGCAGCCCGAGCTCCACGCCGATGCTGTACAGATGACGGGCGCGGGTGCCGGCGCCAGTGCCGATCAGCATCTGATGATGCGGTAGGTTCGCGACGATCTCCTCGATGATGGGGAACACGGCGGCGCGGCCGCGATCGATGATGCTCTGGCCGCCGATCTTGAGGACTGTCGCCTGCGGCAGGATCGCGTAGTCGGGCAGTGCCGCCGTCGCCCGCTGCAGGCGCCTGTTTGTGAGCGAGTGCGAGGTCAGGAGTGCTTCAAGGGGTGTGGTCCCCCACTGTGTGTCCCGCCGATCTCCCCGGCTCACGAACGGGCCGCCAATCCGATAATCAACACGCGCATCGTCCGCGCCACCTCTTCCTCGATATCCAACGAAGCGTACTGTTTCACCGCAAAGGCCTCCAGCTCGCGACGCAGCGGCTCTGCGTACGGCGTGATCGCGACGCGGCTGCCGCGCAGGTAACGCGCAAGGCAGGCACGTGGTGTCGCGGTGGTGTTCCACGCCGCCGTCTCGATCCGCTCGACCGTCGCGCCTCGTTCGGCGAAGAAACCGGCAACCTCCTCGTCGCTCGCGCCGCCTTCGGGATAGCGACCGGCGCCGAGGCTCGCCAGGATCTCACGCTTGCGCTCGGCGAGCACGTGCTCCATCGAGCCGGACGCGACCACGTGCTTCATCAGGCAGATCACGCCCGGCCGCGCGAGCACCCGGCTCGCTTCGGCGGCCGCCATCTGCCAGGGCGCAGCGACGCGGTACACGCTCGCGGCCAGCACCGCGTCGAAGCGGCCGTCCGGGAACGGCAGGCGGCGCATGTCGCCGAGCACGAGATCGGCGCGCGGCCCAGCCGCCTTGCCGAAGCGCCCGCGGCACCGCGCCAGCATCGCCGGCGACGAATCGAGGCCGGTGTAACGGCAGCCGGCGGCGGCGAATGGCGCCGCGATCCGCCCGGTGCCAATCCCCGTTTCGAGCAGCCACGCCTGCGGGCCGCCCGGCACCCGCGCCAAGACGATGTCCCGCAGCTCTGCGCCGATCGCCTCCGGAAAGCTGCGCTGCTCGTCGAAGCGTGTGGCGCCGGTGGCGAAGTCTGGCATGGAGAAGCGTGCGGAAACGGGCAGGACCCTCAAGCTGATCATATCGAGCGCGCGGTTCATTGACCAGTCGCGCGCTTTTTCGCTACCATAAGTCGTTGATTCGGCTGCACCCACGGCAGCCGACCCGATGCGTCCCCCCTCTGTTCCTCAGTAGCTCAACGGCAGAGCATCCGGCTGTTAACCGGAGGGTTGCTGGTTCGAATCCAGCCTGAGGAGCCAATCTTTTCAACAACTTGGCCCCACGCCGGTCCCCGGATTGTGAACAATCGTGAACAATTCGGATCCGATCGTGTCGACCG
>JANWLS010000175.1 GCA_025450765.1 Vicinamibacterales bacterium | reverse complement strand
TGCTGCTGTAGTGAAACGCTCCGTCGGGGACGGCCGCGTACACCTTGCCGGCACAGCTCAGGTAGGGACAGCGAAATCCCTGGAACGTGATGCCGTGGCCCCGGTACGTCGCGGCCGCCCTGACGAACTCACCGCGAGCCGCCTCGGGTGACAGGGCACGAAAGTCCACGTGATGGTAGCCGTGCACGGCGAGCTCCGCGCCGCGCGCCTGCAGCTCACGACAGAACACGCTGTACCGGCTGACCACCTCACCCGGCGTCGGGAACGTCGGATGGCAGTCGTACCGGGCCAGCAGGTCCACACAATCGAACACCCGCTGTTTCGCCCGCGAGCTGCTCATGCCGTAACGGCGCCGGAGCGCGCGCAGCCGGGCCCAGACGTAACGCCGGCCACGCAACTCGAGCCAATGGCTCAAATATCCGAGCCGCTCGTGAGGCGGAGGCACGTCACTTTCCCGAAGGGATGGTCGAGAGGGGCTCGCGTGCCCCGGTCGCACGGGTTGCCGATCCAAGCAGCGTCTCGTACGCCTGCAGCAGAAATGGGATCGAGTACGGCCACGCCAGTGCCGTTTCCACGCGCTCCCGTCCGCGTGCGCCCATCCGCGCCCGGCGCCCGGGATCGTCCATCAACTCGGCGAGTGCCCGCGCGAACGCCGCCTCGTCATTCGCTGACACATACGAAGCGGCCTCCTGCGCGGTCACCCGGTGTTCCGGCAGATCGAAGGCGACAATCGGCTTGCCGAGCGCCATGTACTCGCTCATTTTGATCATCGAGGAGCGGTCGTTGAACGGGTTGGAAGGGTCGGGATCCACGCAGATGTCGGCCGCACAGAGGTACCGCAGCAGATCGCTGTCCGGGATGGCGCCCGTGAACCAGACAAGCTCGTCGAGCTGAAGCTCGGTGGCGAGCGCTTCCAGGCTGGCGCGAGCGTCTCCCGTTCCGATGAGCACGCAGAAGAAGTCTGTCCTTCCCAGCTCGCAGGCCAGATACCTGAGTGCCCGCAGCAGGTAATCGATGCCGTCCTGGAATCCCATCACCCCCACGTAGCCGATGACGACCTTGCCCGAGCGGCGCAGTCGCTGATCAGGCTCGACGGGCCGCAGGCGGTCCAGGCTGGGCCCATTGCGGACGACGGTGATCCGCCCGGATGGGACCCCGTCCCTGCCCATCTCGACCGCCTTGTAGGATTCGTTGGTGGCGATGACGCGATCAGCCAGCCGGCAGGAGAGCTTTTCGAACCCGATGAGCGCACGGTACACCAGGCGGCTGCTGCGGCCGCCGAATCGTGCCCGATACATCTCCGGCGACAGATCGTGATGATCGAAGACGAAGCGGACGCCGAACAGCTTGTAGAACGCCGCCACGAACACGAACAGGTCGGGCGGATTGTGGGCGTGCACGACATCGAACCTGCGCCTGATGACGACCATCAGCGACAGCAGGACGGTCATCGACACGCAGTAGGCGTACTCGTAGGCGAACCCGAGGACACCGTCGAATCCGGGCGGAGCCGGGTAGCGGTAGGCGTGGACGCCATCGATGACCTCGTGCCAGGGCTGTCCTGGCGCGGCCGGGGCGATGACGGTGACGTGATATCCCGCGTCCGTCAGCGCCATCGCTTCCGGCCGCACCCTTCGATCCTGCGGGTAGGGATTGTTCTGGAGCAGCATCAGTACGTTCGCAGCCACAGTTCGTCTCCAGGTTGACCGTCAGTTGATGCCTCGCGCGTCCGAGTCTCCGCGGCTGGATCCGTCGAGCGAGAGCGGGCTGAAGGCCGACGTCACCATCAGGCGGCTCGGCAGGATCCCGCCCACGAGCCGCGAGACCGGCACGTAATGCTGAACCACGTTCACGAAGCCGGCGACGAGCATGGCGAGAGGCGCTCCGCGGAGCGGCCCGAGGCGTTCGATCAGCACGAGGCCAAGCGTCAGGCTGACGACGGCGTTGACGGCCACGATACGGAGGGTGATCACTTCGCGACGTCCGGCCAGGAGCACCTGCCCCAGGGCGTGGGTGGTTGCCGTGAATATCAGGCTCCACACCAGGATCCGGAGGACCGGAGCCGCTCCGTGAAATTTGTGCGCTCCGTACAGGAGCGCGAGCACCCGGTCGGCGAAGATGAACAAGACGAGGCTGGCGGGAATCGCCGCGGCGAGCAGCCACACCAGGGCGCGTTCGGCCAGCTGCTTCAACTCGCGACAGTCCACCTCGAACCGCCGACACATCACCGGAAACAGCGTTTGCGTGAGGCTCTGGAAGAGCAGTCCGATCGGCACCAGCACCTGCGAGGCCGCGCCGTACAACCCGACGTCTGTTTCACCGGCAAGCACCGACAGCAGCACGATCTGGATGGACGAATAGGCGGCGTTCGTGACATCGATGCCCAGGAACGGTGCGGAGGCCCTGAGCATGCGGAGCGACCACCGGAGGTCGATGCGGGCGTGCGCGCGGACGACGTAGCGCGTCAGGAACTGCCACTCGACTGCGGCGACCGCCGCCTGGGTCAGCAGGATCACCACCGCCAGCGTGAAGAGTCGGCCACCGCGCGCGAGCACGACGAAGGCGACGCTGGCCTTCAGGATGCTGGCGGGGATGTTGGCGATCGCGATGAAGTGCATCCGCTCCCACGCCTGGAACAGGGCCTCGAACAGCGTCGTGAAGGCCACGGGCACCAGCCCCAGCGCGAGCAGCAGAATGAGCGACGCGGTGGACCGGCTGTAACCCATCAGGGTGACGAAGACGAAGAGCGAGGCCAGCGACAGCAGCGTGGTGGCCACCAGGATGACGGCTCCGTTGATCAGGTACAGGCTGGACCGGGCGCGATCTCTGGCCACCTCTCTGATGATCAGTGTTTTGAGGCCGGCGGCCGCCAACATCTGGAACGTGTAGAAGAGCGCGAGCGCGAGGGCCAGTTGCCCGAACTCGAACGTCCCGAGATAGCGCGCCACGAGCGTGTACAGGACGAACGTCGTGCCGCGGTTCACCGCGTCGGCGGCGAGAATGGCCGCGGCGTTCCGCAGGATCAGGCGCAACCCCGCGCTCAGGGTGAATCGCAGGACCATTGGCGTGTCCGTCAGGAACGCGAGGTCGAGTGAGCCCGCTCCCCGGCGCCCGGTTGGACGAAGGGCGCCGCGGTCGCTGTTTCGACAATGCCGACGAGGTCAATCAGCGTCTGCCCCTCGCGCATGAGGTGCGGCACGTTGCGGAACACCTCGGCGCGGTTCGCGATCACGACGGTCTCCGCCTCGGCGACGACGGCGTGGATCGACGGACGCATCAGGGCCGCGATGTGCGGGATTTCGCGCTGCAGGAAGGATCGGTTGGTGCCCGTGAGCTGCTCGGGATCGACGACATCGTCGTAGATGCTCACCTGATACCCCCGGCCGATCAGCGTCTCCACCAGCGACACGACGGGGCTCTCGCGCACATCGTCGGTTCCGGCCTTGAAGGACAGGCCGAGGACCCCCACCCGCCGGCTGCCGGTCTCCGCCACCCGGCCGATGGCGCGCGAGATCTGTTCGCGATTGCTCACGAGAATGGCGCCGAGCAGCGGTGCAGGCAGATCGTCTTCCCTCGCACGCGCGGTGAGGGCGCGCAGGTCCTTCGGCAGACAGGATCCGCCGAACGCAAACCCGGGCCTGAGATACGCCGATGAGATGTTGAGGCGGCGATCCTCACAGAAGATCTCCATGAGCTCGCGGCCGTCGACGCCATGTGCCCCGCAGAACGTGTCAATCTCGTTGGCGAACGCCACCTTCAAGGCGTGGAAGGCGTTGCAGGTGTACTTGATCATCTCCGCGGCCCGAATCGTCGTGCGGAACGACGGCCCGTCGCTGCGCTCGTGCAGCCGCTGGGCGACATCGCCGCTGCGCTCATCGATCTGGCCGATCACCACCAGAGCGGGCCTGGTGAAGTCCGCCAGCGCCGTCCCTTCGCGCAGGAATTCCGGATTCATCACCACGCCGAAATCGGCGCCGGCCTTTCGACCCGATTGGCGCTCGAGCTGTGGAATCACGTGGCCCTCGACCGTCCCCGGCAGGACGGTGCTGCGCACGACGACGACGTGGTACTCGCGCGTGGCGCGGAGCGCCGAGCCAATGTCGCGGCAGACGTCGGCGAGCGACTGCAGGTTCGGACGGCCATCACGCTGGCTCGGCGTTCCCACACAGATGATGCTGACCTCGCTGTGGGCGACGGCCGCCTCGGCGTCGAACGTGACGCGAAGCTGGCGCGTTTCGACGGCCTCGCGAAACAGCGCATCGAGTCCAGGCTCCAGGACGGGCGGACGGCCGCAGGCCGCCTCGGCGACCTTCTCGGGGCTGATATCGACGCCGGTGACGAGATGCCGATCGCGGGCGAGCGAGGCTGCCACGACAGACCCCACGTACCCGAGGCCGAAGACACAGATTCTCACAAGGTCACCTCCGCGCCGGCGCGCGTGATGGTCCAGCCGTCACGTGCGCCCCTGGCGCAAGCTTGACGGTTCGGAAAGAACGCGGCACTACGCCGCGCAGTGAGCGGTCAGGTGACGCGAAGCGAATTGAGTACCCGCCACGAAACACAGCAGCGGGCCGTACGAACGTGCAGCCGTTGCGCCGATGAAGTGAAGGCCGGAAACGGAGCTCGAGAAGCCGGCGGTCAGGACCGGTGCGCCGTCCAGCCGGCGAATCTGCCGGAGAAGATCTGGCGAGAGAAATTCGTATCTCGCAAGGTCCACGCGATACCCTGTGCCGAGGAGCACGTGATCGACGACGCGTTCGGTCCCATCGTCGAGCCGGAGACGGACACCATGGCCGTTGAGCATCGCCGCCTCGTTCACCGTTCGGCCGGTTGAGATCTGGACATCGGCCAGGCGGGGTACCAGCCACAGCGCGCCAGCCGGCCGGATGGCTCTGAGCCGGATCCGGTCGCGGAGGGCAAGCGGCAGCCGTGCGATGACATTTGGATACGCCACGAGCCTGCTCAGGCCAGCGTGGCCGACATCGTGCCTGGAGTACAACATCGCGCTCAGGGGGCCCAGATGGTGCAGCCACTTGTGCGCCCCGATCCATCGGAGCTTCCGACTCCTGGCGATGATTTCGACGCGGGCCCCGTGCTCGCGCAGCAGCGCGGCCGATTCCAACGCGCTCTGGCCTGCCCCGATCACCGCCACCCGAGCGGCGGCCAGCTCACGAAGATCGCGGCCTGCCCAGCAGTGCGAGACCACTTCAGGGCTCAGTCGATCGAACATCGCCGGGCGCTGCTGGAAGGCCCCGATTCCCGTCGCGACGACGAGGCGCCTGCTCGACGCGCGCGCATGATCCGCGAGCGTCACCTCGAATCCGCCTTCGCGCCGCAGCACACCGGCGACCGTCCGGGGATCGATCACGTCTCCAAGCCGCTCGCGAAACCAGCGCCCGTAGCTCACGAAGGTCGAAAGCGGAAGCGGCGCCTGCGCCGGCGTGCCGGTCGCCCGCTCGTACGCGTCGAGCGTCCATGCGCCTCGGGGATCGGCAATCGTCGAGGCCGGCCGCTGGGAGCGCAGGAGCATCCCCGCGGGCATCGTGCGGTCCCAGAACGCCATCGGCTCACCGAAGACGCGGACCACGAAGCCGCGGCTCTCGAGATAGGCCGCTGCCGACAGACCGTACGGACCAGCGCCCACGACGATCACGTCGAAATCGACCGAGGCGACCGGGGGCTTCATTCGACGAATTCGGGCCGGCCTTCGACCAACCCGCCCCCGTCGATGAACGTCAGGTTGCAGTCCGGACACGTCGCGACACCCGGCGAGGAGGGAAGCCGCTGACCGCACCGGCACACCCAGCCACGTACGCGCGCCGGTGAGCCGATCGCCAGGGCGTTCGCCGGGAGGCTCCGGGTGACCGTCGCACCGGCGCCGACGATGCAGAACTCCTCGATGGTGATGCCGGCCAGGATGATGGCACCCGCGCCGAGCGAGGCGCCGCGCCTGACGAATGTCGGCTCGAGCCAGCGCCTGTCCGTATAGCGCGTGCGCGCCTGCGCGAGCCGCGGCGACCGCGGGTACTTGTCGTTGGTGAACGTCACCCGCGGTCCCAGGAATGTGCCGTCCTCGAGGTGCACGCCTTCCCAGAGCAGGCTCCCGTTCTTGATCGTCACGTCGTCGCCCACCGTGACGCCCGACTCGAGGAAACAGTGCTCGCCGATGTTGCAGTTGGCGCCGACGACCACGTCCTTCATGACGTGGGTATAGGCCCAGATCCGGGTCCCTTCCCCTATCTGGTCGGTTTCGACAATCGCACTGGGATGGACGTAGATGTCTTTCACGGCGCCTCCTCTTTCAGATCGCGCAACGGGCGCCAGTCCGCGAGTCCTGCCAGACGGCATAGTTCAACAAGAGCCACATCGCCGCGCTGTGGTCGGCTTCGCCGCGGTGGTGCTGGCGCAGGAGTGTGCTGATCGTGGCGTGGTTGAAGAGCTCTTTCGGGAGCCGCCCGGCGCCCGGTTCCAGGCAATCGCCCACCATCTCGCGCAGGCTGGTCCTGAACCAGTCCCGCAAGGGCACGGAAAACCCCTGCTTGCGCTTGCGCAGGGTGGCGCGCGGCAGATAGCGGCGAACCGTGTCGCGAAGAACCGCTTTCGTCTGCCAGCCGCGCAACTTCAGTGCAGGTGGAAGGCGGACGACGAACTCCACGAGGCGGTGATCGAGCAGCGGTGAGCGCACTTCGAGCGAGTGGGCCATGCTCATGCGATCGACCTTGACGAGCATGTCGTCGAGCAGCCCGATCCGCAGATCGAGGTAGCTGGCTTTGCTGACGTCGGGCAGGTTGGAGCCGAGGACCTGGCGGATGTCGTCCGGCAGCGTCTGCACCTCGGAACGCGAAGCCAGGGCCCAGACATCGTCAGCGAGCAATGGCCGCAACACATCGGGACGGCACAGCGAACCCTTGACGAAATACCGGGTGTCGAACGGGAGCTCGCTGTCGCGAAGAACCCGGCCCACGCGCAGCGCCCCGTACCGCCGCCCCGCCGGGAGCCATCGCGCGCCGCCTTCGACGATCGCCGGAAGAGACCGCCGTCCGAGCCAGAGCGGAAGGCGCTGATAGTACTGAGCGAACCTGATGCTCTTGTAGGACGAGTACCCCGCGAACAGCTCGTCGCCGCCGTCCCCGCTCAGAATCACCGTGACGTGCTCGCGGGCGAGCTTCGAGACGTAATAGGTGGGCAGCGCCGACGGGTCGCCAAATGGCTCGTCGAAGTGGCGCACCATCTGCACGATCGTGTCCGGCAGTGAGCGCGCCATCTCCTGCTCCCGCAGCGTCAAGACGTGATGGTCCGTCCGCAGGCGCTGCGCGACGATCTGCGCGTCGGCCGATTCGTCCCACTGCGGACGATCGAAGCCGATCGTGAACGTCTTGAGCGGCCGCAGCCCGACCTTGTGCGCGTAGGCGACGACGGTGCTCGAATCGAGGCCGCCGCTGAGAAAGATGCCCAGCGGTACGTCACTCATCAGCCGAATCCTGACGGCTTCCTCGATCAGCGCGTCCAGCTTCTCGGTGACCTTCCCGGAATCCGGAGGTGGCGCGTCCGGATCGCCGAAATCAAGCCGCCAGTACGGGCCGAGCGTGAGGGCGCCACGTTCATACACGAGCCAGTGAGCCGCCTCGAGCTTCCGGATGTCACGGAACATGGTCCGCGGCTCGCGGACGAACCCATGCCGGAAATAGGAAGGCAGCATCTCGAGGTCCGGCTCGCCCAGCGAGGGATCCGCCGCGAGGATGGCCTTGATCTCAGACCCGAACAGCAGGCGGTTCCCGCGCTGCGCGTAAAAGAGGGGCTTCTTGCCCAGGCGATCGCGGGCGAGGACCAGCCGGCCGGCGCGCCCATCCCAGATGGCGATGGCAAACATGCCGCGCAGATCGGCAAACGCGCCGACGCCTCGCTCTTCGTACAGATGGGCGATGACCTCGGTATCGGAATTCGTGCGGAAGACATGTCCCCCGGCGCGCAGCCGCGATCGCAGCTCGCGGTAGTTGTAGATCTCGCCGTTGAAGACGACCTGCACCTGGCCATCCTCGTTGGCCATCGGCTGCTGGCCCGTGGCGATGTCGACGATGCTCAGCCTTCGCATCCCGAGGCCGATCGAATGCCCGACATGGAAGCCCTCATCGTCAGGCCCCCGGTGGACGAGCGCGTCCGTCATGCGCGGAAGCACCCGCCGGATGTCATCCGGCATCAGCGTCGGGTCGACCAGACCGGCTATGCCACACATGTGCGGGAATCCTGATGCGCTGCCCTACCCTGCTGCCGTCCGTTTCCAGACAGCACGTCCCGATACACGCCGACGACCCGGCGCGCCACGCTCGGCAGGTCGAGACGCTTCTCGGCGATCGTGGCCCGTCCGTTCGTCCGCCGCGATCGCCGGAGCACGTGGGTGAGCGCCCTGGACAATTGCGGCACGTCGCGCGGGCACACGGTGCAACCCTCGACACCAGCCAGGAGCTCGCCTACATCACCCACCGGGACCGAGATGACCGGCAGGTTGCAGGCGAGGGCCTCCTTGACGACATTCGGCGAGCCCTCCCAGAACGAGGTCAGCACCATGGCATCACAGGCGTTCATGTACAGCGGCACGCAATCCGGCGTGACGCCTCCAAGCGAACAGAGATCGAGCCGCTCACCGAGACTCCCGGCCGCGCACGCGACTACGTCCCGCGCGAGGGGAAAGCCTTTGCGCGGCTCTTCGGGCCGGCCCGGAAAGAGGACGTAGCGCTTGCCGAGGTCGAAGCCGAGGAGCACTCGGGCGTCGCCCATCTCCAGCGGCCGAAACGCCTGCAGATCGACACCGTTCGGGATCACGTGGGCGATGACCGGCGCGACGATGCGTGCCATGGCCCGGGACTTGACGATGACTGCGTCGACGCGGTGCGCCAGCCAGCGATCGATCCGCACCACGCACCGGCTGATGGCCCCGACGCCGCCCGACGCATCAGGTGTCCCGAGCAGGTCGTCCCCCATGAACGACACGACAACCGGCCTGGTGCGTTGGCTGCGCGCCAGCCACCCGCAAAAACCATAGTGCGCGTGGATCAAGTCGAACGAACCGGCCAGCGAGTGGAGATCGCCCATTCGGTGGAGGTATTTGACCTTGCTGGCGCCGCGCACCTCGAGGACGTCGACGTCGACGCCGCACGCACGAATGGACTCAATCTGCCGGGCCGTCGGCGCCATCGTCCCGGGATGACCCGGCGAGGGCAGCTCTGGTGTGACCATCAGGATGCGCATGGGGATCTCTCTGGGCCAGCAGGAGGTGGTGGAGGATCATGGCCAGGTAACGCGGGTACGAGCGTTGATCACGCAGCCATCGATAATCGCCAGTCGAGTAGACGTAGCCGCCATCGCGTTGCTTCATGCGGCGCACATAGCCGAATGCCCGGTTCGACAGCTCGTCGCAGTGGTCGATGTTCAGTTCACCGGCTCTCGCGAATGCGGCACCCACGGCCGCCGCATGGTAGGTGACGGCACGGTGAGCATGGCTGCAGTCGTAAAACACGTGCCCGTCTGCCGCCACCCCAGCGCGCAGGAACCGGAGGAGCGCCGTGACGATCGGGAGCGGGGCCACATCTCCCGTGAGCTCGTGGTATCGCATCAGACCAAGAGACTCGAACGCGTTGTACTGATAGCACTGGAAGTGAAGCCTCGGGTCGCGCCGGCCGCCAGGGTCCACGGTGTAGGGGAACTCGCCCGACGGCTTCTGTGCGCGCTGGAGAAAGAGGAGGAGGCCGCGGGACGGCTCGAGATAGTGCCAATCGCCCGTGACACTCGCCAGTTCGGCGAAGAATCGGAGGGCGTCGGCCGAATTGTTCGGGACCCGGCTCCCGGGCATCCCGGCGAAGTAATTGATCGCGAGCTCGTCGCCGACCTGCTGAAATCCGAGTCGCTCCTGCAGGTACGCGCACCACCGAAGGACCGGCGCGAGAAACCTGTCGCCTTCGGTCTGTCGGAACGTCTCCAGCAATCCCAGCGAGGCCCAGATCCCTTCGACGGTGGCCACGCGGCCCTTCCACTCGGGATTTGGATATTCCCAGGCCCCGTCCTGCCGTTGCTGCCCGACGATGTATCGGGAGCCGCGCACGGCTATCTCGCCATATCGTGCCTCGCCGGTCCGGGCATACAGGTCCCAGTTGGCGAGCACCCAATAGCCCTGTGCCTGCATGTAGCAGAGGTCGTCGCGCCACCACGATCCGGGAAGATAGTTCTTGATGAAGCGGCCGGCTCGATAGTTGAATCGAACGCCTGGATCCGGGCCAATCAAGGCCTCGCCGTTCCAGTGCCTGCGCACCAGGTACTCGTGAAGGGACAACGCGGCCCTCAGGCGCGTGGTCGTCGGCATGATGGCCAGCGAAGGAGACGGCATCAGGGTTGAGCGGCCACGCCGACCGTGGCCGGGGCGAGCCGAGGCGAGACGTCGACGAACCGCCGGTACCACAGCTCGACGCCGACAAGCGCCCACAGCCAGGGTCCGCAGTCGGATTCATTCCGGTCGTTCCGGTCGATCAACATCCGGACGAAATGCGGGTCGAACAGGCCGCGACGCCTGAGCGCCGATGGCGAAAGGATGTCCAGGAGAAACGGACGCGCCTCGCCGCGGAACCAGATCGACAAGGGGATCGGAAAGCCCTTCTTGCTGCGCTGCACGATCTCCGGCGGCAACCACGGACGGACGGTCTTCTTCAGGAGATACTTGCGCGTCAGCCCCCGCACCTTCAGGTGCGGCGGCAGGGCCGCCGCGAACTCGACGAGTCTGTGATCGAGCAGCGGAACACGCGCCTCGATCGAGGCGGCCATGCTCGTCTTGTCTCCACGGGCGAGGAGGTCATCGGGCAGCCACAGACTCGTGTCCAGGTACAGCATGCGGCTCAACGGGTCGATGGCATCCGTTTGGGCCAGATGATCGGCGAACACGTGCTCAGGCGACGAGCCGTCGAGCATCGCCGCCGTCTCGCGGGTCAGCAACGCCCGCTTCATGTCGGGGCTGAACAGCGGAAACCCGTTGACCAGCCGGGCCACTTCGGGCGACTGGCAGAGGGCAGTCAGCGCGAGCTTCGGACGGGTGC
>JANWLS010000174.1 GCA_025450765.1 Vicinamibacterales bacterium | reverse complement strand
TTGCTGCCGAGCGCGAGGGCAACCTTCGTCGACTTACTCAATCCAGCGTGAGGCGAGCACGGCACCTTCAACCGGCGATTCTGTCGTGCGGCGGCCGAGCAGGTCGGTGCGCCCGGCCATCGCCTGCTCGAAGAAGCGCTCGTGTTCGAGCACTTCACCGAGGATGACCTGCAGCATCAGCCGATGCCGCGCATGGGTGACACCCTCGACGCGCGCGTGCCAGCGGTCGTAGAACGCCTGCGCGTCACGGGCGTCTTCTTCGAAGATCGTCCGCGCCGCCGCTTCACCCTTGCCGCTCACGGGCCGATCGGGTTCGCTGGCCGTCTCGAGCGTGCTCCCCATGCTTTCGAGCGCGCGGCTGAGCCAGTCGAGGTGGACGTCTTCGCGGGCGAGGACGTACTGATACGTGTTGTTGGCGTCGTACTGCGCGACGTGCCGGGCCCCGGCCTGATGCCGCAGCAGCATCGCCTGCTTCTCGCGCGCGAAGGCGCCGAGCATCTGGAGCAATTCGTCGTGTTTCACGCCTTTTGTTTTTCCTTGCAGGAAATGCAGACGCGCGTCCACGGGATCGCGTTCAACCGCGCCTCGGCGATCATCTCGCCGCAGTCGCGACAGACGCCGTAGGTGCCTTTCTCGATCCGCCACAGGGCTTCTTCGATGGCCTGGAGGATCTTCGCGTCGGTCTGCTTCAGCTTCAGTTGGATGTGGACTTAGTTGTTGCCGCTGGCCTGGTCGGCCATATCGCCCTGGCGTGTGTTGGTCTCCATCGACGCCTGCAGCGGCTTTATCCCGCCGGCGCCGAGAATCTCACCGCGCCGGCGCAGCAGCACGTCCTTGTAGTGCGTGGCTTCCATCTGTGGAACTCCTGCCGGGCCCGTGGGTTGCTCGTACAAGCGATAATAATACCACGAAGCCCAGCCGCAGCAGCCTCTTGCAGCTACTCGGCGCGGAGCGTCGCCAGGGGCTTCCGGCGCAGCACGTCGGCGCTGGCGGCGACGCCGACGAGCGCCACGAGCACGGCGGTCGCGACGAGCCCGATCACCGGGAGCGCCCCGCCGGGCCGCCACGGCAGATCGATGGCATAACGGCTCAACGCCCACGTGAAGGCCATCGCGCCGAAGGCGCCGACGAGGCCGGCGAGCGTCCCGAGCACGCCATATTCGATGACGAGCATCAGCGCGACGGCCCGCGTGCTGGCGCCGATCGCCTTGAGGATGGCGGCTTCGTAGGTGCGCTGGAACCGGGTCATCGCGACCGCCCCGATCAAAATCAGTCCGCCGCTCAGGAGGACCAGCAGCCCGACGACGGTGATGGCCAGCGTGACCTTGTCGAGCACGCCCTGTACCTGGTCGAGAATCGCGCGCACGTCGATTGCCGTCACGTTCGGAAACTCCATCACGCTCGCGTGCTGCAGCCGGGCGCGGCCCGCCGGATCGTCCGGCCCCTTGAGCGGCACGGCGTAGCCGTGCGGGGCCTGGTCGAGCACCCCCGGGCGGAACACGAACATGAAGCCGCCGCTCCGCGTGTCGCGCCAGTTCACCGAGCGGATGCTCGTGACACGGGCATCGATCGGCTCGCCGAGGATGCTGAACCGGACCGTGTCGCCGACATCGATGTGGAACCGATCGTGGATGCTCTCCTCGATCGAGACCTCGGGCTGCGGGCCTGGTCCGTGCCAGAACTGCCCGGCCACGATCTGCTCGTTCGGTTCGAGCGTATCGCGGTAGGTCACGGTGTATTCGCGCGCGAGCGATCCTTCCCGCCGCACGGCGCCGTAGCTGCCGAGCGCGACGGCCTGGCCCTGCACGGCGGTCACGCGGGCGCGGAGCACCGGAATGAAGTGCGCCTCGCTCGCCCCGCTCCCCGGCGCATCGAGCAGCGTTCGGAGCGGCGCCACCTGGTCCTGCTGCACGTCGATCAGGAACATGTCGGGATTCCCGCGCGACATCTCGAGTGACAGCTCGCTGAGCAGGCTCGCCTGGATCGACCGGACGCCAATGATGAAGAAGGCGCCGAGGCCGACCGCGAGCAGGATCAAGCCGGTCTGGTGTCCGGGCCGCACGAGGTGCAGCACCGCGTGGCGCAGCGGGAACCACGACACGCGCGCGAGCGGCTGCACGAACCGGATGAGCAGCCAGCCAACGGCCGACAGCGCGAGCACCGCCCCCGCGAAGCTGGCACACACGACGAGACCCACGCGGAGCGAACCGGCCTGCCAGACCGTGAGCGCGACGAGCGCCGCGACGACCGCGAGCACCGTCCACACCGTCACGCGATCGGGGCCGCCCGCTCTCGTCTCCTGCCGAAGAATCGAGGCCGGCCGCGCGTGCCGGATGTCGAGCAGCGGGACGAGCGAGAAGAGCAGCGCGACGAGGAGCCCGATCAGGATCCCCTGCGCAACGGCCGTCCACGTGAGCCCGTAGTGCACATCCGCAAAGATCGACCCGGCGCCCCCGGTCCAGTGCGGCACCAGCGCAATGGCCGCTCCCGCCAGGCCGACGCCGAGCAGGCTGCCGGCGAGCCCGAGCAGCAGCACCTGCGCGACGTAGATCAAGAGGATCTGTCCTGTCCGCGCGCCGAGGCACTTCAGGATGGCGATGCTCCGGAGCTTCTGCCGCATGAAGACGCGCATCACGCTCGCCACGCCGATGCCGCCGAGGATCACGACGATGAGCCCCACGAGGCTGAGATAGTTCTCCGCGCGATCGAAGTCGCGGCCGACGCGGCTCTGAGCGGTGCGATAGGAGCTCACCGACATGAACTCGTCGCGAAACTGGCGGCGGAGCGCCCGCATGAGCGGTTCGAGCTCCACGGGCGGGACCTTCAGCAGCAGGTCGAAGTCGGCGCGGCTGCCGAAGCCGAGGAGCCCCGTGGCCGGCAGATCGGCTTCGTCGATGAGGACGCGCGGGCCGAGACTGAAGCCACCCATCGATCGCCCGGGCTCGCGCAGAATCACGCCGCGGATGGTGAAGCGCGACCGCCCGATGACGATGGCATCGCCCACCTTCACGTCCAGGTCGGGCAGGAGCTCGGGACCGACGAGCGCGCCGCCGTGCTCGAGCAGCGCGTGCGCGTACGGCGTCCCGCTCTGCAGCACGACGGTGCCGTAGTACGGAAACGCCGCCTGCACGGCGCGCAGTTCGACCACCTTCGAGAGCGGCTTCCCCGCCTCCGCCGGCCGCGCCATGGTCGGCGTCTCAACCGATTCGGTGACGCCCTCGACGTGGAACTCGGCGAACCGCCGCGCAAGCGCCGTGCGCGTCTCGCTGGTCCAGGCCCTCGTGCTGTGAACGCTCGCATCGGCAGCCAGCATGCCGCGCGCCTGATCGCCGATGACTCCCCGGGCACTCTGCACGACCGAGCGGAGGGCGATGATCGTGCCGACGCCGATCGCGAGGCAGAGGAAGAAGAGGATCAGGCGCCGCCACGCCGACCGGAACTCCCGGACGATCATCGAGGGAATGAATGTCACGCGGGGGTATGCGCGATGGCTTGATCGACCGCGCCATCGCGAAGCCTGAGCTCCACATCAGCGAGCGCGGCCAGTTCGGCGTCGTGGGTGACGAGCACGATCGTCATGCCACGTGCGGCATGCACCTGCTGGACGATCGTCATGATCTGGCGGCCGGTCTGCGAGTCGAGATTGCCCGTCGGTTCGTCGGCCAGCAGGATGGAGGGATTGTTCGCGAGCGCCCGCGCCAGCGCGACGCGCTGTTGCTCACCGCCGGAGAGCTGCGACGGATAGTGGTGCGCGCGCCCGGCGAGCCCCACGTCCCCGATGAGCGCTGAGGCTCGGGCGCGGGCATTCGACGCGCCGGCAATCTCCAGCGCCACGGACACGTTCTCGAGGGCCGTCAACGACGGGATGAGATGGAACGACTGGAAAACGAAGCCAATCTTCTCGCTCCGCAGGCGCGCGAGGGCGTCCTCGCCGAGGGTCGTGATCTCGACGCCATCGATGAGGATGCTGCCGGTCGTCGGCGCGTCGAGCCCGGCGAGCAGGCCGAGCAGCGTCGACTTGCCGCTCCCCGACGGTCCGAGCACCGCCAGGAACTGTCCGGACGGGATGTCGAGATCGAGCGGCTGCAGGATGGTCAGCGGTGAGCTGCCGCTCATCACGGTGCGGGAGACGTGACGCAACTGGATCATCGATCAACCACGAAGACACGAAGGCACGAACGCATTCTTCACTGCCTCGATTCGGAACGGCGCGCGCCCGCGAGCATCGGCTGCAGCGCGCCCCAGACGTTGTCGGCCACGATCTGCGCCCCTTCGGGTGTCGGGTGAATGCCGTCGGCCTGGTTCAGGCTGGCAATGCCGGCCACGCGCGCGAGCAGGAACGGCACGAACGTTACGTGATCCTGGACGGCCAGGTCGCGGAACACCTGGTGAAAGGCGCGCGTGTACGCGGGGCCGTAATTGGGCGGCGCTTCCATGCCGGCGAGCAGCACGTCGATGCCCCGCCCCTGCGCGGTCTCGATGATCGTCGCCAGGTTCGTCTTCATCTCGGCGACCGGGATGCCGCGCAGGCCGTCATTGCCGCCCAGCGCCACGATCAGGATTTTGACGGGTCCGCGCAACGACCACGCGAGACGCCGCAGGCCGCCAGCCGTCGTGTCGCCGGAGACGCCCGCGTTGATGACCTGGAAATGGTAGCCCGCGCGATCGAGCCGCTGCTGCAGGACGCCCGGGAAGGCCAGGTCCTGCGAGGCCAGGCCGTAGCCGGCCGTCAGGCTGTCACCCAGGACCACGATCCGGGGCTCGTCGGGCGAGGCCGCCGGTTGGGGCTGGCGATCGGCCTTCGAGGAGGTAGAGGCCGGTTGCGGTGGCGGCCCCCCGCAGGCGAAGGCCAGGACGAGCAGCACTAGGAGCAGACCGCGACTGGCCACAACACGCCGCATTTCTTTCATTATAGGCTGCGGGCTCCGGGCTGCAGGCCGCCGGCTCCGGGCCTGCCGCCTGGCGCCGGCACTGTATACCACGTATACTCTCCCCGTGCCTCCCGCCACTCCCCTCGAACAGGCGCTCAGCGCCCTCGAACAGGGCGATGCGGTGGACGCCTCGCGCCTGCTCGCCGCCGCCCTCAAGCGGCCCGCGGCATCGCGTGAGGAGGAGCTGGCCATCCGCTGCGCCCTGGCCGAAGCCTGGATCCTCCAGGCCGACATCACGAAGGCGAGCGCCGCGCTTGGACGCACGCCGGACCTGCTCCGAGAGTCCCTGGAACCAGCCCGCGTGGCAGCCCTCTGGCGGCTGCACGGGCGCGTCGCCTACATGAAAGGCGAGCAGTCGCGCGCGATCGCCCTCCAGGTGCGAGCCCTCAAGCAGGCGGAGCTCGCGCACGATTCACGCGCCATCGGCCTCAGCCACTACGAGCTGGGCCTCTGCTACAACCAGGTCGGCGACCGCGCGATCGTGCAGGAGCACATCGCCAAGGCGGCGACCGCGCTCCATGCCGTGGGCGACCGCCGTCACCTCGCCTTCGTCCACTCGCTGTCGGGCATCTCGCTGGCCCAGGCCGGCCGGACCGACGAGGCCATTGCCGCGCTGCGCCAGGCGGAGCGGCTGGCGACGACGGTGGGGGCGCGCGACGTGCTGGCGACGGTGTGCGGCAACCAGGCCGTCGTCGCGATGATGCTGCACCGCTACGAGCCGGCGGCGGAGCTGGCGGCGCGCAGCGTCGCGCTGCACGAGGCGCTCGGCTCCGGGCCGCGCCTCGCGATTTCGCTGGCGACGCTCGGTCAGATCCACGTCAAGCTCGGCGATCTCACGCGCGCCGAAGCGGCGCTCCATCGCGCTCTTGAAGTGCGCAGCCCGATCCAGTTCCACGAAACGACGGGCGCCGTCTACGACACGCTCGCGCAGATGCACCTCATTCGCGGCGACCATGCGCGCGCCCGCGAGTATCTCGAGCGCGCCGGCGACGCGTACGGTGCCTTCGGCACCCACACGAACCGCTGGTACGAGTGGTCGGTGAAAGTGCTGCAGGCGCGCCTCGAGCTTCGCGCCGCCGTCCCACAGGAAGCGCTCCGGCTGGCGGATGCCATCCGCGCCGCCGAGGGCGTGCCGCCGGTCGACGCGTCCCAGGCGGAGCTCATCGCCGTCGAGGCCCTCGTCCATCTCTCGCGGATCGAAGAGGCCGACCGGCGCCTGAGGACGCTCGTCGACCGGCTGGAGCCTCGCGAAGCGCCGGCGATCTGGGCCGAATCCCTCCGCCTTCGCGGTCTCGTCCAGGCCCGTGCAGGAGAGGCGGCCGAGGCGTACCACGATCTCGCGCAAAGCTGCAGCGTCTTCGACCTGCTCGGCGAGCGCTACGAGGCGGCTGTCAGTCACCTGGCGCTCGGCCAGCTCGTGACGACGACGGGCGGCCGAACGCTGGCGGAACGTCACCTGGCTGCGGCGACCGAGGTGTTCAGCGCACTCGGTGCCGAACGCGATCGCCAGGCCGCGCACGATGCGCAACTCGTGCTGTCCATCCAGGAAGACCGCCCGCGGCCGCAGGCGTCGCCGGAGTCCGAAGACGCGATCATCCGGCGACTCGTCGATGCGGCCGCGCTGCCCGACCTGCTCGGACACGAGACGGCCGCGGCTCTGGCGGAAGCGGCCCACACCGACCTCGCCATCCTCATCGTCGAACGCGGGCCCGGGGACCTGAGGGTGATCGGCCGGGCCGGCTGTGATGCGGCGCGCGCGCTCGCCGTGGCCCAGGCGGCGCGTGCGGCGGATGCCGTGGCGCAGGCCTGGCACATCGAGCCGATCGGTCGCGCGGCCACGCACCCGCGTCTCGCGATCCTCCCCTGCCATCAGCCGCTCGAGCCGGCGACACGCCGCCGCCTTCGCACGCTGGCCGTCGTCGCCCGCCAGGGCTTCGACCTGTGCGCCGCGCGCGAGCCGGTGCGCGCCCCGGATGCCGCCTCGGCGCAGTATGCGCTCGAACCGCTGCTCCCGGGCTTCGTCTGCGCGAGTGCCGCGATGAACCGCGTCACGGAACTGATCCGGCGGCTGCAGGGGAACGATCTCACCGTGCTCATCACCGGTGAGAGCGGCACCGGCAAGGAGCTCGTCGCGCGGGCGATTCACGTCGGCTCGCAACGCCGCGCGGGACTCTTTCTTCCCTACAACTGCACGACGACCGCGCGGGATCTGGCCGACAGCCAGCTGTTCGGCCATCGCCGCGGCGCCTTCACCGGCGCGGTGAGCGATGCGCCCGGCCTCGTCCGGACCGCGGCGTCGGGGACGCTGTTCCTCGACGAGATTGGCGATCTGCCGATCGATATCCAGCCCAAGCTGCTCCGCGTGCTCGAGCAGCAGGAAATCATGCCGGTCGGCGAGACGCGCCCGCAGCGGGTGGACGTGCGCGTCATCGCGGCCACCAACGCCGACCTCGAACAGCGCGTCGCCGAAGGCACGTTCCGCGAAGACCTGTACTACCGCCTGAGCGTGATCCGGATCCACGTGCCGCCGCTGCGGGATCGACGCGAAGAGATTCCGCACCTGGCCACCTTCTTCCTGCGGGAATCATGCGACCGGCTGAACAAACCCGACGTGCGGCTGAGCCCGGGCGCGCTGCAGCTCATCGCGCAGTACTGGTGGCCGGGCAACGTGCGCCAGCTCCGCAACGAAATCCAGCGGGCGGTCGCGATGAGCGCGCCGGGCGGGACCATCGAGGCGTCCCACCTGTCGCCCGAAATCGGTTCGACGCACGTGCCGCGCACGGCGCCGCCGGCGCGTTCGGGCGTCGTACCT
>JANWLS010000173.1 GCA_025450765.1 Vicinamibacterales bacterium | reverse complement strand
CTTCACCACCCGCAGCCACGCCGCGTGCACCGGCGGCGGCATGCGCGAGGCGGCGCCCTTGATGGCCCGCCAGAGGATCTCGTCGCCTTCCAGGTCCGGCACGCGGTCCGCCTCCGACAGGTCCATCCGCGCCGAGGCGGCGGAGCCGTACGCGTCGGGCGGGTTGCGCGTGTCGAGCGGCACCTGGTTCGCCAGGTGCGTGAAGGGCGCCAGGTTCGCCGTCGCCTGGAACGCGGCATACGCCGGCGTCGCGCTCGCATCGTACTGACTCATCGGCGGCAGCCCCAGGATCAACTCCATCGTCCGCAGGATGCCGGTGGTCGTGTAGAGCGTGTGGTCGACGAAGCCGCGGCGGATGAACGGACTGATCATGAGCGCCACGGATCGGTGCGCATCCACGTGGTCCGGTCCGCTCTGGGCATCGTCTTCGACGACGAAGATCGCCGAGTCCTTCCAGTCGCGGCTGTGCGAAATCGCGTCGACGAGGCGGCCGAGCGCGAGGTCGTTGTCGGCGACGAGCGCGTTCGGCGAGAGCGCGCCCGGATCGGTGTACGACGTGTGGTCGTTCCCGAGCCGGATGATCGACAGCCCGGGCAGGTGCCCGTTCGCCTCGAGCTCCTGGAACTCCTTCAGCCAGATATCGATGCGGTGATTGTCGGACACCTTCAGGTTGAACGGCGGATAGTCCGGATCGATCCGCCCCTTCAGGCCCGGTACGGTGGCCTCGTCTTCGCCCGTCTCGCCGCGCGGTCCTTCGGGATTGTCGGCTGAGCCGCGAGCACGCCTGACGAACTCGCCGTAGCTGCGCACGCTCACCCCCGCGCGCTCACACGCATCCCAGATGTAGCCGTCGGACGGCGCGGCAAGGTTGCCGTAGGCGTTCCGCAGCGGACCCGAGATGCCTTCGGCGAGATACGGCGTGCCGCGGCCCGCGTAGTTGGTCTGGTACAGCTTCTCGACCACGTCGGTCGCGTACGCCGCGGTCGAGAACTGGTGGCCGTCGTAGCTCACCTCGGCGTTCACGTAGAAGTTGTCGAGCAGCACGAAGTCGTGCACCAGCGCGTGCGCGTTTGGCGTCACCTTCGCGCCGAACAGCGTCAGCGCCGGGTCGCCGTTTCCGGCCGCCACGTCACCGAGCACCTGGTCGTACGTCCGGTTCTCGCGAATGATGTAGAACACATGCTTGATGGGCGACGGCTGACCGACCTTCGCCGGAATCGGCGAATCCGGAGGCGCGCCGGCGGGCGCCAGCCTGGTCGCATCGCGGTACGGCGTCAGCGCGTACACCGTCTTCGTGTACGCGGCGAGGGCGCGCGCATCCGGGGCGGCGAGCGTCGCGATGGTGCCGATCAGCATGTTCCCGGTGTACTGGCCGTCGGGACGCCGCCGGCCGGGCGAAGGACCGTTCGGGTTGGCGACGCTGCGCAGGCCCTTGCCGGTGAGGATGAAGATCTGCCGGCCGTCGCGACTGAAGAGCACGCCCGTCGGGTACCAGCCGGTCGGGATGAAGCCGCGGACGCGGCTCGATCCGGCCGTCGAGATATCTACGACGGCCACATCGTTGTTGTCCGCGTTGGCGACGAGCAGCGTGTGACCGTCCGGCGAGAGCGCCAGCGCATTCGGGGTGGTCCCGGCCGGCGCATCGGGATAGAGCGAGACGCCGATCTGCTCGACCGCCTTCCGCGCGGCCACGTCGATCGCCCAGACGGCGTTCGTGTTCGCGCAGGCGACGAAGAGACGCGTCCCATCGCTCGACACGACCATCGCGTTCGGATGCTCGCCGACGGACACGCGACCGACTTCCTCCAGCGTGTTGGCGTCGAGCATTACGACCGCCGCGCCACCCCAGAGCGACACGAAGAGCGTGCGGCCATCGGGCGAGAGCACGCACGTGTACGGCTCGACGGGCACGCTCACCGTGTTCGTGACCACGCCGCTCTTCAGATCGATGCGGCTCAGCGACCGGGCGAACACGCGGACGGCATACAGCGCGCGGTCGTCCCGCGAAACAGCCAGGCCGCCCACAAAGCTCTCGCCGTTCACCGGCGGCAGCCCCAGGGTGCGCCCGCGCGTCACGCGTCCGTCGGCAAACCCGAACTCGCGTACCACGTTGGCATCCGCGCCCGACGCGTAAAGCCGGTGCCCATCCGGGGTCGCGGCCACGCCAAACCAGGCGTCCTCCAGCGTGACCCGCTCCTCCACGTTCATCTGCCCGGTGTCGACCACCGCAAGACCGGGCTCCAGATAGCCGCTCATGGCGACCACCAGATAGCGGCCGTTGTTCGACGTGAGCATCGCGAGCGGCATGTTGCCGAGCGCGAGTTGGCGGCCGGCGGGCTGAATCTTCCAGCCGTTCGGGAGGAGGGTCGGTCCCGCCGTCGGTCCGGGGGTGCGGGCCGGCGACACCTTCGGCCGCTGCGCCCCGATCACGAGCGTCGCGGCGACCAGTCCGGTGACGACATAGATGATGGGGAGGCGGAAGCGCCAAATCATGGCATGATTCTACACACGCATGGCCTTCTGGTCGCCTGCCCAGGCCCGCCGCGCCAGTCCTCTCGACGCGGCCGCCATCGGCCTGTTGGCGCTCCTCGTCCTGGTGCTCTTCCTGGACCAGCGCGCCGCCGCGCTGCCGACCGGCCAGGGCCTCTTCTCCCTGTCGCCGTCGCTGCTCCCCTGGTACGCCGTCCGCTCGTTCCTGCGGATGCTGATCGCCTACGGCTTTTCCCTCGCCTTCTCCCTCGTCGTCGGCTACTGGGCCGCGACGTCGCTCCGCGCGCGCCGCTTCATCATGCCGGCGCTCGACATCCTGCAGTCGGTCCCGATCCTGGGGTTCTTTCCGGCGGCCATCTTCTTTTTCATCCGGCTGTTTCGCGGCTCGATCATCGGGATCGAATCGGCCGCCATCTTTCTGATTTTCACCAGCCAGGCGTGGAATCTGGCGTTCAGCGTGTACGAGTCGCTGACCACCATCCCGGAGGATCTCTCGACGGCGGTCGACTCGAGCGGCGCGTCCGGCCTCGTGCGCTGGCGACGGCTGCTGCTGCCGGCCTGCATCCCGCGCCTCACCTACAACAGCATGCTGTCGTGGGCGGCGGGATGGTATTTCCTGATCGCCAGCGAGGTCATCACCGTCGGCCCGCAAAGCTACACGCTGCCGGGCCTCGGCAGCTACATCGGCACCGCGATCGACCACGGCCGGTGGGGGCTCGCGGGCGCCGGCATCGGCGCGCTCCTGGTGATCATCATCCTGATGCACCTGCTGGTCTGGAGCCCGCTCGAATTCTGGAGCCGCCGCTTCCGCTACGAATACGCCTCGCGCACGGAGGCCGTCATCACCCCGCGCGCGCTCGCGCTCATCGCGCGCGCGCCGCTGCTCCGTCGCCTCTGGTTCCGCACGGTCGATCGAACAGCGTGGGCCGGCGGCGCGATCGCCGCGGGCTTCTCGTTCGTCTTCACCCTGCCCGCAGTCCGCGTGATGCTCGGACTGATCGCCATCGCGGCGGCCGGCGCGGTTGGCTACGGCGGCATCCGGACGGCGCTCGCCATCGCCAAGCCGCTCCCGCCGGAGGCCTCGTTCATCCCGCTCGCCTTGCTGTACAGTTTCCTCCGGCTGGTCGCCGCCTACATCATCAGCCTGGCCTGGACGCTGCCGCTCGCCTATTGGTTGAGCCGTTCGCCGCAACGCTCGGCGCGCGTGCTGCCGATCGTGCAGGTGGCGGCCAGCATGCCGGCCACCGCGTTCTTTCCGCTGATCGTGGCGGCGATTCTCGGCTTGCACCTCGGGATGAACCTGGCGGCCATCGTCCTCATCCTGACCGGCATGCAGTGGTACCTGCTGCTGAACCTGGTGGCCGGCGCGCTTGCCATGCCGGAGGATCTGCGCGAGCTCGCGGCGGCGTCGAACGTGGACGGCTGGCTGTATTTCCGCCGCTTCTTCCTGCCGGTCGCGATGCCCAGCCTGATCACCGGCAGCATCACGGCCTGGGGCGGCGGCTGGAACGCGCTCATCATCGCCGAGTGGGTGACGGCCGAAGGCCACGTGTACTCGACGCCCGGGATCGGCTCGCTGCTCGATCGTTTCACCTATGTTGATGGCAACCTGCAGATGATCACGCTCGCGATCCTCACGATCGTGATCGCGGTCACCGTGCTCAACCGCCTCGTCTGGCGCCCGCTCTACGCGGCGGCCTCGGATCGCTTCCGCCTTGAGTACTGACGCGCTCACGACCGCCGGCGTCCCGCCGCTCGTCTCCGTCGTCCACCTGACGAAGCGCTACGAGACCGCGATCGTCCTGCAGGACGTCTCGCTCGACATCCACGAGCACGAGTTCGTCGCGCTCATCGGTCCGTCCGGCTGCGGCAAGTCGACGCTCCTGCGGATGATCGCCGGCCTCGTGCAGCCGAGCTCCGGACAGATTCTGTGCGAGGGGCAGCTCGTCGACGGCCTCAACCCGGCGACGGCGATGGTGTTCCAGAGCTTCGCGCTGCTGCCGTGGCTCCGCGCCGCGGAGAACGTGGCCCTGCCGCTCGAAGCGCGGGACGTCCCGCTGCCCAACCGGCTGCGCCGGGCCGAGCACTATCTCGATCTCGTCGGCCTGAAAGGCCACGGCCGCGCCTTTCCGAAGGAGCTCTCCGGCGGCATGAAGCAGCGCGTCGGCCTGGCGCGCGCGCTCTGCCAGGAGCCGCTCATCCTGCTCATGGACGAGCCGTTCTCCGCGCTCGACGTGCTCACCGCGAAGACGCTGCGCGATCAGGTGCTCGACCTGTGGCAATCCCCGGACGTCCCGACGAAGACGATCCTGCTCGTCACGCACTCGATTGAAGAGGCGGTCTACATGGCCGACCGCGTCATCGCTCTCCGCTCCGACCCCGGCATGGTCGCCGGTGAGTTCGTGATCGATATCCCACGGCCTCGACGCCCGGCGGATCCCGCCGTCCGGGAGATGGTCGATGAGCTGTACGCCGTCATGGTGTAGGAGCACCTAATGGATTCGAAACATCCGTTGCCGCACGCATCGATCGGCCGCCTGATGGGTCTCCTCGAAACGATGCGCGAGACCCCAGGCTCCGACGATGTGGCGCGGCTGGCCCAGGCTCTGCATCTCGAGCTCGATGATCTGATTCCGCTGGTCAACGCGGCCGAGCTCCTCG
>JANWLS010000172.1 GCA_025450765.1 Vicinamibacterales bacterium | reverse complement strand
GCGCGATAGCCGCTCACCGACCACTTCCCGTGCGCGAGCACGTCGGCGGTCGGCACGAACCACAGCCCCGTATCTCCCGAGAAGGTCGCCGTCGACGGCCGCGTGTGATCCGCAGAGGTCGCCGACGAGGAAGAGGGAGAAGGGGATGTGGCGCTGGATGTGGATGTCGAAGTCTGGGCGCCAGCTCCGCCGGCGCACCACAGAAGCGCGGCGGCCGCCAGCAGGATCGGGCGAAGCGAACGAGTCATTAGGCTGCACCTCCCGCGGTTACAGCAGTACACAACGGTTATCGGCCATCTTAGGATCTGACTTTAGCCAAGGTCAAATGTGCGGCCTCCGCCGACTGTGCCGATGAGCCGGCTATTCGTCGTCAGTGACCGGCTTGCGCGCCGGGCGGACCGCCCACGCGATGCCGATACTGAGCAGGTAGAGCCCGATCATCGGCAGCGCGACGACCGTCTGCGAGAAGGGATCGCCGCTTGGCGTGATCGCGGCGGCGACGATGAAGATGACGAGAATGGCGTACTTGAAATTCTTCCAGAGGAAGCGGGCCGTGATCATCCCCATCTTCGCGAGGAAGTACACGACGGTCGGGAGCTGGAAGACGAGCCCGCAGATGATCATCATCTTCACGTACATGTCGAAGAGCGGATCGATCTTGGGCGTGAAGATGATGTAGCTGTTCGAGAAGCTCGCCAGGAACACCCACATCAGCCGGAACAGCAGATAGTGGTTGAAGAGGGCGCCGCCGATGAAGCCGCCCGACGAGAGCACCACGAACGGAATCGCGAACCGCTTCTCTTTCGAGTAGAGACCCGGCGCGATGAACTTCCAGACCTGCCACATCACGAACGGGGCGGCGAGGATGATGCCCGCGAGCAGCGCCAGTTCCAGGTAGATGGTGAAGGCTTCGGTCGGCTCGGTGTAGATCAGCTTTTCGCCGTTGGGCAGCATCTGCTGCAGCGGCAGGAAGATGAAGGCGAACAGCTTGTCGATAAAGGCGAGCGAGACGAGGCAGCCGGCGACAATCGCGATGACGCTGTACATGAGCCGTCGCCGGAGCTCGTCGAGATGCTCCAGGAACGACATCTTGCCGGAATCGAGCTGCTCCTCGGGAGCGGGATCCGGCTTCGATTGTGACGGAAACGGTACCAGTGCCATGCGTGCCTGGGGCGCCGAGGGCCGGCCCGGAGGCCGCCTTCCTGAATTTCGTTGATGCCGATTGCCGAGCGCCCGGCCGAGCTCCGGAGGCTAAGTCGCTCCATCTATTATAGAAACGCCTCCATGGGACGGTCAAGCTTGAGCCGGACTCGCCGGTGCCGGAACTCGTTGCTGATGCAAGAGTTATCTGTTACCATCGAAAAACCATGCGTAGATATCGGGCCGTTTCGCTTGCCGTGTTCGTGGTCGCCGTGTGCGCGCTCGTCGGCGGACTGTTCGGACGCGGCGCGTTCGCCACCGAAGAGCGCCTGCCGCAGGACTACCGCGCCTTCACCTCGGCCCTGAGCATCGTCCAGTCGCGCTACGTCGGGAGCTATCAATCCGATCAGCTCGTGTACGGCGCGATCCGCGGCATGCTGCAAACGCTCGATCCGCATTCGAATTTCATGGACCCCAAGGAGTACGCGCAGCTGCGCGAGCGCCAGGAGGGACACTACTACGGGATCGGCATCACGATTCAGTCGGTGAACGGGACCATCAGCGTCGTCTCGATCTTCGACGGCTCGCCCGCCTACAAGGCCGGCATCAGGCGCGGGGATCAGATCGCGACGATCGACGGCCAGACCACGAAGGGCTGGACGAGCGATCAGGCGGTCGACAAGATCAAGGGCGCGAAGGGAACGAACGTCGCGCTGGGGATCCAGCGCTTCGGGTACGCCGAGCCGGTTCCGATCCAGGTCGCGCGCGACGAGATTCACATCCTGTCGGTGCCCGCGGCGTTCATGATCGACAGCACGACCGGGTACGTGCGCATCTCGGAGTTCGCCGAGACGACCGACGAAGAGCTCGGACACGCGCTGCAGGACCTGGCCTCGAAGGGCATGAAGCGGCTCGTGTTCGACCTGCGCGGCAATCCGGGTGGCGCGCTCGATCAGGCCATCCGCGTCGCCAACCGCTTCCTGCCCAAGGGTGACGTGATCGTGTCGACGCACGGGCGCATCGCCAATTCCGACGAGGACTACCGCGCGACCGAGCCGAGCCAGTTCACCGACATGCCGATGATCGTGCTCGTCAACCGCAGCAGTGCGAGCGCGTCGGAAATCGTTACCGGCGCGCTGCAGGATCACGACCGCGCGCTCGTCGTCGGAGAGACGACGTTCGGCAAGGCGCTGGTGCAGTCGGTCTACCGGATCAGCGGCGGCGCCGGCCTGGCGCTGACGACGGCACACTATTTCACGCCGAGCGGGCGGATGATTCAGCGGCCGTGGGATGCGTCGTTCGACGACTACCTCACCTACACCATGCGGCCGCAGGACGATCACCGGAAGCACTCGCCCGACGAGTTGAAGCACACCGACGGCGGGCGTCCGGTGTACAGCGGCGGCGGCATCGAGCCCGATCGCCGGATGGATGGGCCCATCGAAGGCTTCAACCCGACGGCGTTCGGCCGCACGCTGGCGGCGCGCCAGGAATTTGCGCGCTTTGCCGAGCGGTTCTCGTCGGCCACGGACCACCGCATCACCGAAAAGAGCACGGGACGCCATCTCGTGGAACGCGGCTTCAGCGTCGATGACCAGATGGTGAACGAGTTCCGCGATCAACTGAAGCAGGAGAACCTGCAGATCGACGAGGCGTCGTTCACGAAGGATCTGCCGTTCATCAAGGCGATGATCCAGGACCAGATCAACCTGGCCCTGTTTGGCACGAACGTGGCCAGCGAGCAGTTGATCAAGCTCGACCCGCAGGCGCAGTACGCGCTGGGGTTGTTCAGCGAGGCCAGGCAGCTGACCGAATTGTCGAAGACCAAGGCCAAAGCCGGCGACGGCCGCTAAGGCCAGCCGCCGCCTTCGTCGGATGGGGTTTAGGTCCGGACCCCCAAGATTTTGGGCTGCAGTTTGCCCTTGCCACAAGAAATAGGCATTGCTACACTGACGACCGTTCTGCGGGTCCCGGGGTCGCGGCCGCCTCAGCGGCTGTGAAGGACCTGCCGAGCGGTTGCCAAACGCGCCCCACGCCACCCGTTTCCGACGTTTTCTGAGCGTCCCCAGCCGCTCGACCGGTGCTGCGTTTTCGCCCGCTCGTGCCGCTTAGTGTGTCTTCGTGGCCTCCGCTCCGGATGGCCGCGGACGCCTCGTGAGGACGTGCCTGATGCGCCTCCAACGCCTCGAAATTGCCGGATTCAAATCGTTTTCCGATCGGGCGGAGCTTGCCTTCGATACCGATGTGACCGCCATCGTCGGTCCCAACGGCTGCGGCAAGAGCAATGTCGCCGACGCGATTACGTGGGTGCTCGGTGAGCAGAGCGCCCGCAGCCTGCGCGGCGACAAGATGGAAGACGTCATCTTCAGCGGCAGCGACGCCCGCAAGCCGGGCGCCTCGGCCGAAGTGCGCCTGCGGCTCGCCAACGTCACCTCCGTCGTCCCGCTGAACGGCAATGGGCATGGCCCTGTGAACGGCCACCATGCCGGCAGCAATGGGCACGGCGCCGTGCACGTCCTCGATGGCGTCAACGGCAACGGCCATGGCCATCTCGATGAGGCGCCCGTCAACGGCGAGGCCTCGCTCGACGACGACACGCCCCTGATTTCGCGCGAGGTCGAGGTGACCAGGCGGCTGTATCGTTCGGGCGAGAGTGAATACCTGATTGATGGGCAGCAGTGCCGGCTGCGCGACGTACACGAACTGCTGATGGATACGGGGCTCGGGGCGAAGGCCTACGCCATCATCGAGCAGGGCAAGATCGGGATGATCCTGAGCTCGCGGCCGACCGACCGGCGGCAGCTTATCGAGGAGGCGGCCGGCGTCACCAAGTACAAGGCGCGCCGGCGCGCGGCGGAGCTCAAGCTCGAAGCCGCGCAGCAGAACCTCACGCGCGTCGACGACATCGTGTTCGAAGTCGAGAAGCAGCGCGGGACGCTGAAGCGTCAGGCGGCCAAGGCGCGGCGGTATCGGCGGCTGCGCGACGAGCTGCGGCGCTGGGAGAAGATCCTGTTCGCGCGCAAGTCGCGCGAGCTCTCCGAGGCGATCGCCGCGGCGCGCGAAACCCTGGCGAGCGCGCGGGCTGACGATGTCGCCGCGGCCGCGAGGGTCTCGGAAGGGGAGACCGCGCACGGGCGGCTGCGGATCGAGCTTGCCGAAGGTGAAGCCGCGCTGACGGCCGCACGCGACAAGGCGCACGCCCGCGAGCTCGACATCACGCGCCGGCAGCAGCAGATGCAGTTCTGCCGTGAGCAGGCGGCCGCTCTCGAGGCGCGGATTGCGGAGCGCGTCGAGGAGCTGGTGCAACTGGAGGCCCGGCGCGAGCCGGCAGGTCTTGCCATCGAGGGGCGCCGGCTGGCGGCGTCGCAGGCGGCGTCCGAGCGTGAAGCGGCGGCGTCGGGGCTGGCGGCGGAAGTCGAAGGCTACGAGCTGGCCCACCGCGATCTCGAAGGGCTCGAAGGCGACGTGGAAGCGGCGCGGAGCGAAGTCTTCTCCGCGCTGAACGCCGCGACCGCGCTGCGGCACGCCATCGAACATGCGGTGACGGCGCGCGACCGCGCCGCCGAGGAGCTGGCCAAGCTCGAAGGCGAGCTGTCCGACCTGGGGATCGAGGCCGGGCACGCCGAGCGGGAGCGGGCGACGGCCGCCGAGCAGTTGCGGCGCGCGCAGGAGTCGCTCGAGGAGACCCGGCTGACGCGCGCCGCGCGCGAAGCCGACCTGGCGAGCGCACGCATCGAGCACACCTGGCGCGAGCAGAGCCTGCGATCCGGCGAGCGCGACCTGGCCGGCCTGTCGGCGCGCCTGCGCTCGCTCGAGGAGCTCGAGGCGGCGCGTGCCGGCTTCAGCGATGCCGCGCGACTGGTGCTCGCCGAGGCCAACGGCCACGTAGGGCAGCAGGGCGCCGTGGCGGACTACCTCGAAGTCGATCGGCGCTACGAGCGCGCGGTCGAGAGCTGCCTGGGCGAGCTGCTGGAGCACGTCATCGTGGTGCAGCGCGACCAGGCGGCCGCCGGCCTGCGGCTCGTCCGCGAGCGCGGGGCGGGCCACTGCGGGTTCATCATCGCGGAAGGCGCGTCCACGGGCGGTGCGGATCCCGTCGTCCCGGGCGAGGGGCTGACGCCGCTCGCCGAGGCCGTTCGCATCGAGGGGCCGTATGCCGATGCGATTCGCGGCGCGATCGGGCAGGCGTGGATTGCCGACTCGTTCGAGGCGGCGGCCGCCGCGTCCTCGCGGGCCCACGGTCCCGTGGCGACGATCGAGGGCGATGTCTTCCGCGGCCCGCACGTGCTGGCGGGCGGCGATCGATCCGAGGCGCGTGGCATTCTCGCCACCAAGGGCGAGATCAAGGAGCTCCGCGAGCGGATCGCGGCCGAGCGCGAGGCGCTGGCGCGCCTGGCCGATGAGACCGCGCAGTTCGAGGCAGCGATTGCCCGGGCGACCGCCGCGGTGGCGGGCTGCAACGCGGAATATCATCGGCAGGAGAAGGCGATCGTCGGCTTCGAGGCGCAGGTCACGCGCGCCAACGAGGAGCTCACGCGTATCGCCCGCAAGCGCGACGTCGTGACGCTCGAGCGCCGCCGGGCGGCCGACGAGCGTGAATCCCTCGACGCGCGGCAAGCCGAGGCGCAGAGCTCGGTGGCGCGGATCGACGAGGAGCAGCGCCTCGCCGATGAACGACTGTCCCAGGCGCAACGCCGGCTCTTCGAGGCCCGCGAGCACGCCGAGCAGCTGAGCCAGCGCATGGCCGAAGCCCGGGCGACACACGCCGCGCTCGTCGAACGCGCCGCCGGGGTCGCCGCCGAGGTTGAGCGGCTCG
>JANWLS010000171.1 GCA_025450765.1 Vicinamibacterales bacterium | reverse complement strand
CGTGAAGGCGTTTGTGTTCGGGCAGGCGGAGGCGGGGGACGTGAGCGTAGGATGGGTGGGGCACGTGCAGGTCTACGTGCAGGCGGGGCAGTCGGTGCCGCTCGCCTGAGAGCTGGTCTGAAAGAAGGACGATGTCCAAACTGGTGCCCTATCCGCCGGTGGATCGCTGGAACGACTGGACCGAGCTCGACTCGAAGGCCTGGCCGCAGCGCGTCGAGCGGCGCTACACGCTCGTGCCGACCACCTGCTTCAATTGCGAATCGGCCTGCGGCCTGCTCGCGTACGTGGATCAGGACACGGGCGAAATCAGAAAGCTCGAAGGGAATCCCGAGCACCCGGGATCGCGCGGCCGGAACTGCGCCAAGGGGCCGGCGACGCTCAACCAGATCACCGATCCCGATCGGATCCTGACGCCGCTCAAGCGTGTGGGGCCGCGCGGATCGGGCCAGTGGCAGCCGGTGGGCTGGGACGAGGTGCTCGACGATCTCGCCGCGCGCATCCGGCGCGCGCTCGTCGACGGACGCCAGAACGAGATCATGTATCACGTGGGCCGCCCGGGCGAGGACGGCTTCACCGAGCGGATCCTCGCGGCGTGGGGCGTCGACGGCCACAACTCGCACACGAACATCTGCTCGTCGGCGGCGCGTGCGGGCTATCACTTCTGGATGGGCTGCGACCGTCCGAGCCCCGACTATGCGAACGCCGACGTCATCCTGCTGATCAGCGCGCATCTCGAAGCCGGGCACTACTTCAATCCCCACGCGCAGCGGATCATGGAGTCGCGCCAGCGCGGTGCGAAGGTCATCGTCTTCGATACGCGGCTGTCGAACACCGCGACCCACGCGGACTTCTGGCTCGCGTCCTATCCGGGCTCCGAAGCCGCGGTGCTCCTGGCGATCGCCAATCATCTCCTGCAGACCGGGCGCTACGATCGCGAGTTCATCGAGCGGTGGTGGAACTGGACGGACTATCTCGCCGCCGAGCATCCGGAGCTTCCGCGCACGTTCGAGAGCTTCGAGCGGGTGCTCAAGGACCTCTATCGCGAGTTCACGTTCGAGTACGCCGCCGAAGAATCCGGCGTCGACGCGGCGGCGATCGCGCAGGTCGCCGAGATCGTGGCCGGCGCGGGCTCGCGGCTGGCGACGCACAACTGGCGCAGCGCCTCGTCTGGCAATCTGGGCGGCTGGCAGATTGCCCGCTGCCTGTTCCTGCTCAATGCGCTCACCGGCGCCGTGGCGACCGAGGGCGGCGTCTTTCCGAACGCCTGGAACAAGTTCGTGCCGCGCCCGATCCACACACCGCCGCACCCGCGGACGTGGAACGAGCTCACCTGGCCGCTCGAATATCCGCTGTCGCTCAACGAGATGTCGTTTCTGCTGCCGCACTTCCTCAAGGATGGCCGCGGCCGGCTGGACGTCTATTTCACGCGCGTCTACAACCCGGTCTGGACGAATCCCGACGGGGGGAGCTGGATCGAAGCGCTCACCGATGAGCGGCTCGTCGGCCTGCACGTCGCACTGACGCCGACCTGGAGCGAGACCGCGTATTTCGCCGACTACGTGCTGCCGATGGGGCACAGCCCTGAGCGGCACGACCTGCACTCCTACGAGACGCACAACGCGCAGTGGCTCGGGTTCCGGCAGCCGGTGCTGAGGGCGGCGCGCCAGCGGGCGGGCGGCGACGTCCACGATACGCGGGAGATCAATCCCGGGCAGGTGTGGGAAGAGAACGAGTTCTGGATCGACCTGACGTGGCGCATCGATCCGGATGGCTCGCTGGGCATCCGCCAGTACGTCGAGTCGCTGGCCACGCCGGGGACGAAGCTGTCACTCGACGAATATTACGGCTACATCTTCGAGCATTCGGTGCCGGGCCTTCCCGAGAGGGCGGCTGCCGAGGGGCTGTCGCCGCTCGACTACATGCGCCGCCACGGTGTGTTCGAAGTCCGGCGAAACATCGGTGCCGTGCACGAAGAGCGCATTCCGGCGTCCGAGCTCGCCGACACGAGGGTTGATCCGTCTGGTCGCGTGTTTACCCGGGCGCCAGCCACGCCATCGCCGAACATCGTGCCACTGCCAACGCCGGAGCCGGACGAGAGCGGGCGCCGCCGCGTCGGCGTCGAGCTGGATGGGCAGGTCCTGCGCGGATTCCCGACGCCCAGCGGCCGGCTGGAGTTCTATTCATCGACCGTTGCCGACTGGGGATGGCCGGAGCAGGCGATCCCCGGCTACGCGGCGAGCCACGTGCATGCGCGCGAGCTCAAGGAGGGCGAGACCATCCTGATCTCCACCTTCCGGCTCCCGGTGCAGGTGCACACCCGCAGCGCGAACGCCAAGTGGCTCGACGAGATCGCGCACACGAACCCGCTCTGGATGCATCCGACGCACGCCGCACGCCTCGGCGTGCGGACCGGCGATCTCGTCCGCGTGGAAACCGAGATCGGCCACTTCGTCGTCAAGGCCTGGGTCACCGAAGGCATCCGGCCGGGGATCGTCGCCTGCAGTCATCACATGGGCCGATGGAAGCTCGCCGAGCATGGCCAGCGCCAGATGATGGCGACCGTCGCGCTCGAGCGTGACGGCTCGCGACTGAGGTTGCGCCGGACAGCCGGCGTGCAGCCCTATCAATCGGGTGACGCCGACACGTCACGCATCTGGTGGAGCGACGGCGGCGTGCACCAGAACCTCACGTTCCCTGTTCATCCTGATCCGATCTCGGGCATGCACTGCTGGCACCAGGCGGTGCGCGTCGTCAAGGCGGCGCCTGGCGACCATGATGGCGAGATCGTCGTCGACACCGAGAAATCGCACGAGGTCTATCGCCGCTGGCTGGCCCGGACGATGCCGGCGGGGCCTGGGTCGCCGGGTGGAAACCGGCGGCCGTACTGGTTGCTGCGGCCGTTGAAGCCTGGACGGGATCAGTACCGGGCCGTCGTGTCACTCACGTAGCGCGCACCACCCCGGTGACGCGGAGGCTGGAGCCTCCGCGCGACGCATTCGAGGGGCCAATGGCCGCACCCGTCGCGCAAGGCACCACGGTACCGGCGACCGTCAGACCAGGGCTGGACCCGTGGCTCGTGCACATGATCGCGGCGCCGGCGGTGTTCGCGCTGCTGGTCATCCTGCCGGTCCAGCATCCGCCGTATCCGGTGCGGTGCGGCCTCGGGCTGCTGATCTGGATGGCGTGGTGGTGGCTCAAGCGGCCCGTCCACATCGCCGTCACCGGGCTCCTGCCCCTCGTCGCGATCAGCATCGTCGGCGCCCTGCCGATGTCGCAGATCCTGCCGGCCTACTCCGACGAGCTCGTCATCCTGCTGGTCGGCGCCAACATCCTCACGACGACCTGGGACCGATGGGCGCTCGATCGGCGGCTGGCGCTCGTCACGATTGCGAGCGTGGGCACGAGCCCGCGCCGCCAGATCACGATCTGGTTTCTCGTGAGCGTGGCGTTCGCCACGCTGCTGCCGCGCGTGGTCGTGGCGGCGACGCTCATCCCGATTGTCGTGGCGATGCTGCGGTTCGTCGGCATCGAGGACCTCTGGGAGAGCTGGCCGGGCACGGCCCTGGTGCTCGCCATCTCGTTCGGGTCGAGCCTGGGCGGATTCCTCACCCCGCTCGGCGGCGCGCCGAACCTGCTCGCGATGGAATTCGTGCAGAACATGGTGACGCACCACGAGTTCCTGTTCACGACGTGGATTACGCATCTCCTGCCGCTGGCCGCGGCGTCGATTGGCGCCGTGCTGATCTACGCGAACTTCGCGTTCACGTTCGAAGAGAGTGCGCTGCCCGGCACACGGTCGTACTTCGTCAAGGAGCTGGAGTCGCTCGGTCCGATGGGGCGGCAGGAGCGTTGGGCGCTGGGGCTGTTCATCGCCGCCGTCGTGCTCGCCTTCGGCCGGATCTCGTTCAAGACGCTCGTGCCGGGCTTCACGCCCGCGTTCGCATTTCTCTCGTGCGCGCTGCTCACCTTCGTCATCCGTCCGAAGGGCGAGAAACTGCTCGAGTGGGAGTACGCGCAGAAGAAGATGATGTGGGGGCTCTTCTACGTGTTCGCGGGCGGCAGCGCGCTTGGCCTCGTCTTGAACAAGACCGGCACGGCCGAATACATCGCGCGGGGGATCGTGCCCTACGCGTCGCATGGCTTCGTCCTGACGATCACGATCTTCGCGCTGATTACGATCATCGTGGCGCAGATCATGAGCAACGTCGCGTCGATGGCGATCATGGTGCCGATCGCCATCGGCGTCGCGCAGACGCTCCACCTGAACGCGATGCCGCTCGTCTACGTCGTGATTGCCGCCAGCCACTGCGGCTTCATGCTGCCCTCCTCATCGGGCAGCGCGGCCGTGGCAGCCGGCTACGGAATCAATCTTCGTCAGATGTTGATCAAGGGCGCCTGGGCGGCGCTCATCTGCCTGGTCGTGATCGTGATCAGCGCGTACCTGGCGGCGACGTTCTGGCCGGGCTTCCTCACGGCCTGATAAAGGCGTAGCGGGGACCCGAGGCGGGCGGTATAATCCGCCCGCAGGAGCGTGCCATGAGCCGTTTCTCGCTCACCGTCAACGGGCAATCTCATACCGTTGATGCCGATCCGGACTGTCCGCTGCTCTATGTGCTGCGCGATACGCTCGCGCTGAACAATCCCCGCTTCGGCTGCGGTCTTGGCCAGTGCGGGGCCTGCACCGTCATCGTCGATCATCACGCGGTCCGGTCCTGCCGGATTCCGGTGTCGAGCGCGGCCGGCCGGCCGATCGGCACGTTGGACGGGCTGGGCACTCCGGAGCATCCGCACCCGATCCAGCAGGCGTTCATCGACGAACAGGCGTTTCAGTGCGGCTATTGCCTGAACGGCTGGGTGATGACGGCGAAAGCCCTGCTCGATGGCAACCCACATCCGAGCGAGGAAGAGATCCGGCGGGCCTTCCAGGGACTCATTTGCCGCTGCGGCAGCCACGTCGGCATCCTCGCCGCCGTGCGCCGGGCCTCCGGCCACCAGGCATAGCCATGGCGCACCACGTGACCCGGCGTGAGTTCGTCAAGCGCGGCGGCGGCCTGCTCGTCGGCTTCAGCCTGATCGACGGGTCCGTGGCGCCGCGCCTGCTCGCCTCGACACCGCGCGACTCTCAGGCGGCGGAGGATCCGTCCGCGCCGCCGGATTCGCCGTCACGCCTCGATGCCTGGCTTCGCGTCGATCCCGACGGGCTCGTGCACGTGTTCACCGGCAAGGTCGAGATCGGGATGGGCGTCGAGACGGCCTTCGCGCAGATCATCGCCGAGGAGCTCGACGTGCCGGTCTCGCACGTGCGCTTCGTGATGGGCGACACCGCGCAGACGCCCGATCAGGGCGGCGTCGGCGGCAGCACGTCGGTGAGCAACGGTGCGAAGCCGCTGCGCAACGTGGCCGCCTCCGCGCGGGCGATGCTCCTTCAGGCGGCCGCGCCGCAGCTGGGTGCCGACCCCGCACAGCTCGAGGTGCGCGACGGCATCATCATCAATCCGGCGCATCCGGCGACACGCGTGTCGTACGGGGCCGTCGCAGGTCGTGCCGATCTGCACGAAATCCTGCAGGTGACCGGCGCCGGCTTCTCGCTCAATGTGGAAGGGGCGGGGACGCCGAAGGATCCGTCGACCTATCGCGTGGTCGGCACGTCGGTGCCGCGCGTCGACATCGCCCCGAAGGTGCTCGGCACGTTCCGCTACGTCACCGACGTCCGCGTCCCCGGCATGCTGCACGGCCGCGTGATCCGGCCGCCTGCCACAGGCGCCCATCTCGTGCGCGTGAACGACGAACCGGCCAGGCGCATCCAGGGTTACGTCCGCACCGTCGTGAAGCACGACTTCGTGGGAGTGCTCGCCGACACCGAATGGGGCGCGATCAAGGCGAGCCAGGCCGTCGACCTCACGTGGAGTGAGCCTGCGGCGAACCTGCCGTCGCACGACAGCCTGTATACATGGATGCGGCAGGCGACGCCGAAGGCCAGCCGCCAGACGCTTCCGCACGGCCCCTCGACGTCGGCCGGGGCAGGGGACGTCGAGAGCGCCTTGAGCCTCGCCAGCAGCCGCGTCGAAGCGAGCTACGAGTTCCCGTTCCAGTCGCATGCGACGATGGGGCCGGGATGCGCGGTGGCGGACGTGCGGGAGGGCCAGGCGACGATCTGGTCGGGGGCGCAGAAGCCGCACGCCCTGCGGAAGGGGATCGCAGAGCTCATCGACATGCCGATCGAGCATGTCCGCATCGTCTGGGTGGAGGATTCGGGATCGTACGGCCGCCCGGGGTTCGAGGATGCGGCCGCCGACGCCGTGCTGCTGTCGCAGGCGGCTGGCCGTCCTGTGCGCGTGCAGTGGATGCGGGCCGACATGACGGCGTGGGGCGCCAAGGGTCCGGCGGTTGTGTGTGACCTGGCGGCCGCCCTCGACGAGCACCGCGAGGTCACCGCCGTGCGCTTCACGTCGCGAGCCTTCTCGGGCGGTGAGATTCTCTACCAGCCATCGACGGGCGATAACTTCCTCGCGGCCCGGCTGACCGGTGTGCCGAACACGAGCAGCGTGGACGAGTTCGTCAGCTGGGGCGGACAGACGCCGGCGTACGCCTTTCCGAACGTGCAGTCGATCGCACACGTCGTCGCATCGCTCTACGACGGGCCGTCGCCGCTCAGAACGTCACACTTGCGCGATCCGGAGGGCCCGGCTGCGTCGTTCGCGGTGGAGTCCTTCATCGACGAAGTGGCGGCGGCGAGCGGCGTCGATCCGATCGCGCTCCGCTTGAAGTGGATCAAGGAGCCGCGCGCGCAGGCCGTGCTCCAGGCAGCGGCGGAGAAGGCCGGGTGGCAGTCGCGGCCGTCGCCGGCCGGCCATGCGCGCAACAGCGCAGGCGACGTCCTGAAAGGTCGCGGCGTGGCGCTCGGCACACGCAACGGCACCTACGTCGGCACGATCGCCGAGGTGGACGTGAACCGCCGCACGGGCGCGCTTCGCGTGACGCGCTTCGTGTGCGCGCACGATTGCGGGCTCATCGTGAATCCTGGCGCGCTCACGCGGACGATCCAGGCGAACCTGGTGCAGTCGCTCAGCCGCGCGGTTCACGAGGAGGTTGCCTTCGACGATCGCACGGTGACGAGCGTCGACTGGCGCACGTATCCCATTGCGCGGATGGCAGACGTCCCGCCCACGGTAGACATCGTCCTCATCAACCATCCGGAGCTGCCGCCCGGCGGCGCCGGCGAGCCCTCGTCGCGCCCGACGGCGGCCGCGATTGCCAACGCCGTGTTCGATGCGACCGGCGTCCGGATGCGGCGTGCGCCGCTCACCGCGGCCCGGGTGAAGGCCGCGCTCGCCTGAGACCGTCCTCATGACCACACGCGACTCGTCGCTGACCTCTGGCCTCACGCGCCGACAGATGATCTCCACGCTCGCGCTCGCGAGCGGCGCCGTCCTTGCTGGATTCGACCGCGCATGGCCGGCCACGCCGGCCGACGCAGCGTACGGTTTCCCGAACGGCCGCCTGATCGGCACGGTCCCTTTCAGCAAGGAAGGGAATCCGGTCATGAACACGGTGATCGACGGCGAGCTGGACGGCCGGCTGATGACCGACCTGGCGGCGCTGCCGTGGAACACCACCACCGTGCCGACCGGGCACTTCTACATCCGGACTCGTGCGTCGACCCTGATTTCCTCGCCGTCCACCTGGAGTGTCTCGCTCGGCGATCCGGAAAATGCGCAAACGCTCGATCTGGATCAGCTCCGCAGGGACGCGAAGCCGAGAGGCATTCAGGTGCTCGAATGCTCCGGCAACGGCCGCGGCCGTCACTTCGGGCTGATGAGCGCGGCTGACTGGCAAGGGGTGCCGCTCCTGGATGTGGTGAGCCGGCAGCTTCCGCCGCCCTCCGAGTCGGCGCGCGTCGTCGTCTCGGGCTTCGACATCTACAAGGCGGTCTCGAAGCAATCCGTGCCCGGCGCCAGCTGGAACTTCTCCCGCGCGCAACTCCAGGACACGGGCGCGTTCCTGGCCACCAGCATGAACGGTGGCGATCTGCCGCTCGATCACGGGGCGCCGGTCCGCCTGGTCGTGCCCGGCTGGTACGGCTGCACCTGCATCAAGTGGGTGAATCAGATCGAGTGGGTGGACGCGGGGGAGCCGGCGACGTCCCAGATGAAGGAATATGCGGGACGCACGGAGCAGAACGGGATTCCCGAGCTCGCCAGGGACTTCGCGCCCGCGGCGATGGACCCGGCGGCGATGCCGATCCGCATCGAGCAGTGGCAGGTTGGCGGTGACACCAGGTATGTGATCGTCGGCATTCTCTGGGGACAGCCCGCTGCCGTCAAACGGTTGGAGATCCAGGTCGCGGCGGACGGACCGTACGCGCCCGTGCCTGTCCTCGAGCCGCCGAATGGCAGCGACTGGCGCTTCTGGGCCTACCGCTGGACGCCGGATCATCCGGGAGACTACGCCATCCGCCTGCGCGTCGCCGAGCCGCAGATGCGCACCCGCCGGCTCGACCGAGGCTACTACGCCCGGACGGTCCGGATCGATCGCGTCTAGTCGCTCCGTCGTATAATCCGGCGCGACATGTCGATTGCCCGCCGCACCCTCCTGGCGCTTTCCACCAATCCCTGGCTGCGCGACCACGCGACGAAAACGGCGTTCGTCCGGCGCGCCGTCTCGACCTTCATGCCCGGTGAACAACTCGAGGATGCGATCACGGCCGCCCTGCAGCAGCAGGCGCAGGGCGCGACGGCGATTCTCACGCACCTGGGCGAGAACCTCACCCGCATGGACGAGGCGGATGCGGTGACCGAGCATTACCTTCATGTGCTCGACGCCGTGAAGGCGGCCGGCGCGTCAGCGCACGTGTCGGTGAAGCCGACGCAGCTCGGGCTCGACCTGGATCGCGATCGCTGTTTCCAGAATCTGCAGCGGCTGGTCGACCGGGCAGCGGAGCGCGGCAGCTTCATCTGGATCGACATGGAAGGTTCCGCCTACGTCGAGCCCACGCTCGACCTGTTCCGGCGGACGCTGGCGCGCTCGTCCCTGATCGGCGTGGCGCTGCAGGCGTATCTCTATCGCACCGCGGCCGACATCGAGGCACTGCTGCCGCTCGGGCCGAGCATCCGGCTCGTGAAGGGGGCGTATCTCGAGCCGCCCGATATCGCCTATCCGAAGAAGTCGGATGTCGACGCGACCTATGTCACCCTCGCCGAGCGGCTGCTCAGCGACGAGGCGCGGCGCACCGGCACCCGGATCCACATCGCGACCCACGATCCGGCGATCATCGGCCGGCTCGGCGGCTACATCTCGGCGCATCGCGTGCCAGACAGCGCCTACGAGTACGCGATGTTGTACGGCATTCAGCGTCCGCTGCAGCAGCGGCTGCTCGCGAGCGGCAAGCCGCTGCGCATCCTGATTTCGTACGGGGAATCGTGGTTCCCGTGGTACATGCGTCGACTCGCGGAGCGTCCCGCCAACGTCTGGTTCGTGGCCAAACAGGTGTTTGCGCGTTAGCCCGGAGAGCATCTGGGCGGCTGAACGACCTGGTCAGATGCCTGCCCAATCGCTCAGCACGCACGACTCGGCATCGCGGCGCGCCTCCTCCAGCACGGCGAGCCCGCGATCGGACGCGAGATCGTCGAGGCGCACGCTCGAGAGCGCGATGAGACCAACAGCCAGCGCTCGCGGGCTGCCATCGTCCGGCCCATTCGCCCGCTCGAACTGCTCGACGGCGGCGGCCGCCCGAGACGCGACCGCCTGCAGCTCGCGGAAGGCCTCGTCCGAGAGCGGCGCCGGTGAGCCGCGGTAGTTCTGCAGCCGTCCACCTTCGCGATAGCGAGGGAAGTCCTCCAACCCGAGAAATCGCAGGAACCAGTCGGCGCGGAAGCGGCCGGCGACGCCGCGAATGCCGGCCCAGTCCGCGATGAGCTCGTCGTGGAGCAGGTTCTTCATCGAGTGAAACACGCGGCGCGTGAAGTAGTGCGCCGCTTCATGCCCGAGGCGGATCGTGATCGAGGCCGCGCGCCACTCATCGTCCGTCAGGCCGACCGCTGCGGCCGGTACGCCGCTGTAGGGGCCGTCGCTGATCAGCAGAAAGCGATCCTGATACTGCGATTTCTCGAGCCACTCCCACGAGCCGCCCGCCCGCCGGATGCGATCCCAGTTGTTGTAGCCGGCCACGACGGCCGCGCCCTGCGAGTCGGGGACGGGAATCGGCTCGTTGCGCCCGGTGAAGGCACGCACGAGCGCGACGAAATCGTCTCGATGATGCGTGACGATCGCCGGGACCGCGCCAGCGGGGTGGTCGTGGATGACGATCTCGATCGGCCGCTGATTGGTGACGGCGTCTGGTGCGATGTCGGTGCTGAGACCCTGGCGTGTGGCCGCGCGGTAGGTCTCGTCGGTGCTGATGCCGTCCCGGATGGGGAAGCGGAGCTGGACGAACGCCTCGCGCAGCGCGTCGAACGACCCGCTGGCATTCAGGCTCGCCGCATATTCGCGCCAGACGTCTACGTGCCGCTCCGGCGCAAGCGGCAGGACGAGCGGCCGCGGCAGCGCCTCGGGGTGGAAGTGATTCGCGGTATACGCGCGCAGCTCGTCGAGGGCGTCCATGATCCGGACGATGATAACGGATTCAGGCGAGAAGCTCGCCGCGAAACACCGTGACCGCCTGTCCGCCCAGGCGCACGCGGTCGCCCTGGAGCTCCACCTGCAAGACGCCGCCGCGCGGCGAGATCTGCCGCGCGAGGAAGCGCGTCTTGTTCAGGCGCGTGTGCCAGAAGGCGGCGAGGCAGCAGTGGGCCGAGCCGGTGACCGGGTCCTCGTCGATACCGCTGCCGGGGGCGAAGAAACGCGAGACGAAGTCGTAGGCCGGATCCTCGGAACGGGCCGTGACCATGATGCCGCGCGCGGCGATCGTACGCAGCCGGCCGTGATCGGGCACGAGATGACGCAGCTGATGCTCGCTGTCGACTTCGACCAGATAGTCGAACGCGTTCCGGCCGACGTAGCGCACCTCGATACCGAGGGCGTCGAGCAATCCGTCCGGCGGCGCGGCCGGCGATTCAGGCTTGGCGGGGAAGTCGACGTCGATCCAATCGCCGCGGCGCACCGCGGTCAGCAGTCCGCTGCGCGTGTGAAACCGCGCGGCCGCCTCCGGTGCGAGATCGCCGGCTTCCCAGAGCGCGTGTGCGCTGGCGAGGGTGGCGTGTCCACACAGGTCGACCTCGACGGCGGGCGTGAACCAGCGCAAATCGAAGCCCAGCTCGTCCGGGCGCCGCACGAGGAAGGCGGTTTCCGACAGGTTCATCTCGCGGGCGACGCGCTGCATCCAGTCGGCCTCGCGGGGCGCCGGCAGAACGCAGACGGCGGCGGGATTTCCGCCGAACGCCTCAGATGTGAAGGCATCGACCTGAGCGATCGGAATCGGCATGGGAACCGCCTCTTGCTGGGGCCGAAGCCCTGTGATCCATGTCTTCGGAATGGACCCCGTGTCCTTCCCGAGACAAGGGTAACAGTTTATTCCGCCCGTTCCACGATGTCCCTCGCTGCGGCGGATTTCAGCCACTCGCCCGCGACCTGCCTGGTCGGAACATTCAAGCGATTCCACACGTTGATGAGGGAAATATTCAGCAGCAGGGCGCCGAGCCCTTGCTCGTCGTAATGGCGGGCGGCGTCGGCCCACACATCGTCGGGTACTGGATCGGGCCGGTCGCTCAGGCGCGTCACGGCTTCGGTGAGCGCGAGCGCCGCCCGCTCGGCGTCGGTGAAATACGGGGCGTCCCGCCAGGCCGCGACGGCGAAGAGCCGTTCGTCGGTTTCACCGGCCTTCTTGAGCAGGCGCGCGTGCATGTCGAGGCAGACGCTGCAGCCGTTGATCTGGCTGGCTCGGAGGTGGACAAGATCCACGGTGCGCTGCGGCACGTGGCCCTGTGCGCCGGCCTTGGAGAGGGCCATGAGCGCCTGCATCGCCTCCGGAAATATCATCACTGGATGGCTCATTCTCGGTTTCATGCTTGAATGCTCCTGTTATCAGGACCTGGTCGTGAGACCGGTCGTTTGACTCGTCATCACCTGTGACGAGTGAAAACGAAAATGTGTGACAGGGCGGGAGGCGGCACGGAACGCCGGAGGGCTGTCACATTGGCGCGGCGGGAATCGTCATTGTCCGGGGGGACCAGCGCGATGGTGAGCGGCAGCGACTGGCTGGCGGAGCGATTCGAGGAGAACCGCGGGCATTTGCGCGCCGTGGCGTATCGAATGCTGGGGTCGGCGAGCGAGGCGGACGACGCGGTGCAGGAGACCTGGCTGCGACTCAGCCGCTCGGATGTCCGCGAGGTGGAGAACCTCGGCGGATGGCTGACGACGGTGGCGGCCCGCGTGTGTCTGGATATGCTCCGGGCGCGGAGCGCACGGCGAGAGGAGCCGCTCGACGTGCAGGCGTCGGAGTCGACGAGGATCGACGAGATGCACACGCCGCGCATGCATCCGGAGCAGGAGGCTTTGCTGGCAGATGCGGTGGGAGCGGCGCTGCTGGTGGTGTTGGATCGTCTGGAACCAGCCGAGCGGCTGGCCTTGGTCCTGCACGACATGTTCGCGGTGCCCTTCGAGGAGATTGCGCCGATCGTGGGACGTTCGGAAGGCGCGGCGAGGCAGTTGGCGAGCCGGGCCCGTCGCCGGGTGCGCGGCGCAGCGGCGAAAGCAGATGGTGTGAACGAGGCGACTCGTCGCGAGCAGCGGAAGACGGTGGAGGCATTCCTGAGCGCCTTGCGCGCAGGAGATATCCAGAGCCTGCTGATGGTGCTCGATCCGAATGTGGTGGTGCGCATCGATGACGCGGCCGCTGGTCGAGCCGGGGCGAGGGCACTTCATGGCGCGGAGAACTGGGCCAGAGGCGCGGTGGCGTTTTCGCGGGCGGCTCGGATGGAATTCGTCCAGACAGCGCTGGTCGACGGAGTGGCTGGCCTGGTGCTCGCCAGGCGAGGACGGCTCTTCCGAGTCGTGCGGTTCACGGTCGACGGGGAGAAGATTACGCACGTGGAGATCGTCGGCGATCCCGCGCGACTGGCAGCGCTGGAGATACACGTGCTCGAGGATTGAGTGGTCCCGTCCCTCGATCGACGGCCCAATTGACGCCGGGGTCGCCGGAGTTCTGGGTCACCGTCCAGATTCTGCCGGGGGGCTTCGTTGTGCAACCGAAGGAGGACATTCGCGGCATGGCCAAGGACTCAATTCCGGGCGGGGTCGTTCACACACTTCCAACTGATCTACGCAAGGCGCTTGGCTCGGACAGGACGGCACTCGAAAAATGGCATGACATCACACCGCTGGCTCGCAACGAATGGATTTGTTGGACCATCTCCGTCAAGAGACCGGAGACGCGGAAGGAGCATGTCAGGCGCGTCGTCTCTGAGCTGAACGACGGTATGCGTCGTCCATGTTGCTGGCCTGGCTGTATGCACAGAACGGATAGGCCGCTGAGCGCTTCCCAACAGTTCGCTCTCGGTAAACGTTCAAAAAAGGCCGTATGAGCCGTATCGCTTCTCGATGTCTCAGCGCCTCGATTTGCGGCAATGCGCTCGTCATGCGCATCCAGCGAGTCGACGAAGCCACCAGAACGGCCTGAGCGCGGCGATCGACATCGCTTTGAGGGCCAGCGCTCGGGCAGATCCCTCGCAGGGATGGCGGGAGCTCCAGTGATCTGTAACCTATGTCCGGAACGGACCCAGAAAAGGCTGGCGTCCCCAACCGGAACCGTGAAAGGGTGGAACCCCAGATTCCGCGGATTTGCAGCATAATTTAGCCAATTCCATTTGGCTGACCGCTCGAGCTGGCCCTCCGGTTCCCCAACTGCCCGCGCTGGTCCTTTGGGCAGCGAATTGATGACTACACGGTATCCATGTATACTCTGAAAGATGGCTGGCGCTATTCG
>JANWLS010000170.1 GCA_025450765.1 Vicinamibacterales bacterium | reverse complement strand
GGATGCGGCGGCAACTCCACAATTCGACGATCTTCGATTGGCTCGACTCCATCCTCGCACGCTCGACCGATATCATGACGTCGCAGCACTCGCAGGTTGCCGCGGTGTGACCGTATGACGACGCCAGCGCTGCCGATGTCGCCTGCGCTGGCCGGCCGACTGGCGGGCGACCCGTTGGTGTTGCTCCTCGACATCGACGGCACATTGTCGCCGATCGCGCCTCGGCCGCAGGACGCGGCAATCGCGCCGGCCACCCGCGAGACGCTCGCGGCGCTGGCTCGACTCAGCGACGTTCATGTCGTGGCCATCTCGGGACGGGCGGCGCAAGACGCGGCGCGGCTCGTGGGGCTCGACTCGGTATGGATCGTCGGCAACCACGGAATCGAGATCGCCGCGCCCGGCGCAACTCCGGAGATCCACGCCGACATCGCGCGATTCGCCGAACAGCTTTCGGAGGCGTCGACCGACGCACGCGCCGTCGTCGAAGAAACGCCCGGCGCCATTCTCGAGGATAAACGGTGGACGCTCAGCGTTCACCAGCGCCTCGTCGCACGCGACGCGATCGCGGCCCTCGACGCGCGGATCGCCGACATCGCAAACAAGCACCGCCTGGCGTTGACGCACGGCAAGGAAGTTCTGGAGCTCCGTCCGACGGTGAAGATCGACAAAGGCACGGCCGCGCTGGAGCTTGCCGTCCGACTCGGCGCGCTGGCGGGCGGCGCGTCGCTCCTTTCCGGGGGCGATGATCGCACCGACGAGGACATGTTCCGGGCCCTGCGGTCGCGCGAATCACGGTGGGTGACGGTGCATGTCGACGGCGGCAGCGTCTACTCGACCGCGGCGGAATTCAGCGTGCCCGATCCGGAAGCGATGCGTGCGCTGCTCCGTATGGTGTTGGAGCAGCGGGTCGCCCGGGCGCGAACGGTGGCCCGCTAGCGCTTTCCGCTTTTCTTCGTCGCTGGTTTCGCGCCCGGTTTCGCCGCCTTCGGATTGGGCGGCTTCGCGGCTGATTTCGCGACGGCTTTGGTCGGCTTGGCGGGCTTGCTTGCGGCCGCGTTTTTCGGCGCCGGCTTGCCGGCGACTTTGACGGACGGCGCCGCGCTCTTTGGCGTCGGCTTGGCGGTTGCTCCGGTCGATGCCGCCGGAGCCGAGATGGGACGAGCTTTCCCGCCATTGGGCGAAGCTGCCGGAGGAATCACCGGCCGGACGCCAGCTCGAAATGGCGGCATGGCCGCTGCCTGCGCGGCGGCACGCGCCGCCGCCTCGACCTTGGCGACGGCCGCGCGCTCGGCCGCAATCTTCGACGCCGTTGGCCGTGCCTTCTCGGAGGGCGTCCGTTTCTCATGCGCAGCTTCGGCCTCGCGGATCAGCTTATCAGCTTCTTCGGGAGTCATTTGGCCGCGACGGACCATGAACTGGACCAGGTCTCGCGCGCTCTCGATCGCGAAGCCGGCGATTCCAGCGCCGGCGCTGATCACGTCCTTCATGGCGGCGGCGACCTTGCTTCCCGCCTCCTGACTGATCAGCTGCGCTCGCTCAGCCATTTCGGCGACCGTGTCGCGCATGTCCGCGCCGCGATGGCCCGGACCGCGACGTTGGACCGCTGGCGTGCCGACCGCGGGGGTTCCGGCGGCGGGCGTACCCGGGGGCGATCCCGGATCGTTCGACTGAGGCTTGTCCACCATAAATGAAGTGCTCGACTGGCTGGGGACTGAGCGGACTGGACCGCGATTTGGTTGTCGCGAGCCGCCGAGGGCGCTATCTTCGCGCCGCCAAGGACGGAAGGTCGCGAAAGTATATGATTTTGCAGCAGCTATGCAAGTCGAAGCGTGCCTTCATCCGGCTCGGCTCAGCGGGATGGCGTGCCAAGCCTCGGTCTTTGACAGCACAGCAACAGGCGTATGATATCATTACACCAGTAGATGCTTACAGGGATCAAAGTTCTCGACTTGAGCCGAGTGCTTGCGGGTCCGCTCTGCACGATGTTGCTGGGTGACCTAGGGGCAGATGTCATCAAGGTCGAGCGGCCGGGGACGGGAGACGAGACCCGGACGTGGGGTCCCCCGTTCGACGAGGTTGGTCGAAGCGCGTACTACCTGAGCATCAATCGGAACAAGCTCGGCCTCGCCGCCGACCTGGATCGCGCGGTTGACCGCGCGCTGATCGAACGGCTGCTCGGCGAAGCGGACGTAGTGGTAGACAACTTTCGCGCGGGCGTGCTGGAACGAAAAGGCGTCTCACTGGACGGCTGGTGCGCGCGTCGGCCAGAGCTGGTGTGGTGCACGATCACCGGCTTCGGGTTGGGAGTCGACCGCCCGGGTTACGACTTCGTGGCGCAGGCGGAGTGTGGTTGGATGGCGATCACCGGTGATCCTGACGGCGTGCCGATGAAGGTCGGTGTGGCGCTCGCGGATGTCGTTGCAGGCAAAGACGCCGCGGTGTCGATCCTCGCGGCGCTCGTCCAACGATTTCGCACGGGACGGGGCAAGCGCGTAGCAATCTCGCTCGCCGACAGCGCGCGGGCGGCGTTGGTGAATGTCGCCCAGAACGCGCTCGTCACCGGGCAGGACGCATCGCGCTGGGGGAACGCGCACCCGAATCTCGTACCATACCAACTCTTCCAGGCGTCGGATCGACCGATCGTGGTGGCCGTGGGCAGCGATGCGCAGTGGGTCGCGTGTGCGCGCGCAATCGGGTTGGATGGCATGGCTGCTGACCCATCGCTCGCAATGAACGCGGGACGGTTGGCGGCGCGCGACCGGATCGTGTCGGCGTTCTCGGCGCGGTTGGCGACCGCGCCGGCCGGAGCATGGAGGCGCGTTTTGGACGCGGCCGGTGTTCCGAACGGCGTGGTGCAGGGTGTGTTGGAGGCACTGCGCGACAGCGGCGCGTCGGCGGAGACTGGGATGCCGTCGAGTGTCGGGGGCGGCGTTCGATTTCGGCCACCGGCACTTGGCGAGCACGATGAGTTGATTCGCCGTTACGGCTGGGGGGCATTCACCCGGGCCGGGAAGGCGTCCGCTCGGTGACCGCAGCGGCGCGGCCAACGATTGAAGGAGACGTATTAGAAAGTTACAGGCGACCGGGGTTCGGCGTCGAAGAGATGGGCTCGAAACCCTTTTCGCGACGGTCGGGCGTGTTACCCGGCCGCCATCCAATTCGTCCTAGCAACGTGGCAACCCTTCTTCATCCGCGAAGCGGAGCAAGCGCCCTGTCCGAAGCGCGAAAACCGGGTTACTCTGTTGTCGTGAAGACGACGGAACCGGCCCCACGGGCCGATCAAACGATGGTTGATCAGGACAACACTGATCAGCTCATCATCCAACGCGTCCTGGGCGGTAATCGGGATGCGTTCAAGACGTTGATTTCGCGTTACAGCGACCCCCTGTACCGCCATGCCCTGTGCATGACCGGTAGCCCGGACGTCGCCGAGGACATTCTGCAGCTCAGCTTCATCAAGGCATATCAGCATCTCGCGGAAGTGCGGGGTCGCTTTGACGCTTGGGTATTCAGAATCGTCGCCAACGGCTGTAAGGATTGGCTGAAAAACATCCGCCGATCCCACCTGAGCTACGACGAGGACGATCAGCCGTCTTCGTACGCGACTCCGGATGAGGAACTGGATCGCACGGAATTACGTAGTGATCTGGACCGCGCGCTGGCAACGCTTCCGGCGTCGTTGCGCGAGGCGTTCGTCCTGAAGCACGTGGAAGGCCGCTCTTACGAGGAGATGGCCGATTTGCTCGGTACTACGGTCGGGGCGCTGAAGATGCGCGTACATCGCGCGCGCGAGGCACTCCAAGCACTTCTAGAGGAAAAGTACGCCTAATGGTTGACGATCTTCGCTCCGACGACGGCCTTGGCGGATTCGACGGCCACCGCGAACGGCAGACGCGACGTCCCGAACGGGAGCGTCCGCTCACCGATCGCGAAGTGCCGCTAGGTCATCAGGAACAGGGAACACGGGTGCTCGCGCCGGCGGTGCACGCGTGGTTGGACGGCGAGCTTCCCGAAGCCAGCGTCCGCAAGGGCGCCACGGCCAAGGACGTCGAGTTCTGGAAGAACATCAACGGCGAAGTCGATCGGCGCCGCCGCATGCGCACGCCGGTGTATCTCGAGGCGCGCATCATGGACGCGCTGCCGCAGACCGCTCCGCAGCTCATCACGCCATGGTGGCGGCGCGAGTTCGTCATCTCGCCAGCCATGGCGGTCGGCGCGGGGGCGGCGCTCGTGCTGGTTGCCGCCGCGGTCACCGCGGTCGTCTTCGCAGTGCTCCATCGCGCCGCCGTCGACGCGCACACTGAACGAGCGACGGCCGACCCAATGGGTCGGCCGTCGTGTTTTGGACCGCGGCGACACCCTTTCACTGGGCGCTCGCGGAACACAGTTTGCTTTCGGCGGACTCATCGTCGAGCATGGATTGATTCAAGGCGTCGAGGCTCAGTCGGTTGCCCGAGGGCACGCATGTCACAGGCGGAACGCTTCGAACGATTGCTACAAGAGCTCGAGCGCGTCGGCGTAGACCCGAACACCATCAGCGCCGGTCTCGCGGTGCGACGGGAGGATCTCCTGCGCGCGCTGGCCGCGCTCCCGGACGGCGCCGGTCCGGAAGCATTCTTGTCGCAGCTCCGGCAGGTGACCACTGAATCGGCCGCGTCTGGATCGAGCAAGCACGACGGCTCGTCGCGCTAGGGCCAACCCGCGGGCGCCCGGCCTGCCGTTCCTCCTGGCCGTGGGTTTTGCGGCGGCAATCGGAGCGACCGACGGCACCAGCGCGCTCGCGCAGCGTGGCGGCGCTCCTACCGCCGGACCCGCCCCAGCCGGGCCCGACGCGACGTCGTTCGCCGCGCTCGTAGCAGGCCTCTCGGAGCCGGGGGGCTATTTCGACTCCGACAACATCATCACGAACGAGGAATCCTACCTCAAGGTCGCGAGCCAACTCCGAAAGGTCGGCGTGCATGGCGGGGCGTACATCGGCGTCGGTCCCGATCAGAATTTTTCGTACATCGCGCTCATCCATCCGTCGATCGCGTTCATCATCGACATCCGCCGCGACAACCTCCTCGAGCACCTGCTGTTCAAGTCACTGTTCGCGATGTCGCGAAATCGGCTCGAGTATCTCTGCCTGCTGTTCGGCAAGCCCGTTCCGCGGGACGTCGAGGCGTGGTCGGGCCGGCCGCTCGCCGCAATGATGAGCTACCTCGAGCAGCATCCGAGTGACTCGTCGCTCGCCGCCGCCACGCGCCGCCGGTCAGAGCAGCGCATCGCGGCGTTCGGCGTTCCCCTCGATGCGCGCGACCGCGCGATGGTCGATCGATACCGAGGCGAATTCGTGGCCGACGGGCTGAACACGCGCTACTCCAGCCTCGGCCGCAACAACCGAACCGACTATCCGACCTTCGGCGATTTGATCGCCGCGACCAACCGTGCCGGCCAGCCCGTGAGCTACTTGGCGACAGAGGAATCGTTTCAGCTGGTGCGCGGTATGGAGGCCGCCGACCGGATCGTGCCCGTGGTCGGCAACGTCGCCGGCGACAAAGCAGTGAGGGCCATCGGCGCGTACGCGGCGCAGCATGGTCTCAAAGTCTCCGCATTCTACGTCTCGAACGTGGAGCAGTACTTGATGACGCGTCAGGGCGGCTTCGACGTTTTTGCCGCGAACGTCGCCGCGTTGCCGCGCGATACCACGAGCGTGATCATCCGGAGCTACTTCGGCCGCTTCGGCATGACGCACCCGCTGTTCGTGCCCGGCCAGCTGTCCGTGAGCACATCGATGATCGAGCGGATGGACGGGTTTCTGCGGCGGGAGCGGTCGGGCTCGATTCGGACGTACGCCGATCTCGTGTTCAACGGCTACGTCGCGCCGTGAGCATCCCGATCGCGTGATCGCTCCGCCGGCGCCGGCCGCCGTCATTCGCATTCTCGCATTGGGCGACTCATACACGATCGGCGAAGCGATCGCCGCCGACGCGAGCTGGCCCGTTCGG
>JANWLS010000169.1 GCA_025450765.1 Vicinamibacterales bacterium | reverse complement strand
GAACGGCACGAGCGTGAGGTGCACGTAGAGCGAGTTGTCGCGCCCCACCTCCTGCCGAAATTGCCGAATCGCTTCGAGGAAGGGAAGGCTCTCGATGTCGCCCACCGTCCCGCCGATTTCCACCAGGACGACGTCGACGCCGGCCGACACGGCACGGATTGCATCCTTGATTTCGTTGGTGATGTGCGGAATGACCTGCACGGTCCGGCCGAGATAGTCGCCGCGGCGTTCCCTCTGGATGACGCTCTGGTAAATCTTGCCGGTCGTCCAGTTCGAGTTCTTGGTCGTGAGCGTGCTGGTGAACCGCTCGTAGTGTCCCAGATCGAGGTCCGTCTCGGCGCCGTCATCGGTGACGTAGACCTCGCCGTGCTGGTACGGGCTCATGGTGCCCGGATCGACATTGATGTACGGATCGAACTTCTGCAGGGCGACCTTGTAGCCGTGGCCTTCGAGGAGACAGCCGATCGAGGCCGCGGCGAGGCCCTTGCCGAGCGAGGAGACCACGCCGCCGGTGACGAAAATGTATTTGGTGGCTCGCCGGTCGCTTCTCTGCATGGGATTCGTCATCGTTCATCATGTCCCGAGGTTTCGGCGACGGCCGTGAGCCGCCGCACGCGTTCGAGATCGGCCGGCGTGTCGACGCCCACGGAGTCGAAGGCGGTTTCCGGAACCTGGATCCGGTACCCATGCTCGAGCGCACGAAGCTGCTCGAGCGATTCAAGCTGTTCGAGCCGTGTGGGCGGCAGGGCGGCCAGCGTCAGCAGGAACTCGCGCCGATAGGCGTAGAGGCCGATGTGCTTGTGCCCCATCGAGGGCGAGGCGGCCGCGTCGTGGACAGGGCCTGCACTGCGCGGGCGACGCGCGTCGAAGGGAATCGGGGATCGGGAGAAATACAGTGCGAAGTCGTGCTGATCCACCACCACCTTCACCACGTCCGGGCTGGTCCAGTCGTGGGCATTGGTGATCGGGCGGCGGAGGGTCGACATCGGCACGTCGGGATTGGCCGCAAGGGGCGCGATGAGGTCGTCGATCATCCGCGGGTCGAGCAGCGGTTCGTCGCCCTGGACGTTGACGATGACGTCGCAGTCCAGGGCCGAGGCGAGCTCGGCGAGACGATCCGTTCCGCTCCGGTGCGTGGCCTTCGTCAGGCGGGCGGTGCCACCACAGCGTTCCACCGCCTCGCGAATCCGCTCATCGTCGGTGGCGACGATCACGTCCGAGATCAGCGTGCTCGCCGCCGCGCGCGCGTAGACGTGCGCAATCATCGGACGGCCGGCGATATCGGCGAGCGCCTTCCCGGGAAGCCTGGTTGATGCGTAGCGTGCGGGGATGAGGGCGATGCAGCGGAGACTCGGGCCCGTCGAGGGATTTCGAAGGCTCGAAGCAGGGGGCACGACGAATTCTAGCACAGTCACGGCTGACGTTGGCGGCTCGTGGGCTGCGGTGCTACCATCGCGACATTCATGACCTCGTCGCGCACGATCGGCATCGTGGTGGGCACCGGGCTCCTGGCTGCATGGTTCGCGGCCGCCAACGGATCGCGCCCCGCCGTGCCGCCGCACGCGCCGCCGCCGGCGACGGTCGATGCGCACCTGCGCGACATTCAGCGACTGCTCCAGCAGACGAACCAGCTCGATCGCGCGCTCTCGGCGATGGCGGCGCCGCGGCAGCCGTCGCGCAATCCGTTCGAGTTCGGCACGTCGGAGAAGGCGCGTCGATCGCAGTCGGCCGCCACAGCCGCTGCGGCATCGGCGCCGGACGCTCCGAGCGCGGCGGCCGCGCCCGTGCTGCATCTGGAAGGGATCGCCGACGATGGTGCCGGGGGACTGACGGCGATCATCGACGGCGACGGACAATTGTTTCTCGTGAAGCCGGGTGACGCGGTGACCACGCGCTATCGCGTGAAGACCGTCGCACCCGGCACGGTGGAGCTCGAAGATCTCACCGGCGGACCTTCGCTCCGCCTCGACCTGCAGTAATCAATCCCCGAGGCGGACGATCCACGCCTGGCGAATGGCGCCGGCCTTCCGGATTTCATCCAGGACCTTCGCCGACGTCTCCGCATCCGGCGCGTCGAGGTTCAACACGCCGACGGCGCCGCCGTGCTCGCGGCCGAGCGAGAAGCTGGCGATGTTGACACCGTGCCGGCCAAGGATCGTGCCGACCTCGCCGATGACCCCCGGTTTGTCCTGGTTGGCGATGACCAGCAGCGTGTCGCCCATCGGGGCTTCGAGCGAAATCCCGTCGACGCGCACGAGCCGCTGACTTCCGTTTTCGAAGACCGTCCCTTCGACCCACCGCTCGCCGTCGGTCGTTTCCAGCTTCACCGAGAGCAGGCTCGTGAACGGCCCGGTACGCGAGCTCCGCGACTCGACGACTTCGAGGCCGCGATCGGCCGCCGCGGCCCGCGCGTTCACCATCGACACGCTCGACGAGAGGATGGGCTTGAGGAGGCCGCTCACGACGGCGCTCGCGACGATCGTCTGATGCGGACTGGTCGCGAGCTCGCCGTAATAGCGGACGCCGATCCGCTGCAGACGGCCGCCGGCCATCTGTCCGAGCATCGCGCCGAGCCGCTCTCCCAACTTGAGGAACGGCTGCAGCCGCGCGAGCGCGTCGGGCGGCACCGACGGAAAGTTGACGGCGTTCCGGACAATTCCGTCGCGGAGGAAGTCGCGCACGGCGGCGGCGGTTTCCGTGCCAACCATCTCCTGCGCTTCGTGCGTGGACGCCGCGATGTGCGGCGTGGCGACCACCTGGGGAAGAAGCGGCAGCCTGGAATCTTTCGGGGGTTCGACCTTGAAGACGTCCAGTCCGGCGCCGCCAACCTTGCCGGATTCAATTGCGGCGACGAGCGCATCTTCGTCAATCAGGTCGCCCCGCGCCGTGTTGACCAGGCACACGCCATTCTTGCAGTGCGCCAGGCGCGCGCCGTCGAACATGCCTTTCGTCTGCGGCGTGGACGGCATGTGGAGAGAAATGTAATCGGCCTGCTCGCAGAGCGCGTCGAGCGAGACGAGCTCGACGCCGGCGTCGCGCGCCACCGCTTCGCTGATGAAGGGATCGTGCGTGATCACCCGCATGCCAAAAGCCTGTGCGCGCCGCGCGACTTCCTGCCCGATGCGGCCGAACCCGGCGAGGCCGAGCGTCTTGCCGTGCAGTTCACCGCCGGTGAGTGTCTTTTTTTCCCAGCGGCCTTGTTTCATCGCCGCGTCGGCGGCGGGTGTGCGGCGGGCGAGGGCCAGCATCAGCGCGAGCGCCTGCTCGGCCACGCTGACGCTGCTCGCACCCGGTGCGTTCATGACCAGGAGCCCGCGGGCACTGGCCGCGGGGACGTCCACGTTATCCACGCCCGTGCCCGCTCGCGCAATGACGCGCAGGCGAGGGGCGGCGTTCATGAGATCCGCGGTCACTTTCGTGGCGCTTCGGACGATAAGAGCGTCGGCCTCGGTCAGATCGGCGGCGAGCTCGGCGGGCTTGCGTCCGGCCCGGGCGTCGACCGTCCATCCAGCGTCGCGCAGCAGCGCGATCGCCGAGGCCGGGAGATCATCGGCAACAACAATATGCATGATGGAAGTATAATTCGTGGGTTTCGGGCGCCGGAACCAGGCGCCGTGTGCGGCTTCGCACCACGATAGTGCAAACCGCTAGAATGCGCGCAATCATGCGGAGCGACGACCGACTCAGCTTTGGTTTTCAACAGGGTTTTCCACAGAATCTGTGAACATCTACGCGAGCCGTCGCGGGAGCTTGCCCTAACAATCGCGGTGACCGATCGGTGATCGCCGGACAAACAAACGCCATGCCTCAATTCAGTTCGCTCAAACCACCCACGGATGGGACGCCGATCACGCGCAGGAACGGGACGCTCGTCGTCCCCGACGATCCGATTGTGCCGTTCATCGAAGGCGACGGCACGGGCCCCGACATCTGGCGCGCGAGCGTGCGCGTGTTCGATGCCGCCGTCAAGAAGGCGTACAGCAGCCGGCGCCGCCTGGCCTGGTTCGAAGTGCTCGCCGGCGAGAAGGCGAAGAACCAGGTTGGCGAATGGCTGCCGAACGACACGCTCGAGGCCGTGAAGGCGTACAAGGTGGCCATCAAGGGGCCGCTGACGACGCCGGTCGGCGGCGGGATCAGGAGCCTGAACGTCACGCTGCGGCAGGTCCTGGATCTGTACGCGTGCGTGCGTCCCGTGCGCTACTTTGCCGGCACGCCGGCGCCGGTCGTCCACCCCGAGCGCATGGACGTCGTCATCTTCCGCGAGAACACGGAAGATGTGTACGCCGGCATCGAGTGGGCCAAGGGGACGCCGCAGGCCGAGCGCGTGATCGAATTCCTGGCGAAGGAGATGGGCAAGCGCATCGCGCCCGACTCCGGGATTGGCATCAAGCCGATTTCCGAAACGGCCAGCAAGCGGCTCGTGCGGATGGCGATCCAGCACGCGCTCGCCAACAAGCGCAAGAGCGTCACTCTCGTGCACAAGGGCAACATCATGAAGTTCACCGAGGGGGCGTTCCGCGACTGGGGCTACGAGCTGGCGAAAGCCGAGTTCCGCGACCAGATCGTCACGGAAGACGAAGTAACGGCGGGCGCGCCGGCCGAGGGGAAGCTCCTGATCAAGGATCGGATCGCCGACAGCGTGTTCCAGCAGGTACTGACGCGCACGTCGGACTACGATGTGTTCGCGACGCCGAACCTCAATGGCGACTACCTGTCGGACGCGTGCGCCGCACAGGTCGGCGGGCTCGGGATGGCGCCCGGCGCGAACATCGGCGACGACATCGGCTTTTTCGAGGCGACGCACGGCACGGCGCCGAAGTACGCCGGCAAGGACATGATCAACCCCGGGTCGGTGATCCTCTCGGGCGTCATGATGCTGCGCTACCTGGGGTGGAACGAGTCCGCCGACCTCATCGAGCGCTCGCTCGAGAAGACCATCGCGCAGAAGAAGGTCACCTACGACCTCGCGCGCCAGATGACAGGCGCCACCGAGCTGAAGACGTCGCAGTTCGGGGACGCCATCATTTCGAATCTGTAGATGATTGGCTCCGGGCCACGGGCCACAGGCTTGACGCCTGAGGGACAGCGCCGGCGGCCATGCCGAGCCGAGGACATGGAAATCCGAGGTGGGGCATCGGCGTCAGTTCGCGCCGGGGGTGGGGCCCCGGCGCCAGTGAAAAAATGAAGGAGTCCGCATGAACCGTAAAGTCACCGTGATCGGGTCCGGCAACGTCGGAGCGACCGTCGCCCGGAGCATTGCCGACAAGGAGCTGGCCGATGTCGTGCTCGTGGACATCCTCGAGGGGGTGCCGCAGGGCAAGGCGCTCGACATGCTCGAAGCCTGCCCGATCGAGAAGTCGGATGCGCGGCTGCTCGGCACCAACGACTACGCCGACACCGCCAACTCCGACGTCGTCGTCGTGACGGCCGGGCTCGCGCGCAAGCCGGGCATGAGCCGCGACGATCTGATCGGCATCAACACCAAGATCGTCGGCGAGGTCGGCGCCGGGATCAAGGCGCATGCGCCCGATGCCTTTGTGATCACGATCACCAATCCCTTGGACGCGATG
>JANWLS010000168.1 GCA_025450765.1 Vicinamibacterales bacterium | reverse complement strand
GCCGAGCAGCCGAGGCGGTAATAGGTGAGCGCGAGCGCGGGATCGGGCGGCGAGATCCGCCGGCCCGACGCGAGCACATAGGGTGAGAGCGGCGACGGGTCGATCGATAGCAGGTCAGCGAGATTGTCGCAACCCTGGCCCTGCATCTGGCGGCCGCGCATCACCGGATACGGGTGCTTCGGGGCGACTCGGCTGAACGGGACGCTGTCCGCGCAGGCGATCTCGTAGTAGAAGCGCGCCGAGTCCATGTTGGCACGCCCGAGCGGGCGCGTGAAGTCGAAGGCGTAGCGGTTGCATCCGACGCGCGACCCCGACCAGCATCCGAGCGAGTCGAGGGCGATCGCCGAGTCGCGCAACTGCTCGTAGCGGTGCTTGCCGAGTCGTTCGGGTGTGAGCGTGTCGAGCTGTGCGAACAGAATCGCGGCCAGGCCGACACAGCCGATCGAACTTCCTCCGGTGCATCCGAGCCGCCAGAGGCGGTTGGTCGAGTCGGCCGCGGCGGGTCCGAGTTCAGGTTCCTGGACGTAGCGGCTGGCGGCCCGTGCGCAGGCGGTGGCGTTGCCGTTGATGCATCCGCGATGGAAGTAGAACATCGCCGAGTCGGCGCGCGATGCACGTCCCAGGCCGTAGGCGAAGGCATCACCGAGCCCATTGCACGCGGCGGCGCTCGGAGTCGAATCGGCGAGGCACCCGGTCTCGAAGAGATCCGCGCTGCGCCGCTGTGCCGCCGCATCGTTGATCGAGAAGGCCAGGGTGAGTCGCCCGGCAAAGTAGCAGGCGGGTCCCAGCGAACCGCCAGCGCAGACGCGTGACATCATCGGAATCAGGCCGCGCAGCAGCCGGCTCTCCTGCAACGTGTCGTGTCGGGTCCGCGCCGCCTTGACCTCACCGAGGACAACTTGCGTGCCGCGATCGTAGCACGCCTGCCAGGATTCGCTGGCTTGGCAGCGGTCGGCGCGACCGGGCGCCTGGCCGGTGGCGCGCGGCACCCGGGCGGCGAGCAGCACTGCGGCGACCAGCAACGCCGGGATTCCGGCAGAGCGACCCGGGCAGATCGTGCGCGTCGCCATCAGCGTCCCCCGGTTCGGGTCGGACACACCGGCCGGTCGCGAGCCAGCTTGTCGATGGTCGCCACGATGCGCCGTGCCGCCGCCGAATCCACGGGCGCCGGCGCGCAGAGGATGCTGTCGACGAGCACCAGGCGGCTGCGCGCAGCGTCGGCGGCCTGCTGCATCTGGACTCGGTCCTTCTGGAAGGTGCGCTCGACGTCCATGCGCGCGGAATCCTGCTTCCGTTCCTGGTCGCGGATCTGCGGCACCAGTCGCTTGAACTCGTCCGAGAACTCCTCGGCCAGCAGGACCTCGCGCTGCCGCTCCGAATTGGCGGCCTCGAGCGCCTTGTTGGTTGAATCATCGCGGATGTGCTGCGCCAGTTGCTGGTTGGCAACGGCGGTCAGTCGTTGCGCGGTACGCGCCGCGGCGGCGTTGCTGTCCGCCATGGTCACCGCGCGGGCACTGGCGCGGCGCGCGGTCAGGGCTTCGAACGTTCCCCAGATTCCAAACGCCAGGAAGAGGACCGCCAGCGCGGCGATGGTGCGGATGCGGGCGCGTGCGGCGCCGGCCTTGGCGCGGAATTCGGCTTCGCGTGCTGCGGCGGCCTCCGCCTCGCGGCGCTGCTCCCGGGCGTTGCGGCTCTGTGATGCCGGATCGCTCAGGAGGTCGTGGGTCAGCTCGAGCCAGACGACCCCCGATCGTTCCTCGCGATGGAGCATGCGCCGATCGACGAGGACGTCGAAGTCGCGCGGATCGAGCCCCTGCCGAATGGCGTCCTCGAGCGCCGCGCGATCACGATAGCCGGATGCCGTGAGCAGTTCGTCCTCGACCCAGTTGCGAACCCGCGGATCGATGCCGTCGAACGATCGTTCGTAGAAGCTCTGGATGATTTCCTGGCGCTCGTCGGTGAGCAGGCTCGCGGTGATTTTTGACTGGCCACGCGCGATCCGGCGGCGGTTCAATTCGTCGCAGACCACGCTCAGGAGCGCGGGCTCGACATCCCGCTGCTCCACGGCACGGGCGGCGGTCTTGCGCTGCGACATCGACACGAAGTCCACGATGTCGCGCGCGACCGGGAGATCGACGAGGTCGCGCCCCGCGCGACCGACCACTTCGAGCGCCTGCGCGCCGGTCATCCGCTCGAGACGGAAGCGCGTCTGCATCAGCGACGGCATCCGGGCGCGCCACGGATCCAGCTCGGGCAGGAAGTCTTCGCGCAACGAGATGACGAACTTGATCGCCTGCCGCTGGAGGTCGTATCGCGAGGCCTCGTCCGGGTGCGCTTCCAGCCGTTCCCGTACTGCCTCGGACGGCCGGTGCTCGAGCAGCGCTTCCATCTCGTCGGCGAAGTGCACGCCGCGCGCGGTGGCTTCGGCGCTCCGCCGCCCCAGGGTGAAGATCTCCTCGAACTGGTCGAGCACGATCACGGGGGTCAGGAGCCGGTTCCCCGGTCCCCAGAAGTCGACGTCGCGGCGGTGGAAGTACTCCCAGAGCGTTTCCTCCGCGGCCGGCGCCGGTGCGCTCACTCGCGCGCGGGCAAATCCCTGGGCCAGCGCCGCCTTGACCTGGTCGGCGAGCGGCGGTTCGCCGTCGTCGTGATCGAGGCGCAACCGGATCGGCAGGAAGTCGAGTGCGGCGAGCTCGGGCAGGAGACCCGCCTGCAAGAGCGAGGTTTTCCCCAATCCCGATTGTCCGTACAGCACCACGACCGGCTTGCGCTGCACCAGGCTCAGCAGCTCGGCGGTCTCGGCCTCGCGGCCGAGAAAGAATTCGCGGTCGTGTTCGGTGAACGCGCGGAGCCCCGGCCACGGGTTCTGGGCGGACAGGCGGCTGGCGCGGGGCTCGGGCTCGATCATGCGCGTGCGTACTGCTTGCGGTGAGCCTTCTGGGCCAGGTCGAGCTGCTGCACCAGGCCCGGCGTGGGTGTCCCACTGGGGGCGCGGACGGCGCTGGTGCCGAAGAGGTTGCTCCGGAACTCGATCAGTTCGTTGTTCGGCGTGTCGTCGACCACGACGGGGAAGAGGAACTTCCGGTCGGTGCCGAAGAAGTCGCGGTTGAGGTCGCAGGCCTGCATCCACTCGCGCCGGAACCAGCGGCCGTGCTCGGTCTGCGTGTTGCGGGAGAGCACCGGAACGAAGGCACTACATTCGCGGATATGCCGCTCGATGATGGTGCGGAACTCGTCGCCGGGATTGAGGCGGCGATCGACCCAGACTTCGAGACCGCCGGCCTGCAGCTGGTCGGCGAGGCGAAACGCCGCGGCGCGGTCTTCGTTGGCGTAGCTGATGAAGACCGATCCCGATGTCATCGGTGCCGGCTGCGTGCTCCCCTGATCCGACGGAGCGGCCGCGCGTTCGGTCGCCGGGTGCCGCTCGAACCAGCGCCGGTGCAATTCGCGCACGAAGTCGACCGCGGTGCCGTCCTCGAAGATCTGCGACTGCTGCGGACTGAAGTGATGCAGGAATTGCGAAAAGTCGGGTTGAATCGCGCGCGCGTCGGCAAACACCTCCGTCATCTGGCGCGAGTCCCAGAGCGGCTTGGCGCGCGAGAGGCGCATCAGGAAGCGCGTCAGCCAGTCGGGGAAATTGATGCCGACGAAGAGAAGGTGGCTCTGCTGCAGCTCGTAGATGAGCTTGTCGGGCCGCCGGTTCCCCGACATGAAATCGTGCATCTGCTCGAGCATCTGGCCTTCGGTCACGGCGAACGGCGACGTGGTCGACACGCGGCCGAGGATCTGGAAGACGAAGCTGCCGTTGTTGTCGAGGAGGCGCTCGTCAAAATCGAGCAGGTTCGCCGCGGGCGGAAAGGTCAGGACCGCGGGCCTGGGGCCGCGGACCGCGGCAATCGCCTCGTCGAGCAGGGTATCGATCGTGGTACTCACGAAGATGCGGAAGCGTGGAATCTCCGCCAGGAGACGGAGGGGTTCCGGCACCGGCACCTTGAGATTCTTGATGATGCGCACCACCGACGAGTTGATGTTCGACGGGTCGCCGTGGAAGTCCTTGTAGGCGCAGGCGACGTCGTTCGTCTCGAAGGCGGGAGGGAGCGATTCCGCGGGAATCTTGAGCTCGGCGGCAAGGCGCGCCGCGACGATCTGATGGAACGGGCGTGGCCCACTGTCGGTATCAACGACGAGAAGGTCGCGTCCCACGATCGGTACGACGCGACCATCCTCGATGGCGAGGAGGATGTTTTCCCAGAGTTCGGTGTCTGACAGCTTCATCGGGAGGACTCCGCCAGACTGGGCGGCCAAAGGCCTCGGGTCGGCATGCGATGTGTGGGGTCCAAATCGCGCTGAATATAGCCTTTCCGGGGAGTCAGGGCGGGGCCGCGCCCGGTTGTCTGAGCGGCGCCCGCGCGGCGATCAAGGTGATGTTGTCGCTGCCGCCGCGCTCGAGCGCCAGCTGGAGGAGCGAGCGGCAGAGTTGCTCGGACGACGTCATCGCCTCGATCTGTCGCTGGATCTCCGGATCGGTCACGTGCTTGGTCAACCCGTCCGTGGCCAGTAGCAGCACGCAACCCCGGGGAATCTCGACACGCGTCACGACCGGCATCGCTTCGTCGCCACCGATCGCGCTCGCCAGCACGTGACTCAACGGCGAACGGGCCATGCGATCGGCGGGAAGAATCCCCTGATCAACCAGGCCCTGCGCGATTGTCTGATCCCGGGTGAGCTGCGTCAGCTTGCCGTCCCAGTAGCGGTAGCAGCGACTGTCGCCGACCTGGGTGACATACATCCATGGGAAGACGGCGACCGCCAGCGTCAGCGTGGTCGCCATCGATGCCTTGGGATCGTGTTGCCGTTTTTCGCGCACGGCAGCGTGCGCTTCGAGCGCCGCGGCAGTCAGCGCCTGATAGAACTCCTGATCGGACGATGCTCCCGCGGCGTGATACGATCGGAGCGACGAGGCGACGTACTGCGTAATCGTCGTGAGGGCGAGCCGGCTCGCCTCGCCACCGCCCGTCCCGCCGCCCACGCCGTCGGCCACGAGCATGTAGGTCGCGATCCGTTCGCCGCGTAGCGGCAACTTGTCGGCATCAGGAAGGCTGGTGCCGTGCACCACCACCTGCGGATGCACCGTACAGAGCATGTAATGATCCTGGTTCTCCTTCCGGACCAGGCCTACATGCGTCAGGCCGAAGAGGTCGAGCTCGTCGTCGTGCGGTCGAACCCACTGCAGTGCATCCGGCATGGAGCAGCCCCTTTCGACGGGGACGCGATCAGTGCATCAGGTGCCGCAGCAGCTCCGCAAACCGCGGATCGGCGCGGATCGGGTCGAACTCGGGTGCGTGTGGCAGCACCAGGTCGACACCGCTGTGCGCGGACTCACTCCTCGCGATCCACGCGAACGCCGTGTCACGGTCTGCCGCCGTCGGCAGGTTGGCGTAGATCATCGCGATCAGGAGCGGCGTCACGTAGCGGGTCTTCGACAGCGCTTCCAGCTCGTGCGCGACGCGCAGCGCGCTGTCTCGCAGGCCCATCCGGGCGAATGTCACGCCCAGCCCGAAGAGCGGCTTGTTGCTGTAGGGCTGGTCCTTCCGGTAGATGGCAACCGCGGCGGCGAAGTTACCCAGCTGCCGCTCGCTCGCCGCATCGACGACGTCGTAGTAGACCAGGCCGGGAGTGAGTTCCCGGGTGCGCTGGTATTCCTTGATCGCCTGATCGTACTGGTGAGCCATGTACCAGCAGCTGGCCTGGATGAACGAGGCGAACCCCGACAGCGGGTCAAGTGCCACGGCGCGACCGGACTGCGCGATGCAGCGGTCCGGTTGCACCGCGAAGAGGATGTTGGCGTACATCTCGCGGACGGTCACAGAGTTGGAGTCGAGTGCGACGCCGCGGATGAATTCCGGGAAACCGTGCGTGGTGTCGCGCTGCGCCCATATCAAGGCGTTGGCCAGCGTCGCGTGGGCTTCGGCGTTCGTGCTGTCGAGATCGACGGCACGCTTCGCGGCGGCCGACATCTGCGGATAGGAACTGTCCGGCGCGTAGTACTCGTCGGCCAGGTATCCCCACGCCTCGGCGATGCCGGCGTACGCCTGGGCGTAGCCCGGATCGATGGCGATTGCCGAGTCGAAATGCGCCACCGCGCGGTGCAGGTCCGCCTCGCCCAGCTGGTTGGCGTCGTGCACCCCGATGAGATACTGGCGGTACGCTTCCTGATTCCGGGTGCGATGTGAGCTCCCGGAGGCGGGACCGCCGGTGCCGAGTTTGAGCTTCAGGGATGCGACGATGGCGCGCTTGATCGAATCCTGAACGGCGTAGAGATCCTTGACGTCCAGATCGAGTGCGGTGCCCCAGAGCTGATGATTGTCATTGGCGTCGTCGAGCTCGGCGACGAGGTGCAGGCGAGAGCCGGCGCGGCTGAGTGCCCCCTGCAGGACGGCGTCGACGTCGGAGATTCGCTGGCGCACCGCGCGGGCATCGACCGCCTTGGCGAAGACGAGCGACGACGCACGGCCCACGACCTTCACCCCGGGTACCATGTTCAGGTCATTGCGCACGCCGTCGCTGATCCCGTCGGCGAACGGCTCGTTGAGTGTGTCCCCCTTCACGTCGATCGGAAGCACCGCGATGGTGTGCATGCCGTTGCCGCCGGCCGAGCCACCTCGGAGAACCAGCACCCAGACGACGAATCCCACCGCGGCGACAAGGCAGATGCCGACGACCCAATTCCTCAGCGCTGACGGATACACGGTTGGTTGCGCTGTTGTCGCCGCCGCTGCGCCGGATATTGCAACCCCGTCGAGCGTCCGCACCACGTCGCCAGCGCTCCTGGGTCGGTCGGCCGGGTGCTTGGCGAGGCATTGCATGACCAGGGTCGCGAGCGGGGCCGGGATGGCGCTCCGATGCGCGGTGACCGCGTCGGGCATGGCGGTGATCTGTGCCGCGAGCATCTGCTGCGGTGTCGCCGCGGTAAACGGCGTGCGCCCTGTCAGCATCTCGTAGGCAACCGCACCCAACGCATAGAGATCGGCCCGCGCGTCGACGTTGGGATCTCCAGCGGCCTGCTCCGGCGCCATGTACGCCGGTGTGCCCACGGCCATCCCCGACTGCGTCAGCGTCGTGCTGCGCGCGGCATCCGTGACGGCGCGGGCGATCCCGAAATCCATCACCAGGGCGTGCCCGTCGCTGAGCATGATGTTCTCGGGCTTGATGTCCCGGTGCACGATCCCGGCCTTGTGGGCTTTGGACAGCGCATCCGCCGTTTCGCGGAGCAGGCGCGTCGTCTCGGCGATCGAGAGTGCGCCTTC
>JANWLS010000167.1 GCA_025450765.1 Vicinamibacterales bacterium | reverse complement strand
GGCGTCGAAGGTGAGCGTGTGCCGCCAAAAGAGCAGGACGCCAACGGTCAGGAGGGTGGTCCCCCCGGCGGCGACGATCGTGTCCAGGTTGCGTCGCTGCCAGAGGCTCAGGAGGACCGGGATCACGTAGAGCATCGGGACGGCGATGCCCGGCGGCTGTCGCAAGTCGAGTGCGAAGATCGTCGCAGCCAGTAAGGCGCTGATGATCGAGACCGAGATGTGCCGCCGCTCGGGAGTACTGAAGGGCATGGCAGCCATTCTAGCGGTATGGTCAACGACGATGACACGATCAATGCAGGCGTGGAACGGTTCTTGAATCTGAAGCGTTCGAAGGTTTTCAAAGGGCAGGCAATGGATTCTCCCGGCCGACGCGTTTTGGTGGTCGATGACGAGTGGCTGATCCGGTGGTCGCTGGCGGAGGCGCTCAACGACGCCGGCTATGCCGTCACCCAGGCGTCCGACGGCCAGTCGGCCGTCCAGGTCCTCCAGGAAGAAACGGTCGACGTCGTGCTGCTCGACTATCGGCTGCCGGATTCTTCGGATTTGCAGCTGCTTTCGCGCCTGCGCTCCCTGGCGCCGGACGCGCGCGTCATCATGATGACGGCGTACGGCTCGCCGGAAATGACCCGCGAGGCGCTGGCGCTTGGAGCGCTGCGCGTCGTCCACAAACCGTTCGACATGCAGAAGGCGCGCGCCTTGGTCGATCAGGCGTCGAGGCAGGGGTCGGATCAGCCTTGAGGCCTGGTCGGGCCTCGCGATTTCTCCGACGTCATGGGGAATTCGTCCGCCGGTTTCTGGTGGGTGGTCTCGCGATGACCGTCGTGGTCACGGAAACGGGCCGGATTGAAAGCTGCACCCTTCATCGTTCGGCGGGTGCGAGCTACCGGTGCGGCAGCGACCTGCCGCCGATTCCGATGACGCCGGAGGGTCCCGACAACGTCGTGACGGTCGGCTGGGGATCCGGCGAAACCGGCCACGGGGTCGTCCTCAACGGTCAACGCGTCGACCGCGTCTCGGTGCGATTCGACGGTCTCTCGCAGGGGCATTTTCGGATTCTCGACGCGGCGGGTCGCATTCAGTAAGCGCGATGCCAGAGCGGCCGGAGGTCGAGACGATCGCGCGCGCCTGCCAGACGCGGCGTGGGCGACTCAAGCCCCTGCTCCTCGACCAGAGGTTCCTTGCGGGGATCGGGAACATCTGTTCAGACGAGATCCTGTACGCCTCCGGTCTCCATCCATTGAGTCGCCTCGAAGCACTCGATTCAGAACAGCGACTCGTCTACCGGCGCGCGACATGTCCGCGAGGCCACGCGGTGGCGCGATTGAAACTGAATGGCCGAACGGCGTACTTCTGTCCGGTGGAGCAGCGGCTCGCGGAAAAAGGCCACGAGGGGGAGGGCGGTCATCAGGCGCCTGCTGATGTGTCGCCGCCGGAATGCGTGCGTCGATCCTCGACGCGGCCGGCCGGCCGCGCTCACGTGCCCACGCCGAGCCGCGGCAGCACCCAGATCTGGAGCACCAGCCAGACGGCGATCACCGCGACGAACGTCAAGATCTCCATGTGGTCAGTCTCTCATGATCGCGCGCCGGCCGTCTCGAGCGCGTCGAGCGGCGGGTCGCACGCGCCCTGAGCACGCCCTTTGCTTGGCTCCCGAACGGAGGAGCGCCATGAATGGCACGACGTACGAGTTCGGCGAGCGCGAGAACGCCACGGTGGCCCATCTGGCGCTCACTGCACCACGAGCACCGGACATGGGGCCGTCCGCAGCACCTTGTCGGCGATGCTGCCGAGCAGCAGCCGCGCCGCACCGCCGCGACGGTGAGTCCCCATGACGATGAGGTCGGCGGCGGCCCATCGGCGCACGCCGCAGATGCTCGAGGAGATCAAGGCCAATCGCCTGTCCTGCCTCTCGAGCAATTGCCACGAGTTCATTCACGATGTCGGCGATCTCGGGCAGGCGACCTTCTGGAAACCGGTTCGATCGTCACATGGCGGAAACCAGGCTCGAACGGCGCCTCCGATGGGCTGGTCTGCTCATCGCCCTGGGCATGATCGTGCAGTCGATCACGCTGGCGGTACTGCACCCGCTCGCCTTCGTCGCGTTCATCGTGATGGCCTGTCCGCTGATGGGGGCCGGGATCGTACTGTTTCTCGTGGCGATCCTGAAGGGCGACTCGGCCTAACGTGCCGGCAGGTCGTCGGCGATCGCCGCGAGCGCCTCGGGATCGGTGAGGACGATGTGCTGGCGGCCGCTGCGAATGAGGCCGCGCTCCTCCCAGCCGCTCAGCAGGCGGCTGACGGTGTAGAGCGTCCTGCCGGTCATCTCCGCGATGTCCTGGCGCGACACGGGAAAGGTGATCTCGACGCCCGCTTCGACCGGCCGCCCGGCCTCGTGCGCCAGGCGCAGCACCGCCCGCGCCACGCGCCGCTCGACGCGCTCGGTCATGGCCTGGCGGTGCCGTCGCTGAAGATCGTGCAGCCGGCCCGACACGAAATGCAGCGCGTTCAGCGCGATCGTGCTCTCCTGCTCGAACAGATGCCGCATCGTCGCCGACGTCCACGCGAGGGCCGCCGCCTCGCCGATCGCTTCGGCGCCGATTGGGTAGCTCGCCTCGCCGAAGGCCCCCACGCCCCCGAACGCGTCGCCCGGGCCGAGCAGGCTGAGCACCACCTGGTGCCCCTCGGGCGTCAGCTGCGTCAGCTTCACCCGACCGCGCGTGAGCACGAAGAAGTGCTCGGCCGGATCCTCCTCGCGAAAGAAGAAATCACCGGGGTCCATCGTGCGTTCGTGCGCGAGCGTGAGAATCGAGGCGAGCCGGTCGGCCGGCAGCCCCTGGAACAAGGGCACGTGCGCCAGCTGGCGGACAAGGTCGGTCGGGTCGTGCGGAGGCATCGCGTCTGCTCGATCGTGCCACATTTTGGCCGGAAATCGGGCACGGTTGCGCCGGCGCAAAGACCAGCCGCCGTCCGGGAGCCAGAATCAGGGGCGGAGGACCATGATGACCATTACGAAGGAGACGACGGTCGCCGACATTGCCACGGCGGCACCGGGAACCATTCGCATCTTCCAGGACCGTGAGATCGATTTCTGTTGCGGCGGCAAGCGATCGCTCGCCGACGCGTGCGCCGAGCACCACCTGGATGTGGACGCGCTCATCGGGGAGCTGCGCGCCGCCGGCTCGTCGGGCGCACCGGGTGAGGATTGGAGCGCGGCGTCGCTCGCGGAACTGACCGCTCACATCCGGCACCACTACCACGCGGCCCTGCGCCGCGACCTCCCCTGGCTCGGGCAGATGCTCATCAAGGTCGTCAACCGGCACGGGACGGCGCATCCGGAGACGCTGGAGCTGCAGGAGGTCTTCAACGCGCTCCACGTCGACATGCTCCATCACATGCAGAAGGAGGACACGAGCGTGTTCCCGGCGGTCGTCGCGCTCGAGCAGGGCCGGCATCGGCCAGATCCCGTCGACGATTGGATTTCGGCGCTCGAGGATGATCACGAGGAAACCAGCCACGCGCTTGCCCGGATGCGTGAGCTGACCGGCGGATACGAGACCCCGCCCGACGCCTGCCCGACCTTCCGCGGCCTCTACCACGGCCTCAGCGAGCTCGACCGCGACCTGCGCGTCCACGTGCACCTCGAAAATCACGTCCTGTTCCCGCGGGCGGCGGCGATGGTGCGACAATAGGTCTTCTCGGGAGGGAGGGGAGCGATGGGCAAGGTCGCGATGCCGACACCGGATGAGGCGCTCAGGGGTCGGACCGGTCGGATGCCGGTTCCGCCGAAGCACCTCGCCACTGGAGCTCCGCTCGTGCCGCCGTTCCCCAGCGATTTCGAAGTCGCGGTCTTCGGCCTCGGCTGCTTCTGGGGCGCCGAGCGGATGTTCTGGCAGACGTCAGGCGTCTATACGACCGCGGCCGGGTACGCCGGCGGTGTGACGCCGAATCCCACCTACGAAGAAGTCTGCAGCGGCCTCACCGGCCATCTCGAGGTCGTCCTGATCGTCTTCGATCCGGCGACGGTGAGCTACGGTGATCTGCTGAAGATGTTCTGGGAGAGCCACGACCCGACGCAAGGGATGCGGCAGGGGAACGACGTCGGGACCCAGTATCGATCCGCGATCTTCTACAGCGACGACGACCAGCGCCAGCAGGCGATCGCGTCTCGCGACGCGTATCAGCAGGCACTCGGTACGACGGGCCATGGCGCGATTACCACCGAAATTCGCCAGGCGCCGGAGTTCTACTACGCCGAACCCGAGCACCAGCAGTATCTGGAACGATATCCGTGGGGGTACTGCGGGCTGCACGGGACCGGCGTGGGATGCCCCACGACCGAGCGAAAGGCTCCGCGGACCACGCCGGCAGCCGACGTGCCATCACCGGAGAAGACCGAGGCGTTCCAGCAGAAGATCGACGAAGCCTCGCGCCAGTAGTTCCCCGCGAGTGACGCATCCAGCCTGACGTGCGTCACCGGCGTACGACTCACGGAGCGCCTGAAGAACCGTTGATTAGCTGAGCCCCCGCAGGCTGGCCTCGGAGCCTGACGGCTGGGCCTGCGCGGCGGTGATGACGGCGCGCACCAGTTCGTCGGCGCTGTGCGGCTTGGGGACGTGCGCCTTGAAGCCGGCGTCGAAGCTGCGCCGCCGGTATTCCTCGCTCGCATAGGCGGTCAGCGCGACCGCATGCGTGGCGCGAGCTGCGGCGCGGTCGATCTCCCGGATGCGGTGCAGGACATGAAAGCCATCCATGTCCGGCATGGCGAGATCGCACACGAGCACATCCATCGGCTGCTCGGTCCAGCGGGCCACCGCCTCGGCGCCGCTCGCCGCGCTGCTCACCTCCGCGCCCGCCCGCGCGAGCGTCGTCGCGGCAATCTCCCGCGCGTCGGCGTCGTCATCGACCACCAGCACGCGCAACCCGGCGAGCATGTCGGCGGGATTCGGCGGCGCCGACTTCGCCGCTGGTTCCGCCGGCCGCTCCGGTGCGACGAGTTGTGGCAACCGGACGACGAAGGTGGCCCCTTGCCCGGCGCCATCGCTGCTCACGGACACCGTTCCGCCGTGCAGCTCGATCGCTTCCTTGACGATCGCGAGCCCGAGGCCGAGGCCGCCGTGCTGGCGCGTCATCGATCCATCCGCCTGGCGAAAGCGTTCGAAGACGTGCGGCAGGAAGTCGGCGGCGATGCCGATCCCGTTGTCCGTGACGGTGAGCACGTGGTCCGACGTCGTCGAGCTCAGGTCGACAGTAATGAAGCCGCCCGACGGCGTGAACTTCACCGAGTTCGAGAGAAGGTTCCACACCACCTGCTGGAGCCGATCGCGGTCGCCGTTCACGAGGGCCGGCTCCGGCGGAAGGTCGAGGGTGAGCCGCAGAGACTTGGCGGTCGCGGCGGGGCCGACGACGTCCGCGGCGGCGCGGACCGTGGCGCGCAGATCGACCGCATCGGTGTTGATCTGCAGCTTGCCGGTGACGATCCGGGAAACCTCGAGCAGGTCCTCGATGAGGCGCGCCTGCGATCGGGCGTTGCGCTCGAGGCTGTCGAGCGCGCGGGCCGTCCGCTCCGGCCCGGGATCGGTGGTGCGCAGGATCTGCAGCCAGCCGAGGATCGCGTTGAGCGGCGTCCGCAGCTCGTGTGACACGGCGGCGAGGAACTCGTCCTTGAGGTGCTCGGCCCGCTTGCGCTCCGCAATCTCCGTAATCAGCGCGTCGTTCTGCCGCTGGATCTCGTCGAGCATGCCGTTGAACGAATCGACGAGACGGCTCACTTCGTCGTTGGTCGTCTTCTGGACGCGAACCGAGTAGTCTTCGGTCCGCTTGACGCGATCGGCCGCCCTCGAGAGCGTGATGATCGGGTCGGAGATCGAGGCTTGCATGCGCCGCGTGAACGCCAGCGCGAGGAGCAGTCCCGCGGCGAGCGCCGCAATCGTCCAGATCGTGGCGAGGCGCATCCAGGCGACCAGGTGCGAGAGGTTGCCGGTCACGATGACCGTGCCGACGACCCGCTGGCCGACGACGGCATCGCGCTTGACGACGAGCCCTGTGCCGGGATGCTGGATCTGCGCCGCCAGCGTCGGCCCGCATCCCGCCTCGGCCTGCGTGTAGGACGTGAAGATCCGCCCCTGCGCGTCGTAGACGCACACCGCGTCGATGTTGTCCTTGGCGCGGATGGCCCGTACCGTGTCCGCCGCGGTCTGGCGGTCGTTGAACGCCAGCGCGGCGCTCAGGTTTTCCGCGATGATCGTGGCCTGGCTCGAGATGTCCTGGAACGCGTTGCGGCGTGCGGTCAGATAGGTGGCGCCGAACGAGGCGACGCTTGCGAGGATCAGCGCGCAGATGGTCGGCACGACGCCCAGGATGAGCGCCTTGCGCGCAATCGGCTGATCTCGGAATCGCCTGAACGCCTGCATCAGATCTGCCTTGCTGTCATGGGCCTACCGACTGAACGCGATTTGCGCGAACACCGTCCGTTGGGTGCCGACGAAGACGCCCGTGTCGCTGGCGAACTCGATGTGGCTGGCCTGGAGCAGGTTGTTGCCGACGACCGACAACGAGACCGCTGGGCTCATCTGCCAGGCCACGCGCAGGTCGGCCGTCTCGTAGCCGGGCACGTGCTCATTCGGCAGCTCGCCCACGGCGCGCACGGTCGGACTGACGTCGATGGCGTGCGGCAGCAGCAGGTCGGCCGCGAGGAACACCTGGTGATTCGGGCTCGAACCTTCGTCCATCTGTGCCGGGCCCGCCGCGAACCCCGGCCGCTGCGCGAGGTCGAGGTGCAGGTAGGAGTACCCACCCTCGAACCGCAGCCACGACGTGGGCGTCCAGCTTGGCGCAAGTTCGACGCCATCCGTGGTGCCGTCAATCCCGTTCACGTAGGGAAACAGGAGAACATGGCGGATGGGGCCTGGCGTGGTTTCCACGATCACTTGTGGTTGCCCCAGGTCGAACAGCCCCGTATAGCGGTTGTGGAACGCCGCGACGTCGAGATAGACGTTCGGTCCGAGCAGCGTGCGATAACCCGCATCGTACGACACCAGCCGTTCGGCGTCGAAATCCGGGTTGCCCGACAGCCTGGCGAACGTCGGCAGATTGAAGCCCGGTACGAACCCGGTGACGGCGGCGTCGCGCTCCACGCGCGACGGCGTCCGCACCGCGCGCGTCACCGCCGCCCAGACGCTCTGGTGTGGCGTCGGCGTCCAGAGCACGCGAGCCGTGGGCTGGACCTCCAGACCCGTGTAGTTATTGTGCTGCAGTTTGGCGCCGAGGGTCACCGCCACCCGCCGCGGCACGATGGCGATCTCATCCTGGACGTAGGCGCTGTACACGGAATCGGTGTGCTCGTGCGGCAGGAAGTCGACGGTCGGAATCGCCTGGATGAAATCGCTCGGGCTCACGCGGCCACCAAGCCCCCACTGCAGCGTCTGCCGGTGCCACACGGGCAGCTGGTGGACGAAGTCCAGATCCAGCGTGTCGCGCGTTTCGCCGTACTGCGAGCCGTGCCGGTTCGTCCGATCGTAGTACGCCCGCAGCTGAAGATTGCCGCCGTCCCGCAGCCGTCGCGCCCACCTCAGGTTGATGTTGCCGCCCGAGACGTCGTCGTTTCCATAGACCGTCTCGCTCGACGGTGGAGTGTAGAAGCCGGCGATGAAGCGCGTGCCGCTGCGACCGGCGTAGAAGTCGCCCTCGATGGACAGCGTCGTCGGGCCGCCGTTGTCCCAATCCGTGCGGAAGCCGGCCTGGCCGTGGTTCCACGCGTCGTAATCCGGCTTCCCGGGATGCGACTCGGGGCCGCGGGCGAAGCCCATGCCGTACGCGCGCCACGCGAGTGCGCCCGATCGCGCACCGTACTCCGCGGTGCCCAGCGCATGCGTGAGGTCGCCGCCTCCGAACGACGCGCTGACGCCCTGGGTGTCCTGCGCCGACTTCGTGATGATGTTGATGACGCCGTTGACGGCGTTGGCGCCCCAGATCGTGCCGCCCGGTCCCCGGATCACCTCGACCCGATCGATGTCCTGCATCGGCACGACCTGCACGTCCCAGTACACGCCGGCGAACAGCGGCGAGTACACACTGCGGCCGTCGATCAGCACCAGGAGCGACTGCGAAAACTTGCTGGCGAATCCGCGGACGCCGACGGCCCAGTGATCCGAGTCGAGGCGCGCCACCTGGAGGCCTGGCACGAGGCGCAGCAGTTCGGGGAGGCTCCTGGCGCCCGAGCGCCGGATGTCCTGCTGCGTGAGGACAAAGATCGCGGCGGCCGTGTTCCACACTTCTTCGGGCTGCTTGGTCTGTGTGGTGACGACGATGTCGCCGAGCTGCTCGAGGCTGAGTTGCTTGAGCTGCTGTTCCGCCGCGGACGGCTGTCCCATGGCGGCGGCCCGTGCCGGCCCTGGCGCGCCCCACAACAAAGCGGCGGACACGGCGATCGCGATCCGGGTGGAGGTGCGCATTACTTCACCCGCCACGCGACGCGCAGCAGCTTGGAGCTCAGCTCCAGGCCGTGGTGTTTGGCCGCTGTCTGATTGACATCAAACCGCACGTGACCTCCGTCGACTTGGAACGCGATCATGCCGCCGTCCCGCCAGAACTGATCGGTCTCGCCGATCGTCAGGATGGGCGCCTTCGCCGCTGCCTGCACGACCTGCACCTGGCCGCCATCGTCCCCGGAGACGAACACCATCTGGCAGCCCTGGAGGCTCGCGCCGCGCCGCCGATGCTCGACGGCGAGCGGATGGCTTCCGACGTGCTCGCCCGACACCACCTGCTCGAGGGCCCCTTCGAACGGATCCGATCCGACGATGCAGATGGCGAGCGGCCCGGTCGGTGAGGTGAAGGCGCTCGCCGGCCAGGTGGTGAAGTTGGCAAAGTTGAAGATGAAGGCGGCCTTCACCTGGTACTCGAGATTGATGGCCGCGCCGAGCGCCGCGTCGGCACGCGGCTGCGCACACACGTGGGCTGCCACCGAGACGAGAAGGGCCAGGAAGAGTGCGCGGCAGAGGCGCTTGAAGACGAGCACGAGATAGCCGGAAGTGTACGCCAGGAAACGCCACATTCTACTTCGCCCAGCTCAGGAGTGCAGCTCGACCGTTGGAGAATCCGGGGATCCACGGGTATGCTCCGGACGACACACGGAGTAAACCACAGGCTCGGGAGAGGTCCGTTGACGAACACCATGAAGGCGGCCGCGATGGCCGGCATACTCTCGGTTGCACTCGGGCAGCACGCGATACACGCGCAGCGCCAATCGCCGCAACGCTGGTACTGGCAGCGCGGGCCGGCTGACCTCGTGTTGCGCCACGGTCGTGTGGTGACGATGGATGCGCGGCAGCCTGAGGGCGAAGCCGTGGCGGTCGCCGGCCATCGGATCGTCGCCGTGGGCACCGACACGGATCTGCAGCGCTACATCGGCCCAACGACCCGCGTGGTCGATCTGCGCGGGCGGCTCCTCATCCCCGGCTTCATCGATGCGCATGCGCACTTCATGGGGATCGGCCAGTCCCTGAAGCAATTGGACCTCACGAAGGCACACACGTGGGACGACATCGTCCAGATGGTGGCGGCTGCGGCGAAGCAGGCGAAGCCCGGTGCGTGGATTGAAGGACGCGGCTGGCACCAGGCGAAATGGGATCGTTCGCCGGAGCCCAACGTCGACGGCCTGCCGTACAACGACAGCCTCAGCCGCGTGTCACCGAACAACCCCGTCATCCTCACGCACGCGAGCGGCCACGGCATCATCGTCAATGCGAAGGCGATGGAGCTGGCTGGCATCGGACCGACGACGCCGAACCCGCCGGGAGGCGAGATCGTGCGGGATGCCAGGGGCCATGCGATCGGGATGCTGCGCGATCGGGCCGCCGGCCTCGTGCGGCGGGTTCAGCAGCAGCAGCTCGACACGCGGACGCCGGCGGAGGTCGAAGCCGATGCCGAAGAGACCGTGCGGCTGGCCGCGCACGACCTGGCGTCGAAGGGGGTCACGACAGCCTCCGATGAGGGGGAGTCGTTCAAGACGATCGACTTCCTGAAGACGCTCGTCGGCCGCGGCCAGGTGCCGATTCGGCTGTGGGTGCTCGTCAACGGAGAATCGCCCGAGGATCTGGCCGCGAAGCTGCCCTCGTACTGGCTGGATGGCTATGGCGACGATCATCTGAGCGTGCGAGGCATCGGCGAAATCACCGCCGACGGTGCGCTCGGCACGCATAGCGCGTGGTTCCTGAAGCCGTACACCGACGATCCGTCGACGAGCGGTTTGAACGTTACGCCTGTCGCCAGGATCAGGCAGATGGCCGAGATCGCGCTGAAGGACGGGTTCCAGGTGTCGGTACACGCGATTGGCGATCGCGCCAATCACGAGGTCCTGGACCTGTTCGAGGCGATCTTCAAGGCGCATCCCGAAGCACGCGATCTTCGCTGGCGCATCGAGCACGCGCAGCATCTCACGGCTGCCGACATTCCACGGTTCGCGCAGCTGCACGTGATCGCGTCGATGCAGGCCCTGCACGCCTGCTCGGACGGGCCCTACGTCGTGCAGCGGCTGGGCGAGGCGCGCGCGGCGGAGGGCGCGTATGCCTGGCGGAAGCTGATGGACCGCGGCGCGATCATCGCGAACGGCACCGACGCGCCCGTCGAAGACGTCGACCCGATTCCCAACTTCGATTGCGCGGTCACGCGGCGGCTGAAGGACGGCAGGACCTTTTTCCCGGACGAGCGGATGACGCGCGCAGAAGCGCTCCGTTCGTACACGCTGAATGCCGCCTATGCACTCTTCCAGGACGATCGCCTCGGTTCGATTACGCCAGGCAAGCTGGCCGATCTCGTGGTGCTCTCGAAGGACATCATGACGATCCCCGCCGGCCAGATCGGAACGGCGAAGGTCGATCAGACGTACGTGGGCGGGAAGCTGGTGTACGAGCGCACCGTCACGTCGGGCGGCGGACAGTAGACACGGGCCGCGGCGCTTACATGCCGCTCGGATACGTCTCGGGGAGGTCCAACTCGTCGCGCGCCCAGCGCTCGAGCGGTTGCAGGGCCGCGGTGTCGTCGGTGTGGAGCACGGCGTCGAACTGCTCGGGCACCTTCGCGCGGACGTAGTGGCTCATGCGCTCCGACTCCGGGCGATAAACCACACCAATCACACGCTCGAGGCGTTCCTCGCTGAGCGCCTGCGCGGCCTTGGAGCCGCGCAGCACGAGCAGGAAGCGCGCGAGCCCTACGTCGTGGAACACGCGCTCGACGCTCCCCTCGAGCGAGGGACGCACGCGCTTCCGCTCCGCCGGGTCGTCCCAGTTGGCCGCCGCCGTGACGCTCCCCGTATGCATCGTCTGGCCGATCAGGAACGCGCGCGGCCCGTGCTTCTGTCGCACGAGCTGGCCGAGGCTGAGCTCGCCGCCGCGCCCCATGTCCGTGGCACGGGCGTCGCCGATGTGTGAGTTGTGCGCCCACACGACGGCGCGCGCCGAGCCGGTGTCGTGGGACGCGAAGGCGAGCAGGCCGTCCAGCGTCTCCATCATGTGCTGGTCGCGGACATTCCACGATTCCACGCGGCCGCCGAACATGGCGCGGTAGTACTCCTCGGCATGGAGCACCACGCGCGCGTTCTGTTCGGCGACGAATGGCTCGTCGGCGGCGAGCCGCCCGTCGCGCGCGGCGTACTCGGCCGCGTGGCGGCGCAGCTCCGTGAGTTGCGCGACCACCTCGTCTTCGTGCGATTTCGAGATGCCCAGCGTGGCGGCGTAGCCGTAGGACTCCGTGTCTTCGCGGTAGGCCTCGAAGCAGCGGTAGCGATCGCGCGCGCGCTCGGCAGCCTCGGGATCGACCTTGCGGAGATAGGCGAGCACGGCTTCGATCGAGGCGTGCAGGCTGTACAGGTCCAGTCCGTAGAAGCCGACCTGCTCGGTGAGGTCGTGCCCGTGGTTCTCGCCGCGAAGCCACTCCAGGAACTCGACCACCTCGCGGTTCCGCCACATCCAGCGGGGGAAACGGGTGAAGTCGCCGAGGGCTCCGGCGGCGCCCGATTCGCTCGCGACGTGCCGCACCCAGCGGTTGGCGCGGTAGGCGTCGGGCCAGTCGGCTTCGACGGCGACGAGGTTGAAGCCCTTGCGCATGATGAGCGCCTTGGTAAGCTCGGCGCGCGTGCCGTAGAACTCGTGCGTGCCGTGCGTCGCCTCGCCGATGAGGACGACCGATGCGTCGCCGACGGCGTCGAGCAGGGGGCCGAAGCCGTCGACCGACGGCTCGAACCACAGCGCCTCGTGCCGCACGACGTCCGTCGCGGGATCGGTCGCCATCACCAATGCTTCGATGCAGAAGCGCTGCCAACGCGCCGTGAGCTGCAGGAGCAGGCCGTCGCGCCCGCTCTCAGCCGATCGCGCCGGCGCCGGCGGGCGGCACAGCCGCGAGCTCAACGTGCTCGGGCCGAAAGCCCAGGCCGACGGCTCGCGCGGGGAGCACCCGCAGGGCAGGGATGGCGTTGAACAGCCGCAGCAGCAGCGGCGGACTGATCGGGCCGGTCTGCTCGAGCGTCGCGGCGAGGATGCGGTTCTGGATCTGCACCTGCAGCCACTGCGTGAGCCGCACCGGCAAGAGGCGCCGCGCTTCCACACGGCGCAGCTCATCGATCGTCGGCGCTCGCGTCTGGAGGATCGGGCCGAGGATGTTCGCGGTCGCCACCGCATCCTGGATGGCGAGATTGATGCCGACGCCGCCGATCGGGCTCATCGCGTGAGCCGCATCGCCGATGAGCAGCAATCCTGGCCGGGCCCACTCCGGCGTCCGGTTCACCGCCACGCTGAGCAGATGGACATCATCCCAGCTCGCAATCTCGTGGACGCGGTCCTGGGCGAAGCCGGCAATGCGCGCGATGCGCGTGCGAAGCGCGTCGATGCCGTCCGCGCGGATGGCGTCGTAGCCGCCCTTGGGAATCAGGTAGGCGCACTGCCAGTAGTCGTCGCGATACAGCATGACGAACACGCCGCCCGCATCGAAGCGGCCGAGCGGCGCGTGCGGGTCGTCCGGCTTGCGCGAGATCCGGAGCCAGAGCACATCGATCGGCGCGCCGAGCTCGACGACCTCGAATCCCGCCTGTGTGCGTAAGGTGGAATGACGCCCATCGGCACCGATGACGAGATCGGCCCGCAGCGACAGCGGCCCGTCCGGCCCGTGTGCCGTGATGCCGGCAATCCGGTCGCCTTCCTGAATGAGCCCGGTGGCCGCGGTCTCCATCAGCAGGCGGAACGTCGGGAGGCGCCGGGCCACGTCGGCCAGCATGTCGAGGAAGTGCCACTGCGGCATCAGCGCGAGGAACGGACAGCGCGTCC
>JANWLS010000166.1 GCA_025450765.1 Vicinamibacterales bacterium | reverse complement strand
GGTGGGAGCAGGTGCAGGTCCCGCGCGCGCTGGCCGCCGAGCCGCCGGACGTCCTGTTCGCGCCCGCCTACACGGCACCACTCCGGACACGCGTCCCGATCGTGCTGACGATCCACGACCTCTCGTTTGCCGCGCATCCGGAATGGTTCGCGCCGCGCGAAGGGCTCCGCCGCCGGTGGCTGACACGGCAGTCCGCGCGGCACGCGGCGGCGGTGATCACGGTGTCGGAGTTTTCGCGGCAGGAAGTGCTCACGCGCTACGGCCTGCCAGAGACGCAGGTGCACGCGATCCACTCGGGACTGCCACGTGTCGCCACAGCCGCAGCTGGAGCAGCGACAGCCGAAGACCAGGAGCCCCTGGTGCTGTATTCAGGATCACTGTTCAATCGACGGCATGTGCCGGATCTCATCCGTGCGTTTGCTCGGGTGGCTGCCGAGCGCCCGGCTGCCCGGCTGATCATCGTCGGCGACGACCGTTCGCATCCGCCGCAGCCGCTGGAGCCGCTCATCGCCTCGCTTGGGCTGTCGCCGCAGGTGACGCTGCGACGCTACGTGCCCGATGAGGAACTGGCACAGTTGTACCGCCGCGCGCGTGTATTCGCGTTCCTCTCGGAATACGAAGGCTTCGGCTTCACGCCGCTCGAAGCGTTGCAGGCGGGTGTTCCCATCGTGGTGGCGGACACACCGGTTGCCCGGGAGATCTACGGCGAGGCGGCCGTCTTCGTGAAGGTCGGCGACGTCGCCGGCTGCGCCGTGGCGCTGGCACGGCTGCTGGACGACGAAGGGGCGCGCGAGGGCGTGCTCGCGCGGGCGCCCGCCGTCCTCGCGCGATATTCGTGGGAGAAGGCGGCGGCGGAGACGCTGCGAGCGATCGAGCATGCCGTGTGAGCTCGCCATCATCATCGTGAGCTACAACGCGGCGGCCGATCTGCAGCGCTGCCTGCGCTCGCTGCACGATGCGCCGCCCGTCATTCCTCACGAGATCATCGTCGTCGACAACGCCTCGACGGATGGCAGCCCGGCGATCGCGCGGCGCTGGCCGGACGTCCGGCTGATCGAGGCGGGCGGCAATCTCGGGTTCGCGCGCGCCAACAATCTCGGCGTCCGCGAGAGCGCCAGCGAGCTGATTCTGCTGCTGAACCGCGACACGCTCGTGCCGCCCGGTGCGATCGATCGGCTCGTGGCCGACCTGGAGGCGCATCCCGAGGCCGCCATCGCCGGCCCGCGCATCGTCGATGGCGAAGGCCGGACCGAGCTCTCGTTCGGGCGGATGATGGGCCCCCTCAACGAACTGCGACAGAAGCTGCTCGTGCAACTCCATGCGCGCGGCATCTGGCCGGTTGCGACCCTCGTCGAACAGCGGACGCGGCGCGCCGGGGCGCCCGATTGGGTCAGCGGCGCGTGCCTGCTGGTGCGCCGCGCGGATGCGGAAGCCGCCGGCCTCCTCGACGAGGGCTATTTCCTGTACGCGGAGGATGTCGACTTCTGCGCCGCCGTCCGGGCCCACGGACGGACGGTGCGATTTGTCCCCGACGCACAGATCGTCCACCTGCGCGGCCGCTCCGGCGCGTCAGCCCCGCGCGCCACCGAGCGGGCATACCGGGAAAGCCAGCTGCGTTTCTACGAGAAGCACCATCCACGGTGGGCGCCGTGGCTGCGGGGCTACCTGCGGGTGCGAGGCAAGCTGCCGCGGGGCTAGATCACACGGAGATCGCGGAGGGTCCGCCGTAGCCCAGCGCCCAGCGCCTACACAGATCCACCTCACGATATGATGCTCCCCGTGACCCCGATCCCTGCGCGCGTGGCCATCGACGCCCGCAAGCTGCACGACTTCGGCATCGGCACCTATATCCGCAACCTGCTCACCGGGCTCGCGCGGCTCGATCGGCAGACGGAGTTCGTGGTGCTGTGCCGGCCGCCGGACTGCGCGCGGATCGGGGCCCTCGGCGCCAACTTCCGCGGCGTGCCGGAGCGATCGGGCAACTACTCGATCACCGAGCAGCTCCTGATTCCGCTGGCGCTCCGGCGCGTGCGCGCGCAGATCTTTCACGAACCGCACTACGTGCTGCCGCCGCTCGTCCCGTGCCGCTCGGTTGTGACGATCCACGACTGCATCCACTTGATGTTTCCGCAGTATCTCCCGAACCGCTTCGCGTACTTCTACGCGCGCGGATCGCTCGCCGCCGCCAGCCGGCGCGCGGACCGGGTGCTGACGGTCTCGGAGACGTCCCGCCAGGACATCATCCGGCTGCTCGGCGTCCCGCCCGACAAGGTGACGGTGATCTACAACGCCATCGAGGAGCGCTTCTGGGACGAGCCGAGCGAGGAAGACCGCCGGCGCGTGCAGGAGCGCTACCAGCTCCACGATCCGTTCCTGCTCTACGCCGGCAACGTGAAGCCGCACAAGAATCTCGAGCGGCTGATCGATGCGTTCGCGGTGGTCTGCGCGCGCGGGCTCGATCCGCTGAAGCTCATCGTGATCGGGGACGATATTTCGGCGCACGCCGGGCTGCGGCGGAAGGTGCTGCGCTACCAGCTGCACAAGCGGATCCGCTTCCTCGGGTTCCAGCCGCAGGATACGCTGGCGGTGATGTATCGGCTCGCCTCGGCGTTCGTCTTCCCATCCTTGTATGAGGGCTTCGGCCTGCCGCCGGTCGAAGCGATGGCCAGCGGAACGCCGGTCGTGACGTCGAATGTCTCGTCGCTGGCAGAAGTGGCGGGCGACGCCGCGATGCTGGTCGATCCGTACGATCCCGAGGCGATCGCCGACGGCATCATCCGGGTCCTGACGGACGACGGACTGCGCCGCGATCTCATCGCGCGCGGGCTTCGGCGGGCGCGGTCGTTCTCCTGGGAAGCCTCGGTCCAGCGGATTCACAGGATTTATGCCGACGTCGCCGCCTGACGGGGTGTCGCGGCCCGGCCGCGTCGCGCTCGTGCACGACTGGCTCACCGGCATGCGCGGCGGCGAGAAGATCCTCGAAGTCCTCTGCGAGCTCTACCCGCAGGCGGAGATCTTCACGCTGCTGCACGTCCCGGGGACCGTCTCCCCCACCATCGAGCGGCGGCCGATCCATACCTCCTTCGTCCAGCGGCTCCCGGCGGCCGCCCGGCACTACCGCCGCTACCTGCCGCTCTTCCCGGTTGCTATCGAGCGATTCGACTTCCGCGGCTTCGACCTGGTCATCAGCACGAGCCACTGCGTGGCGAAATCGGCGATCAAGGCCCCTCGAGCCCACCATTTCTGCTACTGCCTCACGCCCATGCGCTATGCCTGGGACCAGTTCGACGCCTATTTCGGGACCGAGCGGATGGGGATCGCCCGAAGCCTGGTCCTGAAGACGATGATGCGGGGGCTGGCGGGGTGGGACCGGCGGACGTCGGGGCGTCCGGACCGCTATGTGGCGATCTCACAGTATGTTGCCGAGCGGATCCGCCGATACTATAATCGCGAGGCAACCATCGTGTACCCACCTGTGGACACCGACTTCTACCATCCGGCTCCGGTCGCGCGCGAGAATTACGCGCTGGTCGTGTCGGCGCTGGTGCCGTACAAGCGGATCGATCTCGCGATCGCCGCCTGTGAGCGCGCCCGGCTGCCGCTCCGTATTGTTGGGCAAGGGCCCGAAGAGCCGTCTTTGCGAGGACAGGCCGGGCCGACGGTCGACTTTCTGGGCGTCCGCAGTAATGAAGACATCCGCGAGTTGTATCGGCGCGCCACGGTCACGCTGCTCCCCGGCGAGGAAGACTTCGGGATCGTGCCGCTCGAGGCCCAGGCCTGCGGCTCGCCGGTCGTCGCGCTCGGGCGCGGCGGTGCGCTTGAGACGGTGGTCGACGAGGAAACCGGCGTCCTGGTGGGCGACGCGACGCCGGACGCCTTCAGCGACGCGATCGCGCGCGTGCGCCGCTCGAGCTTCGACCTGATGCGCATCCGTACGCACGCCGAGCGCTTCAGCCGGTCCCGGTTTGCCGCCGGCATTCAATCGGCGATCGACGACCTGACGATAACACCGGGATCCAGCTCGTGGTGAGGCGCTACAACCGCCTGCTCGTCGCCTTCCACGTGAGCACGGACGCGCTGCTCGGGATGACGGCGTTCGTCATCGCCTACTTCCTGCGCTTCCAGACGGGTTTCATCCCCATCACGAAGGGCGTGCCACCCTTCCGGCAGTACATCCACATCCTGCCGTTCATCGCGATCCTGACGCCGCTCGCCTTCCACTTCCAGGGGCTCTATCGCCTGCGCCGCGGGCGCTCGCGCGTCGACGACTTCTTCAACGTGTTCGTCGGCAGCATCCTCGCAGTGGTCTTCGGGGTCGTGGCCACCCTGTACTTCCAGGCCTATTACGTCTCCGACGCCGCCAAGGAAGTGGGCGCCTACGAGGTGTCGCAGATCGTCTGGGGGCTCTTCCTGCTCTTCAACGTCGCGCTCACCTACGCCTCGCGCGAACTGGTGCGCGAAGTGCTGGAACGGCGCTGGCGCGCGGGGGCCGGCCTCAAGCGGGTGCTCATCGCGGGCGCCGGCGAGCTCGGGCGCCTGGTCGCCGACAAGATTCTCGTGCACCGCGAGCTCGGCTACCAGATCGTCGGGTTCATCGACGACCGCGCCGGCGGCGATCATCTCGGGTATCGCGGGCTCCCGCTGCTCGGCACGCTCGAGGAGTGCGGCGACATCGCCGACCGTGAGGGCGTCGACCACCTGTACGTCGCGCTGCCGCCCGAAGAGCACCTGAAGATGATCGAGCTGCTCGAGTCGACCTCGCGGCAGTGCGTGGACGTGAAGGTGGTGCCGGATCTGCTGCAGGTGATCGCCCTCAAGGCGCGCCTCGAGGATCTCGACGGCATTCCCGTCATCAATATCAACGACGTCCCGCTCCAGGGCTTCAACAGCATCGTCAAGCGGATGATCGACGTGGCGCTGTCGGCGGTGGCGCTCGTCGGGCTCGCCATCCCGGGCCTGCTCGTCGCCGCGCTGGTCAAGCTCACGTCCGATGGGCCGGTGTTCTATCGGCAGGAGCGGATGGGGCTGGATGGCCGCTCGTTCACGATCGTCAAGTTCCGCTCGATGCATCACGAGGCGGAGCGGGAGACCGGCCCGGTGTGGGCCCGCGAGAACGATCCGCGCGTGACGGCGCTCGGCCGCTTCCTCCGCAAGTCGAACGTCGACGAGCTGCCGCAGATCAGGAACGTCTTCGTCGGCGACATGTCGATCGTCCGGCCGCGGCCCGAACGCCCGCACTTCGT
>JANWLS010000165.1 GCA_025450765.1 Vicinamibacterales bacterium | reverse complement strand
CGCCATCCGCAGCAGCTGCTCCTGGAAGAGCGGCACGCCGAGCGTCCGCTTCAGGATTGGCTCGAGCAGCGGATGCGGATACTCCACCGCCTCGCGCCCCGCGCGGCGATTGAGATACGGATGCACCATCTGGCCGACGATCGGACCGGGCCGGATGATCGCCACTTCGACGACGAGGTCGTAGAAGCGCTCGGGCCTGAGGCGCGGCAGCGTCGCCATCTGCGCGCGCGACTCGACCTGGAAGACGCCGACGGTATCGGCGGCCTGCAGCATCCGATACACGTCAGGGTCGTCGGGGGGAAGGTGGGCCAGGTCGACACCCGTGCCGGCCGCCGGCCACGGGCCACAGACCTCAGGGCTGCCGCCCGCTCCGCTCGCGGGAGCCCCTGAGGCCCCGCTGTTCACCAGCGCCAGCGCCTCCTGCAGCACGGCCATCATGCCGAGGCCGAGCAGGTCGACCTTCACGATTCCCATGTCGGCGCAGTCGTCCTTGTCCCACTGGATGACGACGCGGCCGGGCATGCTGGCCGGTTCGAGGGGGACGACGGCGTCGAGGCGGCCCTGGCAGATCACCATGCCGCCGGAGTGCTGGCCGAGATGCCGCGGGACGTCCTGGATGCGCCGCCAGAGGTCGGCGAAGATGCGCGCCCGCGGATGATCGTCGAGCCCGAGCGCGCGCACGTGCAGGTCGAGCGATTCCTTCGGGTCGCGGAACTCGAAATTGTGCAGCGCCTTCGCCAGCCGATCGATCTGCGCCGGCTCCATCCCGAGCGCCTTCCCCACTTCGCGCGCCGCGCTGCGATCGCGATACGTGATCACGTTCGCCGTCATCGCCGCGCCGAGCCGGCCGTAGCGCTCGTACACATATTGAATGACGCGCTCGCGCCGATCGCCGCTCGGTAAATCCAGATCGATGTCCGGCCATTCGCCCCGCTCTTCCGAGAGAAAGCGCTCGAAGAGCAGATCCATCCCGACCGGATCGACGGCCGTGATCCCGAGGCTGTAACAGACGGCGCTGTTCGCCGCCGACCCCCGGCCCTGCACGAGGATGTCGTGCTGCCGGCAGAAGTTCACGAGATCCCAGACGATGAGGAAATAGCCCGCGAGATCGAGCTTTTCGATGAGATCGAGCTCGCGCGCCACCTGCGCGCGCGCCCGCTCGTGATACGGCTGATACCGATTGCGCGCGCCGACCTCCGTGATCCGCCGCAGAAACGACGCCATCGTCTCGCCGTCGGGCACCGGGTAGATCGGAAAGCGATAGCCGAGATCGGCCATGGTGTAGCGGAGCCGGTCGCCGAGATCGCGCGCGGCGGCGATCGCCTCCGGCCGATCGGCGAAGAGCCGCGCCATCAGCTCCGGCGGCTTGAGATAGCGCTCGGCGTTGCGCGCCAGGCGCCGGCCGGCGCGATCGACATCCGTGTGATGGCGGATGCAGGTGAGGATGTCGTAGAGCGGACGCTCGTCGGCGGTCGCGAACCGGACCCCGTTGGTCGCAACAACCGGCACATGAAACGCGGAGGCCAGGTGGACGAGCTGCTCGTTGGCGGCTTCTTCATTACGCAGCAGATGCCGCTGCAGCTCGATGTACACCTGCGATCGGCCGAAGAGACCAACCAGCCGATCGAGCAGGCCGCCGACGCCGTGTCGACCGGCTTCGAGCAGCGGCTGGCCGGCGAGCGCCACGAGGCCGCCCGTCGATCCGTCCAGCTCCTCGAGCGCGAGTGCCCCTTCGCCTTTGGGGGCCCGCAACTTCATGCGCGTGATGAGCCGGCAAAGATTCTGATAGCCCTCCTGCGATTCGACGAGGACCGGAAGATGCCAGCCCTCCGCTATCGAGAGCTCACAGCCGACGATCGGCCGGATGCCGGCCGCCAGCGCCGCGCGATGAAAGCGCGGGGCGCCGTACACCCCGTCGCGATCGACGAGCGCCAGCGCCGGATAGCCGAGCGCGGCCGCGCGCTCGACGAGCGCTTCGGGCAGCGAGGCGCCGTCGAGAAAGCTGAAGGCGGAGGAGGCGTGGAGCTCGAGGTACATACACGTCAGGTCCGGAGTCCGGAGTCCGAGGTCCGAAGTCCGGTCTCAGTCCATGACGGCGTCGATGAACCAGTGCTTCGTGTCGCGGTCGTGCGACAGGCGACACATCAATCCATCGGGAAAGGCCACGTCCCACTCGTCGCGATCCCAGGGATCTGGTGATGATGTGCCCCACCACTCTCCTGACGTGCGCCAGGGGCCGGCGCAGCGGGCCACCTGGCCGCCGCGCAGCTCCGGACGATCGACGATCACCTGCGCCGGGCAACCCTGCTCGACGCGCACGCGCACGGGGATCGGACGACGAAAGCGGCGAAGGGCCGTGGGAAGCGCCGGGCGGGAACTATCGCCTCGGATTGGCTTGTCCTCGACTCGGCCTGGCCACAGGCGCTCCCACCCTCGATTCCCTGATTCAGCACTCGCGCGGAACGGCACCATGGCAAATGCGCCAGGACGATGGGTATCGACCAGCGCCGGGGCGCCGCAGCGACCCTCCCCTATCAGCGCGCCCAGCCTCGCCAGCAGCGTCGTCATCTGCTCGGGCGCCGGCCGGGCACGTTCGAGGAGCGACTCCTGAAGGATGCGGCCTGGCGCGGGCTCGATCGTGATGGCGACCCGCTCGATCGCCGCGCCCGGCGGGTGGGCATCGAGATCGAGCCGCATCAGCGTCCGCAGCACACGCGGATCGCGGATGGGCGCCGGCAGTCGCAGCGATCGCGTGAAGACCTCTTTGGTGACGAGCGTCAGCGCCAGGTGCAGGACTACCGCCGCGCGATCGCGCCGCTCGAGATCGACGGCCAGCGGATCGAGCAGGCGCCCGAGCACGAAGGACAGCGGCTCCAATCCTTCGATCGGCCACTCCAGCTCCAGTGCCGCCTCGAAGCGGATCTCGTCCGCCCAGGGCACGAGCGGCTGCGGCAGATCCTCGCCGCGGGCCACCTGCTGCCACGCCACCCCATCCTGCCCAAGACGCTCGGAGAGCGCCGCAGCCGGCAGCGCCGCGAGATCGCCAAGGGTTCTAAGACCCCAGCGATGGAAAACCTCACCTGGGTAATCAGTGGCACTTGTGGGCATTCGTTGAGTGGCGCTGGGGTCCCAGCGCCGGCCGCTCCGTGCCTTTGCACTCCGCGGCGGCTCAAGGCTGTCGCTCGGCATGGCCGCAGGCGCTAGCGTCGACAGCACCCCGACTGGCAGCGGCGCGAGCGCCGCCGCTTCGCCGCCGGGATCGATGCACGTCAGGCCCGCGCGCGCATGCGCCAGCAGCCAGGCGGCCGTACGAGTCGCGGCGATCGCCACATGCACCGGCAGGCCGCGATCGGCCGCCGCCTTCCGCAGCTCGGCGCCAATCTGACGTGGCTCGCCGAGAATCCGGCCGAGCCCGCGCACATCGAGCAGCACCATATCGTCGCGCGGGATCTCGAAACGCGGCACGAACATCTGTGCGAGCGCGAGGAGCGTCTCGCGCGTGCGGGATTCCGCAAGCGGATGACAGACCGGCGCGGGGGGTGCGTAGAGACAGGCGAACATAGAGGGCTCCGTTGATCCATTGAGAATTCAGAATTCAGAAAACATTTCTCAATTCTCAATTCGTCATTCTCAATTCGTCCCCGATCAGTGCCGTCGCCACCGCGCAACGGCCGTCTTCGGCCCATCGGGCACGCGCGTGGATCGCCTGGACGTTGATCCTCGGCCCTTCCAGCAGGCGCACGCGGCGGAGCGGGCCGGCACAAAAACCGACCCCTACAGAGATAGATGCAGGCGCTGGCCCTGCGTGATCGGCCGTCAGTGCCAGCGTGAGGCCGGCCGTGCTCCGCGCCATCGGCACGTCGCCGAGCAGCACGCACGCCGTCTGGCTCTCTTCGAGCATCCGCTGCAGCCGCAGCCACGTCGTGAACGGCACCCGGCGAAGCCCCGCGGCCGGCAAGCCGCCGAGGTCCAGCGCCACCAGGCCGAAGCCGCCGCTCTGAATCATGAGCGCGCACGCTTCGATCGCGCGCGTGAGCTCACGCTGATTCAGCTCGCGCCCGACCCCCACGTGGCTCACCAGATGCCCTCGCAGCCAGAGCACCTGATCGAGGACGATGCCCGCCGCGGCAGCCGATGCGGGGTCGAATCGATCCAGGCCATCGACGAGGCCCACCAGCTCGCCTTCCCTGGTGGTCGCCGCCATCAACTGCAGGAGCACCGTCGTCCGGCCCGACGAAGCCGGCCCAATCAATTCGGACATCTGGCCCCGCGGCAGCCCGCCCTGCAACACGTGGTCGAGCGCGGGGACCGCGGTGGGCAGCGGGTCGTGCCCGGCCTCCGGCGGCTTCACCGAGGTGAGCGTGTGATCGAGACGATGGCGCTGGAGCAGGGATTCGAGATCGGCGCGAGCAGCCTGGGCCATGGGTGCCTCTCATCAGGGCTCGACCGAAGGTTCGCTCTTCGTTCGCCCTGCAAGGCGAAAATATAGCGTAAGTCGAACGCACGATCAAGGCTTGCCGGAAACCGCAGAAAAATCAGGAGTTCACGGCATGCTAAGATACGACTCCGCACGCCCTGACGGCTCATGGCGGCGTTTCCACGGGGCTGGACCTCGCTTGGGCGATACGCTGCGCGCAGAATCCACAGAATCCGCGGCTCCACCACCACCTGCCACGTCGCATCGCATTGTGCGCCGGCTGGCCGCCGCCTTCGCCTACCACGATTTCCGCACACTCTGGCTCGGGTCGCTGACGTCCACCATCGGCACCTGGATGCAGAACATCGCCCAGAACTGGCTCATCCTGTCGATGACCGGTTCGGCGTTCTACCTGGGGCTCGACGCGTTCCTGCAGCAGCTGCCGATCATGCTCTTCACGCTCATCGGCGGGGTCATCGCCGATCGGCGCGATCGGCGGCTGATGCTGATGACGTCGCAGTACATCCAGATGGCGTCGGCGCTCACGCTGGCGGCGCTCGTCTTCTTCAACGTCGTCCAGGTCTGGCACGTGCTGACGCTGTCGTTCATCACCGGCCTGGCGCAGTCGTTCGGCGGACCGGCCAACCAGGCGCTGCTCCCTTCGCTCGTCGAGAAGCAGGATCTCCCGAACGCGGTGGCGCTCAACTCGATTCAGTTCAACCTCGCACGCATCATCGGGCCGCTGCTGGCGGGCATCGCGATGGCCGCCTACGGGATGGTCTTCTGCTTCACCGTCAACGGCTTCTCGTTCCTCGTCGTGATCCTCGCGCTGATGCTGCTGCACGTGAAGCACGTGCCGCCCAAGGCGCCGCAGCGCATGGTCGACGGCCTGCGTGACGGCTTCCACTACGTCAAGCACCGCAGCGGGCTCATCGCGATCACCGTCATCGCGTCGGCCACGACGTTCCTGGGATATCCGTTGATGACGTTCCTGCCGATCTTCGCGCAGAAGATCTTCCACGAGGCGGTGGGCGGCTACAGCGTGATGATGGCGTTCTCGGGCGCGGGGGCCGTCGGCGGCGCCCTGCTCGTCGCCTGGATGGGGAAGTACCGCGGCATGGGCCTCACGGTGCTGTCGGTGCAGGCCCTCTTCGGCGTGCTGATCGTCGCCTTCGCGCTCTCGCCGTCGGTCTGGTTGAGTTATGCCGTCCTGTTCTGCACCGGCGCGAGCATGATGGTCATCTTCTCCACCGCCAACTCCCTCGTGCAGCTCATCGTCCCCAACGAGATTCGCGGCCGGGTGATGAGCATCTACCTGTTCGCCTTCCGGGGCGCCATGCCGGTCGGCAGCCTCATCGCCGGCTACATCGCCAGCCGCACGTCGGCGCCCTTCATCCTCGCCATCAACGGCGTGCTGCTGACGCTCGTCGCGGCCTACTTTCTGGCTCGGGATCACGGGATAAAGGCGCTCTAGTTTCTCCGCGTTCCGCCCCCGCGCTTGCCGGACACTCCCACTGAGCGTCATAATGCCGGACATGCTCCGGCGATGGCAGGCGCTCATCGCGATTATGGCCCTGGCGGCGGCCACCGTGCTGGCGCCGCAGCCGGCGTGCGCGACTCCCGCGACGTCCATGCGGGCGGCGATGGCGTGCTGCAAGACGATGGCGCAGTGCGCCACCTTTGGTCACGGACACGAGTGCTGTCGCAAGGTGCAGGGCCAGCATGAGGTGCCCGGGGCCGCCGCCGTGGCGATCCCCTCGTCTACGACCCCGGTGCAGAGCCGCATCTGCGCCTCACATGCCCAGCTCGTGCTGAACGGCGAGCCGAGCGCCGCCTTGATCGCAGTCAGCCTGACACGAGAGGCGATCGCCCGCACGAGCGCCTCGCCACCACCGCAGTCGGTCCCCACGCACGTGCTCCTCGCCACCTTCCTGATCTGATCGCTCCCGCGCCCGTGTGAGGGAAAGCACGGCCTTCGGGCCGATCGCGCCGACGTGGACCGGCGTGTGCCTTCCCGTCGCTCATCCCGTCCGTTTTCCGTTTCCGGGAGCGCGTATGAGTACCGTGCTGTTCGTTCTCGCGTTTCTCGTCGCCGCGCCGCAAGGGCGGCCACAGGGGAACGCCCCCACAGGGGACACGACGGCCGAATCCCAAATCGTGCCATCGCCGGCGGTCGAGACGCCGCTCGACGATCTGCTGGCCGAGGCCGCTCGCAACAATCCCGACATTCAAGCCGCGGAGCAGACCTGGCAGGCCTCGACGCAGGTCCCATCGCAAGTGTCCACGCTTCCCGATCCGGAGATCACCGTCCAGCACATGGCGGTGGGTAGCCCGATCCCGTTCTGGCACTTCACGACGAGCAACTTCGCCTACGTCGGACTGGGCGTCTCGGAGCACCTGCCGTTTCCGGGCAAGCTCGCCCTCCGCGGACGCGCGGCCGCGCAGGCCAGCCGCGAAGCGCATGCGGCGCTCGAGGCGGTGCAGCGGCGCGTACGCGCCGATCTGAAGGACGCCTACGCGCAGCTCGGCGCCGTCCAGCAGGCACTGGCGATCCTCACCCGTGATCAACAACTGCTCGATCAAGTCGAGCAGATTGCCGAGGCGCGCTACCGCGTGGGCCAAGGCGATCAGCAGTCGGTGCTCGAGGCTCAGTTGCAGCGGACCAAGATCCTGCGCGACGAGGCGCTCCGGCGACAGGACCGCGAGACGCTCGAAGCGCAGCTCAAACAGGTGCTCGGTCGATCGCAGGACTCACCGGACGTCACCGCCGCGCCGCCCGTCGAGACCCGGCTCGGGACCGATCTCACCACACTGCTCCACCAGGTCGCGACGGACGATCCCGCGGTGCTCGGCCGTCAAGCGGCGATCGGCGCGGGAGAGGCGCGCGTCGCGATCGCGCGGAAGGATTTCAACCCCGATTTCACGGCGGCCTTCATGTGGCAGCACACGGCGCCGGCCTTCCCCGACTACTACATGTTCACCTTCGGCGTGAGCGTCCCGGTTTTTCAGGGCCGGCGCCAGGCGCCGGCCCTGGCGGAAGCCACCGCACAACTCGCGAGCGCCCGAGCCGGCTACACCTCGCAGGTGCAGATGGCGCAGGCGGCGCTACGCGATCGCTTCGCGCGGGCGCAGACGTCGGCGCGGCTCCTGACGATGTATCGCGAGGGACTGCTGCCACAGGCTCGCGCCGCGTTTCAGGCCGGGCTCGCCAGCTATCAATCCGGGCGACTCGATTTCCAGTCGCTCATCGACTCGTTCTCGGACGTGCTCACGCTCGACACGGCGTACTGGCAGACGCTCGCCGATCACAACAGTGCGGTCGCGCGGATCGAGCAGATTACCGGAGTCACTCCATGACGCCCTTCGTGACGCGCAGGCGCCTGATCTCGATTCTTGCGCCGGTCCTCGCGGCGATCGTCGCCGCCGGTGCCGTCGCGTACTGGGGGACACACCGGTCGCCGCACGCGGGGCCCGCCCCGATGAACACGGCCACCGGTGACACGGCGCCGGCCGGCCCATCCCTTCAGCCCATCCAGCTGACGCCGCAGCGGCTCCAGCAGATCGGCGTGACCACGGCGGTCGCCGAGCGCAAGAACGTGAGCGACGACATCCGGACGACGGGCAACGTGGAGGTCGACGAGCGTCGCGTGTCCTCCGTGCACCTTCGATTCTCGGGCTGGATTCAGCAGGTCTACGTCGATTCAACCTTTGCGCACGTGCGGAAGGGGCAGCCGCTGTTCACGATTTACAGCCCCGAGCTGGTGACCACCGAACAGGAATACCTCCTGGCGAAGAAGAACCAGCGGTTGCTGGCCGCCAGCTCCGTACCCGGCGTCAGCGGCGGCGCGACGTCGCTGCTCGAAGCCGCCCGGCAGCGACTGGCACAATGGAACCTGCCGGCACGAGAGATCGCGGCGCTCGACGCGACCGGCGAGCCGCGGCAGGAACTGGAGATCGATTCGCCCGCCGCGGGCTATGTCACCGCATGGCACGCGCTTCCACAGACCTACGCGCAGCCGCAGACGCAGCTCTACACGATCGCGGATCTCTCGCGCGTGTGGGTGTATGCCGCCGTTCTGCAGAACGATATCGGGCGGGTGCACGTGGGCAACCCGGCCTCGGTCACCGTCGACAGCTATCCGGGCCGGACGTTCCGCGGCCGGGTCGATGCCATCTGGCCGCAGGTGGACGAAGCGACGCGCACGGTGAAGGTCCGGCTCGCGTTCGCGAATCCCGGCACGACACTGATGCCGGGGATGTTCGTCACGGTGGCGCTCGAGTCGCCACTCGGCAGCCAGCTCGTGATCCCCTCGGCCGCCGTCTTCCACACAGGGACGCGCGCGCTGGTCTTCGTGGATCACGGCGGCGGCTATCTGGAACCGCGTGAGATCCGGCCCGGCCAGGCCGCTGGAGATCAGGTCGTCGTGCTCCACGGCCTCAATCCTGGCGACCGCGTGGTCACCTCCGCCAATTTTCTGATCGATTCGGAGAGTCAGCTCCAGGCAGCCCTCGGATCGTTCACGCCGCCGCCACCCGGCGCCGGCGCCGCCGCCGCGATGAGTGCGGGCGCGCCGCCAGAAGCCGCGATCGCGCTGACGACCGACCCCTCGCCCGCTCACAAGGGGAACAACACAGTGCGCGTCACGCTGACCGATGCGTCCGGCCAACCCGTCACCGGCGCCCAGGTGACCGTCACCTTCTTCATGCCGGCGATGCCGGCCATGGGGATGGCGGCGATGCGTGCCGAGGAGGCGCTGAAGGAGATCGGCACCGGTCGCTTCGAGGGGACCCTCGTCCTCGGGTCGGGCGGCACGTGGCAGGTCACGGTCGTCGCGCGCCGCCAGCAGCAGATCGTGGCACGGCAGCAGCTCACGGTCTCGGTCACAGGAGGCCGGTGACGATGATCGCAGCAATCATCACCTGGTGCACGCGCCATCGCTTTCTCGTGTTCCTCGGCACCGGGATCCTCATCGTGGCCGGGTATTGGTCGCTGCGCCGTGTGCCGCTCGACGCGCTGCCCGACATCTCGGACGTGCAGGTCATCATCCACACGCCGTGGGCGGGCGAACCACCGGACCTTATCGAAGATCAGGTCACCTATCCGATCGTGACGACCATGCTCGCAGCACCGCACGTGAAGGCGGTCCGGGCCCAGAGCCTGTTCGGAGACTCCTACATCTACGTCGTCTTCGAAGACGGCACCGACGTGTACTGGGCGCGCTCGCGCGTGCTCGAGTATCTGCAGCAGTTGCAGGGGCGCCTGCCCGCCAATGCGCATCCCGCGATCGGTCCGGATGCCACCGGCGCCGGCTGGGTGTACGAGTACGTGCTCACCGACACCAGCCACACGCAGAGCCTGGCCGATCTGCGAGGCCTGCAGGACTGGTTCCTGCGGTATCAGCTCGAGACCGTCCCTGGCGTGGCGGAGGTCGCGTCGATTGGCGGCTTCGTCCGCCAGTACCAGGTGAAGCTCGATCCAGACAAGCTGCGCGCCTATCGCATTCCGCTCTCGACGGTGATCGATCGCGTGCGCGCCAGCACGAACGAAGTCGGCGGGCGCCTGCTCGAGCTCGGCGGCGCCGAGTACATGGTGCGCGGGCTCGGCTACTTCAGATCGCTGGACGATCTCGCGACGGTGCCCGTGGCCACGGTGAACGGGACACCGGTGCTCGTCCGCGACCTCGGGACGGTCGCCTTCGGCCCCGATATCCGCCGCGGGGTCGCCGAGTGGAACGGCCGCGGCGAAACGGTGGGCGGCATCGTCGTCATGCGCGACGGCATGAACGCGCTGACGGTGATCGACGGGGTGAAGCAGAAGCTCGCGGCGATCGCGCCCTCACTGCCGGCGGGAGTGAAGGTCGTCGGCGCCTATGATCGATCCACCCTGATCGAGGAGAGCGTCCACACGCTCCGGCGCGATCTCGTCGAAGAGGCGATCGTGGTCAGCCTCGTCATCATCCTGTTCCTCGGTCACCTTCGCGCGGCGCTGATTCCAATCATCACGCTGCCGATCGCGGTGCTGGCGGCCTTCATTCCACTCTCGTCTCTTGGCATCAGCACCAACATCATGTCACTGGGCGGTCTGGCGCTGGCGATTGGCGTATTGGTCGACGCGGCGATCGTGATGGTGGAGAACGGGTATCGGCATCTGGCCGAGCGTCAGGCGGCCGCGGCTGGCCGGATTCCCCGGGGTGAGCGCCGCCAGATCCTGCTCGATGCGGCGCGGCAGGTCGGTCCGGCCATCTTCGTGTCGCTCGTCATCATCGCGGTCTCGTTCCTGCCCGTCTTCCTGCTCGAGGCGCAGGAAGGGCGGATGTTCACACCGCTCGCCTGGACCAAGACGCTGTCGGTCGCGGCATCCTCCCTGCTGGCGATCACGCTCGTGCCCGTGCTCATGCTGCTGTTCATCCGCGGCCAGCTGCGCCCGGAGCACAGGAATCCGGTCTCGCGCGTGACGCAGGCCCTCTACCTCCCGGTGCTGCGCCGGTGCCTGAGGTTCCCGAAGACGGTGCTGCTGCTGAATCTGGCCTTTCTGATCCTCACCATCCCGCTCGTGACGAGCATCGGTAGCCAGTTCATGCCGCCGCTCTTCGAGGGAGCGGCCCTGTACATGCCGACGGCCCTTCCGGGCATTTCGATCACGCAGGCTTCGACGCTCCTCGGGGAGCAGGACCGGATCATCCGCACGTTTCCTGAAGTCGAATCGGTCTTCGGCACGATTGGGCGATCCGACAGCGCCACCGACAACGCGCCCCTCGGGATGTACGACACGACGATCACGCTCAAACCGCGCGACCAGTGGCGGCCGGGGATGACCTACGCGCGGCTCGTGCAGGACATGGACGCGAAGCTCCAGTTTCCCGGCCTGACCAACACCTGGACGATGCCGATTCAGAATCGGCTGGACATGGAGCTGACGGGCATCAAGACGCCCGTCGGCCTGAAGATTCAAGGGCCGAACCTCGAAGGGATCCAGCGGGCCGGCGCCGACATCGAGCGCGTGCTCACGAAGCTGCCCGATGTGCGATCGGTATTCGCCGAGCGCGTGTCACAGGGGTTCTACATCAACGTGGCCGTGGACCGCGCGCAGGCCGCGCGGTACGGTCTGACCGTCGCAGACGTCCAGCGCGCCGTCAGCTCCGGCATCGGCGGCGAGGACATCGCGGAAAACGTGCAGGGACGTGAGCGCGACCCGGTCAACATCCGCTACAGCCGCGATTTCCGCGACGACCTCGACGCGTTGAGCCGCGTGCTGCTCGCGACACCGACCGGCGCGCAGATACCCATCGGCGAAGTCGCGCACGTCTCCTTCTCCCGCGGCCCCGCCATGATCCGCGACGAAGAAGGCGCGCTGACCGGCTACGTGTACGTCGATTTGAAGACGAGCGACTACGGCGGGTTCGTGGAGCGCGCCACGCACGCCCTGCAGCAGCACATGCGCCTGCCCGCCGGCTACACCTATCAGTGGGCTGGTGAATACGAGTTCCAGCTCCGGGCCGAGCGGAGGCTCGCGATCATCGTGCCGATCGTGTTCCTGGTCATCTTCATCCTGCTCTACCTGCTGTTCAACTCTGCGGCGGAGGCGGCGATTGTTATCGTGCCGACGTTCTACGCGCTGACGGGAGGTCTGATTCTGCAGTGGTTGCTCGGCTACGAGTTCAGCGTCGCCGCCTGGATCGGGTACATCGCGCTCTTCGGCATCGCGGTCGAAACAGCCGTGGTGATGATGGTGTACCTGCACGAGGCGCTCGATGCGCGGGTGGCCTCGGGGCAGCCGCTCGGCGCGGCTGACGTCACGCAAGCCGCCATCGACGGTGCGGTGCTGCGGCTCCGTCCGAAGCTGATGACGGTCGTCGCGGTCCTGGCGAGTCTCATCCCGATTCTCTGGGAGACTGGCGTCGGCTCGGACGTGATGAAACCGATCGCGGCGCCCATCGTCGGCGGGATGGTCACGTCATCCATCAATGTGCTGATCCTCGTGCCGGTGCTGTTCATGCTGCTGAAGGAGCGCGCACGCCGACGCGGGTGGCCGCGGGCGGCCGGCGAGGCTGAGGATTGAGGGCTGGCGGTACCGGGCCAGCAGCATCCGCCGTGACATCCACAGATGGACCTGTTCGAACGGCCGGATGTCCGGGTACGGCCCAACGGGATGGTAGGTCCACTGCAGGGCACGGACGTAGCCATGCTCCGCCGCGAGCCGCGCTGGGGAGGACGGAAGGTCGTTCGCGACCGTGAATCCAAGCTGGCGCATCACGCGGACGAACCCGGGACGCCGGCTGCCGAGGTGAAAGCGGAAGAGCGCGTGACAGGCGCACACCTCGTCGGGCCCTGACTCCTCCGACAGGTACCGGGCGAGCGCCTCGAGCGACCAATCGAGGCGCGATCGCAGGCTGCCGCCCCGTCCGAGGGTGCTCACCGTGTCGGCGCGCGGGAGCCGTTCGTTCCAGAGGTGAAGCTCGAGGAGTGGGTCGCCAGGCGAGATCCGCGTCCCGTCCGGCAGGATGAGCGCCAGGCCGGCACGCGCGGGAGACACCCGCAGTACGCAGGGTGCCTGGTCGCAGAATTCGACGATGCCCTGGTACTGACGGAGCGCGCGGTCCAGCCACCTGACGCAGGCGCGCATGGCTCACCTCCTGAGGGTGCAGGGTGGGCCATGATACCGTACGGATTCGCGCTACGGCCCGCTGCGGAGCCTCTGCGCGATCTGTTCGGCCTCTTTGAGATGACTCTGCACGATCGGCAACGCGGAGGCGGCGACCTTCTTCAACGCGTTGTTGGATAGATCCTGCGACGCGCCCTGGAGCATCTGCATCGCCTGCCGATGTCCCTTCACCATCGCATCGATGTAGGCCTTGTCGAAGCTCGAGCCCGACTTCGCCGCGAGCTCGTTCTTGAGCGCCATCTGCTTCGGATCGATCGTGTCGGGCATGGTCGTGCCGGCGAGCCTGGCGGCATCCTGCAGCGACGACTGCATCGCTTCGTGATCGCGCACCATCCGCTGGGCGAACGCCTTCACCTGCGGACTACTCGCCTTCGTCTCGGCCATCAACCCGAGCTGCACCTCCGCCATATTCGTGATGGCCGTCTGCTTCGTGAACTGTTCCGGCGACATGTTCGTGGCGGTTGGGCTCTGCGCGCGTGCAAACGCGGGGGCGCCGAGCAGCATCACCACCATCGCCAGGCCGTACAGCGGCGCCTTGATCGACTTCATGAGTCCTCCTTGACCATCTCACCCGTATGCGCGACTCATCGGCGTCGCGAGCGAGCACCGGTTTCGAACGGGACGGTGCAAGAGAGGCACCAGGATCTCTATGGCAAATCGAGCGTTCTCAGGCGCAGCGCGTTGGTGATGACCGAAAGCGAGCTCAGAGTCATCGCGACGCTCGCCCAGATCGGGCTGATGAGGACACCGACGACGGGATAGAGGACGCCTGCGGCCACGGGCACACCGACGGCGTTGTAGACGAAGGCGAGGAAGAGATTCTGGCGGATATTCCGCAGCGTGCCGCGGCTCAGACGCCGCGCGCGGACGATGCCGCGGAGGTCGCCCTTCACGAGCGTCATCCCCGCGCTTTCCATCGCGACGTCGGTACCGGTGCCCATCGCGATGCCGACATCCGCCTGTGCGAGCGCGGGCGCGTCGTTGATGCCGTCGCCCGCCATCGCGACCGTGCGCCCTTCCGCCTGCAGCGCGCGGACCACGTCCTGCTTGGCCTCCGGCAGGACACCCGCACGCACATCGTCGATTCCGAGCGGCCGTGCGACCGCCGCGGCGGTGGCCGGTGAATCGCCCGTGAGCATGATGATGCGGAGGCCGTCGCGATGCAGCCGCTGAATCG